>JBIIYN010000175.1:0-8259 GCA_044346795.1 Pirellulales bacterium
GTCGAGCGGCTACCTGCCGGGCGAATACGCCGGGGTGAGCTTCCGCAGCGCCGGCGACCCGATCCTCTACATCAACAACCCGCCGGGAGTGCCCGCGGTGGTGCGTCGCAAGACGCTCGACGGCCTACAGGCCCTGAACCAGCGGACGCTCGAGCAGGTGGGCGATCCCGAGACCCGCACCCGGATCGCGCAATATGAGATGGCGTTCCGGATGCAGTCGAGCGTGCCCGAACTCACCGACCTGGCCGGCGAGCCGAGCCACACCTTCGATCTCTACGGCGAGGCGTCACGGAAGCCGGGCACGTTCGCCAACACCGCGCTCATGGCCCGCCGCATGGTGGAACGCGGCGTGCGGTTCGTGCAGATCTACTTGAACAACTGGGACACGCACTCCAACGTCTCCGGCCGGCTGCCGAGCCAGTGCCGGGACATCGATCAGGCCTGCCACGGCCTCGTGCAGGACCTGAAGGCCCGGGGGCTCCTGGACGAGACGCTCGTCATCTGGGGTGGTGAGTTCGGCCGCACCGTCTACTCGCAGGGCGGGCTCTCGAAGGAGAACTACGGCCGCGACCACCATCCCCGCTGCTTCACGATGTGGATGGCCGGCGGCGGTGCCCGTGGCGGCCAGATCTACGGCGAGACCGACGACTTCTCCTACAACATCGTCAAGGATCCGGTGCACATCCGCGATTTCCACGCCACCGTGCTCCAACTGCTCGGCTTCGACCACGAGCGGTTCACCTACCGCCACCTGGGCCTCGACCAGCGGCTCACGGGCGTCGAACATGCCAAGGTGATCGGGGATTTGATCGGCTGACGCCCAGGTGAGCCGATGACCATGGATTCCCAAAGCCCGGCATTGCCCGAAAACGTACGGCCTCTCGACGCCAACGAGCGGCGGGTGCTCGGCGTGCTCATCGAGAAGGGGAAGACGACGCCCGACCAGTATCCGCTGTCGCTCAATGCGGTCGTCACGGGCTCGAACCAGAAGAGCAACCGGGATCCCGTCATGCACCTCGACGAGGAGTCGGCCAGCCGCGCGCTCGTGAGCCTGCGGCAGTGCGGGGCGGTGGCCGAGGTGTTCGGGAGCGGCAAGATCCCGCGCTACCGGCACCTCGCCTACGAGTGGCTCGGCGTCGGCAAGGAGGAGCTGGCGATCCTGGGCGAACTGCTCCTGCGGGGAGAGCAGAGCGAGGGGGACCTGCGGGGCAGGGCCAGCCGCATGGACCCCATTCCCGACCTGGACGTCCTCCGCAGTCACCTCGACGCGCTCGCGGCCCGGGGGCTCGTCGTCTGGCTCTCGCCTCCCGGCCGCGGCCGCATGCTCACCCACGGGCTCCTGCCGCCTGAGAAACTCGACAAAGTGCGGGCGCAACTGGCCGTGACGCCGCCGCCGGTCGCGACTCCGGCCGACGTCGATCGGGCCGGGGATCGGGCCGGGGATCGGGCCGGGGATCGGGCCGGGGATCGGGCCGTCGATCGGGCCGTCGATCCGGCCGTCGATCCGGCCGTCGATCCGGCCGGGGATCCGGCCGACTCGCTCGCCGACCGGGTGGCCCGGCTGGAGGCCGAACTGGCCGAGATCCGCGAGAGGCTCGCGGCCCTCGAACGCGGCTCCGACGGCGCCGCGTAGCCGGCCGGCTCACGCGGCCCGATGCTGCCGCTGGCGGGCATCGTCGGCGGGTGCGGACGGCATCCGGAGCGTCGCGGGTGCGGTGTCGTAGAAGTGGCCGTAGGCCTCGTAGTCGGCCCAGTAGGCGGTGTGGACGAGCGTCAGGGTATCCGCGTCGAGAAAAGCCTCCGTCGGCGGCGTTCCCAGTTCGTCGAGCGTGTGATGATCGGCGACGAACGCCGCGGCCTCGGTCGGCCAGGCATGGCTCGCCGACGGCGGATTGTGGTGGGACGACCGGCTCAGGCCGCGCAGGTCGACATGAGGCAGCCCGTGCCGCTCTTCGACCGCCCGCAGCCCGGCGGCCAGGTCTTCGAGCAGCAGGAAGGAATCGACGCGCGGATCCTGCAAGCCGTCGTACTGCGGTCGAAAGTGGGGGTCCGTCGTGGCTCGAATCAGCTGCTGCGCGCTGACGAACAGGAGGAACTGCCGGAAGCTGACGCCTCGCTGGCCTCGGAGGCCGGCGATCATCTTCCACTGCGCCACCCGCGCAGCGTGCGGCCAATTGCCCACGTCGGCGCCGCACCGCAGGAAATGCAGGAAGCTGCTGACCGCCCGTGAGGCGGGGTCGCGGATCACCTTGATGATCGACGTGCCGGCCCGGCCGCGCTTGAAGAGCCGCTCACACTGCCAGCGATACGTGGGCGCGGTGAATAGCTGCCGCTCGCGGTAATCGTGCACCCAGTCGCTGTACGCGAGCGCCTCGTCCAGCCGGCCGGTCTGCCGGAGGAACCATTTCAGAATCGTCGTGCACCCGCTCTTGGCCGACCAGCAGACGGCGACGGGGAAGCCCTTCTGCTGCAGGGGGAGGAGGCTGTGCGTCCACGACTCGTCGAGCGGCATGCAGATCGACCGGACGACGCGGCTCAAGCGGCTCATGGTGGGTGCCTGGCTCTTTCGAGGGGATGACCACCCCATACAACTGCATGGGGCCCTAGGCGTTACCATCGGCACAATCGCGCAGGTTTCTTGACGATCTTGAAAGCCTCGGCGGCCGGTTGCCGCATCCGCGCGAGGTGCGCGGTGATGATCTCCACAGGATAGGAGGTATGGGTCGTGAGCCAGTCGTGGATGCGGCCCGTATCGACGCCGACGGGATTGTCGCGGAGGAGGTCCACCTTGAGCAGCGGCGAGCCACACTCGAGCACCTGCTTCCAATGCAGGTGCGACGGGTTGAGGGCCGGCTGGCGGACGCTGCGGCGATAGCGACGCACCCTCTTCTGCCAGGGTGGCCAGCAGGTCATGTTGGCCAACTGTTCCCGCAGCGGCACCCGCGGATGCCTGCGGCCGTCGAAGACCGCATGGACGGCGAAGCCGTCGGCGAGGCACTCGGACATCCAGCGCAGCTCGTAGCCCCTGATCGCGTCGCGCTTCGTGGGCACGGGCTGGATTCCCTCCCAGAGCCGTCGGCCGCAGCCGGAGGCGAGCAGCCTCCGGGACATGCCCATGAAGTAGGACTGGAGGTGGACCTCGGGCTCGAGCGACACCGTCATGCCCCAGAGGTCGGCCTCGGCCGCCGCCGCATTCGTCAGGCAGTCGGCGATCGGCCAGAGCGGCCCATACACGCTGCTGTTGGTGAACAGGATCTCGTCGTAGGCGGCTTGGTCGAGTCGTCCGAGCCCCTCCCGCCAGCTGGCGAAATCGAAGCCGGTGTTCTCGCGGACGATGACCTCGTCGGCCAGCGACTCGAGCTCCGGGGGCACGTGCGTGCAGTGCGTCGAGACGAAGACGAGGCGGTCCACGGCGGCCCGGTATTCCCGCAGGGCGTGGAGCACGTAGGGATCGACGACGCCGTCACGATCCCAGTGGGCGTAGATCAGCGCACGCACGCGGGGGGAGGGAGCGTTCATCGCACGTCGAGGCGGTGGTGGGGGCGCGGTCAGGCGGCTTCCGCGCGGCGGGGCGAGCCGGATGAGTCGGACGAAACGGATGAAACCCCGTGTGTCGGCTGCCGGTCCGCCGGGCCGCCGCGGGAGGCCAGCAGGTCGCCGAGCGCCACCGCCTTCCGCTGCCGCCAGAGGCGCTCGAGGCCGTCGGGCCGGAAGTCCGTCTGGGCGAGGTGCGGATGGTAGAAGGGGTCGTGGGCAAACGCGTGCCGCCAGCGGGCGACGAACACCTCCTTGGCGGTCTCCTTGGCGGTCCGCGTGCGTCCCTCCCAGTGCGTGGCCCGCGCGTGCGGCTGGTAGACGATCGAAAAGCCGGCGGCCCGGAGGCGGAGGCACAGGTCGATGTCGTTGTAGTCGTCGGGGAACTGCTCGTCGAAGCCGCCGACCGCCTCGAAGGCATCCCGGCGGACGAGCATGCACGCGGCGGTGACGGCGGAGAATTCCTGCAGCCTTCGGATGCGGCTCCGATACCCCAGTGCGTCCGCCGGCCAGTTGTAGTGCGCATGCTGGCAGAGGCGTTTGGCGTTGAGCACGACGCCGGCATGCTGGATGTCGCCCTCGGGATAGTGGAGCAGCACGCCGACGGCCCCGATGCGGTCGTCGAGCTCGAAGGTCGCCGTCATCTGTGCCAGCCACCGGGGTGAGAAGCCGTCGACGTCGTTGTTGAGAAACAGGAGCAGGGAGCCGCGGGTCGACCGCACCGCGGCGTTGTTCATGGCCGCGAAATTGAACCGGCCGCGATAGGGAAACACCCGGAGCCTGGCCGCGGCCGACTCGCGGGCGAGGAAGTCGAGCAGCCGCGGCTCGGTCGATTCGTGATCGATCACCGTGACGTCGTAGGCGTCGTAGCCGGGGTCCTTCCGCAGGTCGCGGACGCACGACTCGACGAGGGCTCCGGCGTTCTTGGTCGGAATGATGATCGACACGTGGGGCGACCGGCGCGGCTGCAACTCGAACTGGTGGAGCGTCGCGTCGCGGGGATGGGTGGCGACGACGGCCGAAACGCCGGCGGCCTCGAGCGCGGCGGAGGCGATGCGGGCCGTGTCGTCGAGCGGGGTGCCGGCCTGGTGGGTCGGTCGCACCGAGAGCGGGTGCTGCACGTGGGCCACGTCGACATGGGTGCAGCCCCGCAGCGCCTCGAGCGCCACGGCATAGAGGCATTCCCCAGGCGACGTCGTCGCCACGCCGCGGGCGATCAGCCGGTCGAGTGCCGCGATCGCCAGCGCACGCTCGAAGGCCACGATCGGCCCCAGGCAGTTGCCGGCAAGCAGCGACGGATACGAAAAATCGGGCTTGTGATCGATCGTCACGGCGGCCCGGCGGAACGCGCGGGGCTCGACCACCGCCTCGTCGCCGTAGACGGCGACCGGTCCACGGCCGGTGGAGCCGCTGCCGGGCCGTTCGACGCCCGTGGAGCGGCTGCCGCACCGCTCGAGGATGGCCGCGATCCATGCCAGTGCGTCTTCGCAGATGGTGGCGCGGGTGTCGCAGAGGATCACGTGGCCGGATGCGGCCGCGGCGACGGCGGCGCGCAGCCCGGCGAGGCCCGTCTCCTTCGGATGGGAGGCGGCTGCGACCATCCAGACCCGCCGCGGTGGCAGGGCACCCGTGGCGAGCGATTGGAGCACGCGGCGGCAATCGTCCGCCGCGGCGGAGGCTTCGGCGCGGCAGCAGAGGATCAGGTCGGGCGGGACGAGCCCGGCGGCGCGACGGGCGAGCACAGGCGGGCCGGCCCGGCGGGCGGCGCGGAGGAGCGAGATGGCGGCGCGGGCGTCGCGGAGGCCGTGCCTGAGCCGGCGCAAGACCCGTTCGCACCGCTTGCCGAGGGCGAGCACCGCCGGGGGAGTTTTCCGCGCTGGCATCGGCCTGATTTCCGGGGTCGGGAGGGCCGCGGAGTGGTACCGGATCGGGGGCGGGGTCGCCAGAGCAAAGGGGCTCCGTCCCGGCCGTGATCGGTGCGGGCCATCGGCCCGTTTCCGGTCTGGCGATCGGCCGGAAAAAAGCGTATTTCTCGGATAGTTCCCCGGGGTTTTCCGCCCGGGTTTTTTCCGCCTTGGGCCCGGAGCGAAAGGACGGCATGCAATCCATCTTGGTCACCGGCGGCGCCGGCTTCATCGGCGGGGAGTTCGTGCGGCAGTGGATCGCCGAGGAGCAGTCGCCCGTCGTCAATCTCGACAAGCTGACCTACGCGGGCAACCTCGAGTCGCTCCGCGACGTGGCGACGAATCCGCGGCACGTGTTCGTGCAGGGCGACATCGGCGACCCCGAGTTGGTGGCCGGCCTGCTGGCGAAACACCGGCCGCAGGCCATCGTCAATTTCGCCGCGGAAAGCCACGTGGATCGGTCGATCGACGGGCCGGCCGCGTTCGTGGAGACCAACGTCCTCGGCACGTTCCGGCTCCTCGAAGAGGCGCGGCGGCATTGGAAGAGCCTGCCGGAGGCGGAACAGCGGGAGTTCCGCTTCCTGCACGTGTCGACCGACGAGGTCTACGGCTCGCTCGGTCCCACCGGCAAGTTCACCGAGACGACCCCCTATGCGCCCAACTCCCCCTACTCCGCCTCGAAGGCGTCGAGCGACCACTTTGTCCGCGCCTACCATCACACCTACGGCCTGCCCACGCTCACGACCAACTGCTCCAACAACTACGGCCCCTACCAGTTTCCCGAGAAGCTCATTCCGGTGATGATCCTCAACTGCCTGGAGGGCAAGCCGCTGCCCGTCTACGGCGACGGCGCACAGGTCCGCGACTGGCTCTACGTGGGCGACCACTGCCGGGCGATCCGCACCGTGCTCGCCCGGGGACGGGTGGGCGAGGTCTACAACATCGGCGGCGACAGCGAGAAGCGGAACCTCGAGGTGGTACAGGCCATCTGCCGGGCCGTCGACATGCTGCGGCCGGGTTTGCCCCATGCCCCCTGCACGTCGCTCATCAGCTTCGTGAAGGATCGGCCGGGACACGACAGGCGGTACGCCATCGACTTCGGCAGGATCGAACGGGAACTCGGCTGGCGGCCGAGCCTCTCGTTCGACGAGGCGATCACCCGGACGGTGGCCTGGTATCTCGAGAACGGGCCGTGGATCGCGAACATCGCCAGCGGCGGATACCGCCGTCACCGCCTGGGGCTGGCCGAAGGGGCCACGGCCTGACGGATTGTCAGGCGTTCTACCGCCGCTTCACCTGGAAGCTGCGAAACTGCACCGGGTCGTTGTGGCCGGCCAGGCCGATGAACCCCGAGCGGCGGTCGAGCCCTTTGGGCGGGTGCGGGATCTGGCTGCGGTCGAAGGTGTCGATGTCGACGTCGAGGATCTTCGTGCCGTTGAGCGTGATCCTGATCTTCTGGCCATCGACGTCGATCTCCTGGAAATTCCACTCGCCGACCGGCCGCAGGTAGCCGTGCTTGGCGCCGACGCAGTGGTAGAGGCTGCCGTGGTACTGGTAGGGCTCGAGCCCCGGCTTGCCGGCGGCGGCCTGCTTCTCGTTGTAGCCGTCGCTGTCGATGACCTGCAGCTCGAGGCCGTCCTTGGCCGAGTGGCCGCCGGCCGGCGTCCGCAGGGCGATGCCGTTGTTGCCCGCCTTCGGCAGCCTGAACTGGACGCGGATGGTGCCGTTCTCGAACGGCTCCTTCGTGAGCAGGTCGCCCCCCATGCCGGGCTTGCAGGTGATGGCGCCGTCCTTCATCTCGTAGCTGTCGAGGGCACCCTGCCAGTTGCTCAGGTCCTTGCCGTTGACGAGTTCGACGAACCCCTCGGCGTTCCGACCGGCCAGTTCCCGGTCGGCCTCGTCGGCGGGGATGTCACGGATGAAGACGTTGCGCCAGCGGATCGCGCTGCCGTGCGTCTGCAGCTGGATCGGCCCCCGGGGAAACGCGGGGTCGGGCATGAAGCCGTTGGGGAGCTTCGCCGCATCCCCGCCGGCCGCGGCGCCCGGCTTGCCGTAGGCCACGTAGCCCGCCTTCTGGTTGGCGAAGAAATTTTCGAGCGGCGCGTGATCGACGACGACCTCGCCGTTGAGCGCGACGGTGACCCGTTCGCCGATCATGCGGATGTGGAGCGTGTTCCATTCGCCGAAGGGTCGGTCCATCCGCTTGAGCGGAAACTTGCCCGCCGCCGACTTGTTGTTCCACAGGCCGCCCGAGCCCTTGTCGGCGCCGAGCGGAAACTTCTTTTCCTCGGTGGAATCCCAGATCTGCACCTGCGGGATGCCGCGGAGGTAGACGCCGCTGTCCCCCAAGGGCAGCATCTTGTAATCGACCCAGAGGTCGAAGTCGCCATAGTCGCGGTCGGTCGTGAGGTAGAGCCCCTGGCCGTCGTTGACGAGTTCCCCGTCCTCGACCCGCCAGTGGGCGTTGATCTGGTCGTTTCTGGCGGCTCCCTTGGCATCGACCAGGCCACCCTCGACCGACTTCCGCTTGTAGTCGGCCCGCTGCTCGGGCGTCATCTTCGCCAGGTCGGTCGGATCCTGGGTGCCCCAGCCATACCAGCCGAAGAGATCCTTCCCGTTGAAGAGCGCGGTGTAGCCCGCCGGCGGCACGTTGTGTTCGGCGCGGGCCGGCGCGGTGGCACCGGAGAGCAGGACGAACAGACAGGCTGCGACGTGCTTCGTGGCGAACTTCATGGCGACAATTTTAGGGGCGGGTCGGGACGGCGTGCTGCGACCGTGAGATTCTAGAGCGCATTCGACTTTGGTGTAGCACCGGCTTCGG
>JBIIYN010000013.1:0-24820 GCA_044346795.1 Pirellulales bacterium
CCGCTACGAGAATTGGATGGTGACGTTCCTCGAGCAGCGGGCCCACGGCATGCACGTCTGGCAGCAGCCGTTCGTGGAGCTGCGGGCGCCGACGCTCGTGAACCTGCGGATGGATCCGTTCGAACTCGCCCAGGACATCGGCATGGACTACCAGCGGTGGTACCTCGAGCACATGTTCGCCATCGCGCCCGCCGCTGCCCACGTGGGCCAGTGGCTGCAGAGCTTCCGGGAGTTCCCGCCGCGTCAGAAACCGGGCAGCTTCAACCTCGACCGCGTGATGGAGGCGGTCACGGCGTCACCCGGATCCGGCCGCTGACGGGCCGATCGGCGGTGGCTGCCGGGACGACGCGCGGGCTCGGCGGAGCGTGTCGGAGGGGAGTTCGCCGAAGTGGGTGCGGTAGCGGCCGGCGAAACGGCCGAACTCCCAGATGCCGTGGCGGACGAGGACGTCCGCCACGGTGGAGGAGCCGCCGGCACCGCTCGAGAGCTCGCGACGGATGAGGTGGAGCTCGCGCAGCATCAGGTACCGCTTCGGCGGCAGGCCGTAGGTCTCCCGGAACGTCCGCAGGAGCGTGCGGTCGTTGACCCCGACCTGCCGGGCCAGGTCCGCCGCCGTCGGCAGGAGCGGGGCCGCGTCGATCGCGTCCATGGACCGCCGTATGATCGTCCGGCGATCGAGACGCGGGCGGCCGGGGGCGGGCCGTGGCGGCGCGACGGGGGCGAAGCAGGAGCGGGCCGCAGCTGCCAGTTCGCTGCCGGCGGCCCGATGGGCCGCGGTTCCCGCGGGTTTGTCGAGCAGGGCCGCCGCGATCGAGCCGGCCAGGCCCCGCAGGGCCGACACCGCGCCGGGCCGACAGGCCATTCTCCGGCTGCCGTCGAGCGTCGCCCCGGCGATCACGGCGTCGGGGCCCAGCGCGATCGAGCACCAGGAGTGGGCCCTGCGGCGGAGGCGGATGCTGAAGTCGGCCCCGCGAGGGATCGCCAGCAGCGAGTCGTCGTCGAGCGGTTCGCCGTTGGCGATGTGCTCGTGGGCGTGCGTCAACGGCAGGAAGAGAAGCGGGCCGGAATGCGTGTTCGCGCCGTAGCAGAGGTTGCCCCCCCCCTCCGACGCCACCTGCAGCACCACCCCGCCGAGGTCGAGGACGCCGAGCGTCCACGCCGGGGTCTCGACCGAGTCGCAGACCAGCCGCAGGTGCGCCCCGTTGATCGCCTCCCCCCACGCGTCGAAGTCGGTGAACGTGATCATGATCACTCCTCCGCCGCCGAGAGGATCATCTCGACGTCGGTGCCGCGGGGAGGCACGCGGCCGGCGAACGCCTCGAAGAGCAGGGCCTCGTTCGACTGCGAGCTCTCGATGGGCAGGTCGAGCATCGCCGTGGGGAAGTTCGACAGGCAGACCAGATCGCCGCCGTCGGCCTGGTAGTAGTCCTTGCCGTCGGCGGGATCCGTCCAGAAGACGCTGCCTGCGAACACCCACTGCTCCCGCATCGCCTCGCCGCTGCGGGTGTCGCGAATCCAATGCTGTGCCGGCACCTCCTGCACGCGGCCCGCCGCGTCTTTCCAGCGCATGGCGATGCGCACCAAGGGGCCGGAGGCGGCCCGGTATTCCGGATCGAAGGAGACCGGCCTGCCGGGCACGAGGCCGATGGCAAGGAGACCCGCATGCACGAGCTGCGCCGTCGACCGCGTCGCCACGATCGACTCATGCTCCTTCGTGCCTCGGGGACAGGCGAAAAACTCGATCGCCCCCTTGTCGACGGCGATCGTGCCCCCCACCACCACCCGCTTGGCCTTGACGTCGATCCAGACCTCTTCCGTCGGGGACAGCCGCTTGAATTCGGGGTGCCGATCGACGGCGGCGGGCCGGGCTTCGGGGTCGGCGGCCAGTACCGCCGTCCATGCCACCACCCATGTCACGAGGGCCGCGACGAGCACCGACAGGCAAGCTGCAGCCATGTCGGCGGCGGGCCTGCATCGCATCGCAGAACGAACAAGGGCTGGGCAGGGTTGCTGCATGGTATCGAGAGGACGGGGCGGACGGGGTCGTGGATACCTCCGCCTTCACGGGGTACGATACCGAACCTTTTCGTCCAGTGCGAACTCAACATCGCAACAAAACGTCCAGCAACGACAGGCACGGCTTCACCATGGTTATGACGGAAACAACACAGGCGCCGAACGGAAAGCCCAAAAAGACCAAGAAGGGCGGCAAGCGGGGCAAGGCGACCGTCGAGCGGCGGCCGTCGGGTGAACCATCTGAGGCGGATTCGAACGGGTTGGCCGACGAAGCTTCGGCAACTTCGGCCGCCGCGGCTCGGGCCGCCACCTCCCGTGCGCCGGCGAAGGTGGGGGCCGCGGCGGCCAGCCGTCGGATCCGGGCGATCGCCGACGTGAGCGAGTCGCTCGACGTCCGCCGCCGCCTGCGGCGGCTCGCGCGGCAGATCGATCGTGGTTCACACGACGTCCAGACGATGACCTTCATCGAGGCCGCGATCGGCGACACGCTCGACGAGGCGGCCGCCATCGGAACCGAGCGCGAACGCTGGCTGTTGTGCGAGGCGGCCACCTGGGGGCTGGCCTGGATGGCACGGACGCGGCGGGCCGGCGGCTCAGCCGGCGGGCTGCTCGAGCGGCTCGTGAAGTTCGCCCGCACCGCACAGCCCGCCCTCGCGGCCGGCGAGACGCTCTCCGCGCGGTTCACGCTCACCGTGGCACGCTTGTTTTGCGACATCGAGGCCTGCCGGTGTCTCGATGGCGATGCCGCGATGGCGGTGGCCGATGAAATCCGGCGGCTCGTATCCGCCGAGGGCACCGTCAGCCTGCAAGGCTCGCCGGCCGTGGTCGAGCGGGTGGTGCGGTGGTGCCTCGTGCGGGACGTGGCCCTCGCCACCGGGTCGCCGTCATGGGACGAGGCCACCGAAGAGAGCTTCGCGAAGGCGTTGGGCACGGCGGTCCGCCTGCTCGGCGGCCAGGGCCGGCTGCTCGTGGGCCCGGGCCGCCTGCCGGCGGCATTCTCCGATCCCGTGCTCGCCGCCGCGGCGGATTCGGATCGGAAGCGGCTGCGGCGCACGGCCGAGATCGTGCAGACGCCGGGCCGGGCCGGCGGCCGGAAGAAGGAGCAAGCGAAGCAGCCGAAACTGCTGTCGCGGGATCTGCACGACGCCGCGGCCGCAATGGCGATCCTGCGCTCGGGCTGGGAGCGAAACGCGATCCGGGTGTCGCTCGAATACCGCGATGCCGTGCCGTACCTGGAGATCGCGGTCGGTGATCGACTGCTCGTGGCCGGCGCATGGCGGTGGCGGGCCTCCAAGGGAGGCCGCCAGCTCGAGGCGGAAGGGCCGTGGACCGTCTCCTGCTGGGAATCGGACCGCAAGGCGAGCTACCTGGAGATCGTCGCGCCGCTCTCCGGCGGACTGCAGATCGACCGGCAGATCGTGCTTCTGCCCCGGGACCGCGTCCTCCTGCTCGCCGACACCATCACGCAGCGGCCCGCCGACGAGGCGGGTGAGGCCCTCCCCGATCCGCTGCGCGTTCACGCAACGGCCGGCGGCGTGCGGTTGGAAACGGTGCTGCCCTTGGCCGCCGCGCTCGAGGGGCGGCGGGCGGAAGAGACGCGGGAGATCACGGTGCACGACACGAAGCCGCGGCTGCTGGCCCTGCCGCTCGCATTGCCCGAGTGGAACGCTGCCGGTCGCGGGAGCTTCGCCGCGACCGCGGATGGCCTCGTGCTCGACCATCAGGCCGCGGGAGGTCGCTGCTACTCGCCGCTCTGGCTCGACTTCGAGACGGCACGCCAGGGGCGACCGCTCACCTGGCGGCAGCTCACGGTGGCCGACACGAGGCGGAACCTCCCGCCGCACCAGGCCGCCGGTTTCCGGATCCAGCAGGGCCTGGAACAGTGGCTCGTCTACCGGACGCTCGATGAGCCGCGAAACCGCACCGTGCTCGGGTGCAACATCTCGTGCGGAAGCATGGTCGGCCGCATCGGGCGGACGGGCGTCGTCGATCGGCTCATCGAAATCCACTGACCGCCACGGCCGAGGTGCGCGATGGCCGCCGATCCCCGCGACCGCGTGCGGTCGAACCTCGCCGCCGTGCGTGCGCGGATCGCGGTGGCCTGCCGGAGGGCGGGCCGCGATCCGGCCGACGTGCGGCTCGTCGGCGTGACGAAATATGTTTCGGCCGAGTCGGCCCGGCTGCTCCTGGAAGCGGGCTGCGTCGACCTCGCGGAGAGCCGCCCGCAGTCGCTCTGGGCCAAGGCGCTCGCGCTCGGTGGCCACGACCCTCAGCCGCGCTGGCATCTCATCGGGCACCTGCAGCGCAACAAGCTCCGGCGCACGCTGCCGCTGCTCACGCTCCTGCACTCGCTCGACAGCCGGCGGCTCGTCGCGGCGATCGAGGCCGAGGCGGCGGCCGCCGGCGTCGTCTGCGACGTGCTCGTGGAAGTGAATCTCGCGGGCGATCCGGGACGCACCGGTGTGATGGAGGCGGACGTGGCCGCGGTGCTCGAGGAGGCCGCCCGCGCGGCCCACGTGCGGGTGCTCGGACTGATGGGCATGGCGGCGGTGCCTGACGGGCAGGACGGCGGCGCGACCGCGCGGCGGCAGTTCGCGCGGCTCCGCGAGCTCCGCGACGAACTCGCGGCCCGGATCCCGACGCCGACGGGGCTGCGGGAGCTTTCCATGGGGATGAGCGGCGACTTCGAGGAGGCGATCCTGGAGGGATCGACCCTCGTGCGGGTCGGCTCGGCCCTCTGGGAGGGGATCGAGGAGTGAGGCATCGTGAAGGAACATGGGCCGGAATCCCCCGGCTCGCGCCGGGGGCTCGTATGAAGAATAGAAGCCCGGAGCGTGAGCGACGGGATCGCGCGCCGCCGGAATAGAAGCCCGGAGCGGAAGCGACGGGACGGGTCCACAAAAAATGGTGCCAGGCCTCGGCTTGTGGCTGCTTCTGCGGGACTGCGGTAAGCTGCCGGCCTTTCCGGAAGCCGTTTTCTCGCTTCGTCTCCTTTCTTGGGGTTCGTTCATGTCGTCGCAGACGCTGCAGCTGATCACCTCCCACCGGGGCGCGTCATACTTCGCCGCCGACAAGGTCGATGTCTCGATCGGTTCGCTGGCCGTGCGGTCGCGGCGGCTGTCCGGGGGCCGACGCGAAGGCGTGCTGCTCGTGGAACTCGTGGCGGGATCGACGAAGGTGTTCGTGCTGCCCGACCGGGGGCTCGGCATCTGGAAGATCATGGCCGGCGAGTTCGAACTCGGCTGGCAGTCGCCGGTGCACGGGCCGGTGCATCCCCGGTTCGTGCCCCTCGCCGAGCCGTCTGGCATCGGCTGGCTCGACGGCTTCGACGAACTGGTGGCCCGCTGCGGCCTGGTGAGCAACGGGGCCCCCGATTTCGACGCCTCCGGCCGCCTCCTGCACCCGCTCCACGGTCGGATCGCCAACCTGCCCGCCCATCATCTCGACGTCACGCTCGACGATGCCACGGGCACGATCACGCTCACCGGGGCCGTGGATGAGACGCGTTTTCTGGTGCACGCGCTGCGGATGACGACGTCGCTCACGCTGCATGCCGACCGGCAGCGGGTCTCCTGGACCGACACGGTGAAAAACATCGCCGACCGACCGGCCACCATGCAGATGCTCTACCATGTCAACTTCGGGCCGCCGCTGCTGGGGCCGGGCGCCGAACTGGTGGCGGCGGTCGAGGAGTTGGCGCCACGTGACGACGTGGCGGCCGGCGACGTGCCGACCTGGCAGCGCTTCGACCCGCCGCGGGCGGGCCGCGGCGAGCAGTGCCATTTCATGCGGCACCGGCCCGACGAGAAGGGGCTCGCGACCGCGATGCTCGTGGCCCCGGAAGGCCGCCATGCCGCCTGTCTCTCCTGGCGGACCGACACTCTTCCGTGCTTCACGCTCTGGAAGAACCAGGGAGGCCTGGCCGACGGCTACGTGACCGGCCTCGAGCCCGGCACGAATTTCCCGAACCCCAGGTCGTTCGAGGAAACGCAGCAGCGGGTGGTGCCGCTCGCCCCGAACGCGAGCGTGCGGTTCGACCTGGCGATCGAGCACCTGACCGGGTCGGCCGTCGAGGCCACCCGCAGCCGCCTGGCCACGCTCGGCTCGGCTTCGCCAGCCCAGGTGCATCCGCAGCCGCGGCCGGGCTGGAGCCGGTGACACCGCGGCGTTTCATCGCCGCTGCGAGCCGCGTCCGTGTCACGAACTGCACGAGAGCATCGAGCAGCCGGCGCGATGGCGGGCCCAGTCGGGCCGCTTGGCAGCATAGCGGTCGCGGCCCGGTTGCTCGACGTAGGGGCGTCGCAGAACGTCGAGCATTTCCCGCACGACGGAGAAATCGCCCGCCTCGGCTGCGTCGATGGCCAGCTGCGCGAGATAGTTGCGCGGCACGTAGAGTGGGTTGACGGCGTTCATCCGGTCGCGGCGGATGGCGTCGGGCAGATCCTCCGCGCGGATCCGATCCCGGTAGCGGGCGAGCCACGCGGCCAGCGGGGCCCGATCGGCGGCGGCCGACGGCGCCTCGTAGCAGGCGTCGGCGACGGCGGCCGGCAGCGTGGCTTGATCCTGATCGGTTTCCGGCGCGCCGTGAATCGTGGCGAGGCCGCGGAAGAACAGCGTCATGTCGATCTCCGACCCGGCGAGGATGGGCCAGAGGTCGGCGACGAGCGGGTCGTCCGCGGCGGGCCGTGATGCGATGCCCAGCTTGTCGGCCATCATCCGCCGGTAGCCCTCCTGGAAGTGCGTGGCATAGGCGTCGAGCGCCGCCTCGAGCGGCGCCGGGGCGCCCACCACCGGCACGAGCGCGTTTGCGAGCTGCAGCAGGTTCCAGTGCGCGATCTGCGGCTGGGCGATGAACCGGTAGCGGCGGCCCTGCGCGTCGGTGGTGTTGGGTGTCCAGTCGGGATCGACGTCCTCGAGCCATCCGTAGGGGCCGTAGTCGATCGTCAGGCCGAGGATCGACATGTTGTCGGTGTTCATCACGCCATGGACGAATCCCACCCGCATCCACTGGACCATCAGCCCGGCCGTGCGTCGGCAGACCTCGGCGAAGAACGCCGCGACCGCCTCGGCAGGCGCCGATCCGGGGCCGGACCAGAGCTGCGGGAAGTCGGTGCGCAGCGTGAAGTCGACGAGCCGCCGCAGCGGCTCGAGCTCCTGCCTGGCCGCGAAGAGCTGGAAATTGCCGAACCGCGTGAACGACGGGGCGACCCGGCAGACGACGGCGCCCGGCTCGGGCCGCGGGTGGCCGTCGTAGAACATGTCGCGGATCACGCTCTCGCCCGTGGCGACGACGGAGAGCGCCCGCGTGGTCGGCACCCCCAGGTGGTGCATCGCCTCGCTGCAGAGAAACTCCCGGATCGACGACCGCAGCACGGCCAGGCCGTCGGCGGTGCGGGAGTAGGGGGTGGGACCGGCGCCCTTGAGCTGGAGGGTCCAGTGCTCGCCGCGGCCGTTGACGATCTCGCCCAGGTTGATGGCCCGGCCGTCGCCCAACTGGCCCGCCCAGTGGCCGAACTGATGGCCGCCGTAGCACATCGCGAAGGGTTCCATTCCCGGAAGCAGCCGGTTGCCGGCGAAGACCTCCGCGAACGCTTGTTCGCGGTCGGGGGACAGGTCGATGTCGAGCAGTTCCGCCACTTCGCGGGCATGGGCCACGAGCCTGGGCGCGGCGACGGGCGTGGGACGGGCCTGCGACCAGCAGGCTCCGTAAACCTGCCGGCGGCCAGCGTGAGTGTCAGGATCACCCGGCAGTTCGCGGGTGAAGCGATTGGTGAACCGCAGCGACTCGAGCATGGTCATGGGCGGCTCACCGCGTCCGCCGTCAGTCGTCGAAGCGGACTTCGCGGATCTCGAACTTCATCGTGCCTGCCGGCACGTCGATCGAGACCTTCTCGCCCACCTTGCGGCCGAGGAGGCCCTGGGCCAGCGGGCTGGCGACGTTGATCCGGCCGGCGTCGTAGTCCTCTTCGCCGGCACCCACGAGCACGAAGATTTCCTCGTCGCCGAACTGCAGGTCCTTCACCACCACGGTCGCCCCGAACACGACCTCGTCCCCGGCCTCCTTGGCCCGTTCGACGATCACCGCCCGGGCGAGCTTGTCGCGGAGCACGTTGATCTTCGCCTGCATCATCCCCTGGCTCTCGCGGGCACCGTGGTACTCGGCGTTTTCGCTCAGGTCCCCCTCGCTGCGGGCGGCGGCCACCCGCTGGGCCAACTTGGGCATTTCGACGGTCTCGAGATGATCCGCCTCGGCCTTCAGCTTGTCGTAGCCGGCCCGGGTCATCGGAATGCGGTCGGATGACATGAGGTGCTCCTGGAAAGGAAAATACGAGAAACGGGATGAACGAATGGAGCCGGGTGATGCGGCCGGTCGCACGGTCGGGAAAAGAGGCGTCGCGTCAGCCCGGCGACGCCCGCTCGGGCAGGTAGAGCAGGCGGCCGCAGCTGCGGCACATCACCACCCGGCCCATGAGCAGTTCGGAATGCATGTTGCCCGTGACCTGGTGGAAACAGCCGCCGCAGCTGTGGCCATCGAGCGCCGCCATGCCGTCGGCGCCCTTGAGCTTGACGGCCCGGTCGTAGAGATCCCGCATGTCGGCCGGAAGATCCCGCTCCGTGGCCTCCAGTTCACCGCGAAGCCGCTGCACCTCCCCGTCGAGTTGCGTCGCCTCCGCGGCGACGCGGGCCTTCGTCCCGTCGAGCAGCTTCCTGGCCGCGGCGACGGCCGTCTCCGCCGTGGGGAGATCCTTCTTGACCGCGTCCACCCGCTCGAGCGCCTCGAGGATCTCGTCCTCGAGCACCTGCGTGGCCATCCGGTCGGCCGCGATCTGCTCGGTGAGCAGCTGGTACTCCCGATTGGTCTTGCAGGCGTTGAGCTTGCCGTCGAGTTCCTTGATCTTCGCTTCGGCGGTCTTTAGCTGCAGCTGCTTCTGGTCCGCCGCCATCTTGGCCTTCTTCACGGCGTCCTGCGCGGCGATCCGGGCGGCATCGGCCGCCTCCACCTGGGAGGTGTGCGCGGCGACCTGCCGCGGGCCGGCGTTGATCCGGCCGCGGAGATCGGAGAGCTGCGTGTGGATGCGGTGCAGGGTCCGCATGGTTTCGGCGATGACGGCGGTCGACATGAATGGCCTTCGGTTCGTTCGGGGGGGCTCCCCGTTCGCGAAGTCTATCAGATCGGACGACGAAAACCACCGGTGCGGCCGCGCCGCCGGGCCGGGCCGGTTCAGCCCGGCATGGCCTCGAGGAAGGTTTCGAGCTGCTTCGAGCGGACCGGATGCTGCAGCTTCTTGACCGCCTTCGCCTCGATCTGGCGGACACGCTCCCGCGTCACGCGAAAGATGCGGCCCACCTCCTCGAGCGTGTACATGTAGCCGTCGGTGAGGCCGTAGCGCAGACGGATGATCTCCCGCTCGCGGTAGGTGAGCGTCTTCAGGAGCGCATCGAGCCGATCCTTGAGCAGGCCGTGCGTGGCGGAGAGCGTGGGGCTCGCGGTGCTCGCGTCCTCGACGAACTCGCTGAAGCTGGCGTCCTCGCTCTCGCCCACGGGCCGGTCGAGGCTCATCGGCTGGCGGCCCATGTCGATCACCCGCCTCGCCTCTTCGAGCGGCACGCCGGCGGCCTGAGCGATCTCCTCGCACAAGGGCTCGCGGCCCAGTTCGTGGAGCAGTTTCTTCGCGGTCGTCCGCAGCTTCGAAAGCACGTCGATCATGTGCACCGGGATGCGGATCGTGCGGGCCTGATCGGCGATGGCCCGCGTGATCGCCTGGCGGATCCACCAGGTGGCGTAGGTCGAGAACTTGAAACCGCGGCGGTATTCATACTTGTCGACCGCCCGCATCAGGCCCGTGTTCCCCTCCTGGATGAGGTCGAGGAAGCTCAGGCCCCGGTTGCGGTATTTCTTCGCGATCGACACCACCAGACGCAGGTTGGCGGCCGAGAGGTTCCGCTTCGCGGCGTCGTATTCCGCCTTGAGCCTGCCGAACATCTCGACCCGCCGCCGCAGCGAACGGGGGCTCTCGAGCGTCGTCAGCATCAGGTCGCGGAGTTCCTTCCGCATGTCGGCCCGGTCGTCGCGAGACATCTCGCCGGCGTCCATCAGCCGCAGATTGCGCTGCAGGATGTCCATGCGGGTCGACATGCCGCGCAGCATCTTCACGAGCGGCTGCACCCGCCGCGTCCGCAGGCTGAGTTCCTCGACGAGCGTCAGCGACTTGCCGCGGGTGCGGCGGAACCGCAGCCGTGCGGAACGGGCGTCCGTCGGCGTTGTCTTGCGGCTGATCAGCAGCCGGAAGTCGGCCTTGCCCTGCTCGATCAGGTGGTCGAGCGTCTTCAGGTTGTGGGGCATGCGAGACTGGATCTGTTCCTTCGTCAGCCGCTCGGTGAGCGACACCTTGATCGTGCGATCGAAGGGGAGCTTCCCCTCGTGCACGCGGCGGAGCGTCTCCACCGTGGCCTGCATGGAATAGGAAGACCCCAGGATCGCGCGTCGGAACCGCTTGCGGGTGACCTCGATCTTCTTGGCGAGGGATATCTCCTCGGCCCGCGTGAGCAGCGGGATCTCCGCCATCTGCGCCAGGTACATGCGGATCGGATCGTTGCCGGCGTTCGAGGGTGCCGTCGTGATGGCTTCCTCGCGGCGCGGCTGCTGCGAGCGCGGCTTGGGGGCGGTGGTCGCCGGCCTCGTCGGGTCGGCGGCCGCCGCGTCGGGCGGCGTGTCGACCAGTTCGATCCCCTCCTCCTCGAGCGCCACGAGCAAACTGTCGATCTTCTCCGGATCGACGGCCTCGTCGGGGAGATAGGAGTTCACCTGGTCGAACGTGAGATAGCCCTGGGACCTGCCGGCCGAGATCAGCGCCGACAATTCGGCGTCGGCGTGGGCGGCGGATCCGGACGGGGGCGTGGCCGTCGGCTCGGCCTGCACGGGGCGAGCCGCTCGGGGCTGGCCCGCGGTGGAGCTGTCGTGTTGGGGCTTCGACACAGTCAGGGTGCTCACGGATCGACGCATCAGTGGGTTCTCCTTCACCATCGTACCGTCACCTCGCGCACCGCCCCCCGGCCGGCCGGGAAGCGATGTTCCGGACGCGGCCGATCGCAGCGACGAGACGGGGCACCTTCACCCATCCTTGGGTTCGGTCATGCCCTCATCGACATCGGTCATGCCCTGAGCCGCGCGTCGTTGCATGACGAGCTGCTCAAGCAGGGCCGCCTCCGAGCCGGGGTCCAGCCGGGAGGTTTTCAGTGCCCGCGCGCTCCGATGCGCCTGCCGCTGGGCCGAGCGGCGTCGCAGAGCGTCCTGCAGGTGGTGGATGCGGTCCTGGGGATCGAGTTGGGTCCGTGCGGCGGTGTTCTCGTCGACGGCCACGAGCAGGCTCTGCAGCGAGGGATCGTTGATCTCCAGCAACAGGCCCGCCAGGGCGATCTGGCGGCCTTCGGCGTGAAGCCGGCGGGCGGCCTCGAGCACGGCCCGCCCCTCCTGCGTCTCGAGTTCGGCCGACTGCACGTCGCGGACGATCAGGCCGGCGCCGTCCGGCACGCCGACGAGCACTTCGATCACCTCCCGATCCCAGGCCGGGAGCTTCCGCATGATGCCCGGGTCGGCGTCGACGGACGCGTCGCTGCCGGCGGCGGGAGACGGGCCACGCCGGCCCGCGGCCTCGCGGAGCGCCAGGAGCCGCGTCCGCAGCACCTCGCGAGACAGGCCGAACCGCCGTGACAGGCGGCCCACGACCTGGTCTTCACGGAGCCGAATCTGCGACGGTGACAGCGAGGACTGTGGCGAGACCTTCGCCAACGCCACCAGCACGCTCTCGACGGCCGCGAGGGCCGCATCGTCGCCGGCGTCGGGGGCGAGCCGGGCGATCGCCTCGTCGAGGCGGTAGTCGAGCGGGTCGCCGGCGGAGGCGACCAATGCCTCGAAGGCCTCGCGGCCCTGCTCGAGCACGAACTCACACGGGTCGACTCCCGAGGGCAGCCGGGCGATCCGCACGTCGATCGGTTCGGCCAGGAGCACGTCGAGAATCTCGTTGGCCCGGCGGCGGCCGGCGTCGTCGCCATCGAGCACCAGCACGATCCGGTCGGCATACCGTCGCAGCAGCTTGGCATGCCGTTCGCCCAGCGCCGTGCCAAGCACGGCCACCACGTCGTGGATGCCCGCCTGCCGGGCGGCCAGGCAGTCGGTGTAGCCCTCCACCACGATCGCGCGGCGGGATTTTCCCATCGCCTCGCGGGCGGTGTCGAGGCCGTAGAGCATGGAGCTCTTGGAGAAAAGCTGCGTCTCGGGGGAGTTGATGTACTTCGCGGAATCGGGCGGCGCGCCCGGCAGCACGCGACCGCCAAAGGCGACGCACCGCGACAGGGGGTCGAGGATCGGGAACATGACCCGGTCGCGGAAGCGGTCGTAGTATCCGGAGCGATCCTGCCGCTCGACCACGAGCCCCGCCTTGGCGAGGTGGCCGGTGGCGATGCCGGCGGCCGAAGCCTGCCGCAGGAGCCAGTCCCAGGCCGGCGGCGCGTAGCCCAGTCGGAAGGCGTCGATCGTCTGCGGCGTGAGGCCGCGGGCTTGGAGATACTCTCGCGCGGGCTTGGCATCGGGGCCGCCGCGGAGGCAGTCACGATAGCGGTCGGCGGCCCAGGACAGGGCGGCGAGGATGGCCGCCTTTTCGTCGGTCGGCAGGCCGCCGCGGCCGCGGGGCAGGTCGATGCCGGCACGCTGGGCCAATTGCTCGAGCGCCTCGCGAAACTCGAGCCGCTCCATCCGCATGAGAAAACTGAAGACGTCGCCGCCGATGTTGCAGACCCAGCAGCGGAAGGTTTGGCGTTCGGGGTTGACGTGGAAGCTCGGGCGGGAGTCTTCGTGCCATGGGCACAGCCCCACCATGGCCTTGCCGGCCCGCCGCAGGGAAAGGTATGTCCCCACCAGATCGACGATGTCGATCGCGTCGCGCACCCGCTCCTTGAGGTCGTCGTGTGCGGTCGATGGTGCGAAGGATTGAGTCACGGGCAAGCGGAGCGGAAGCGGTGGAAAGGTGGCGAGCAAGGAGCGTCCGCCGGATACTAGAGCCCTCCCGAAAATGGGTCAATCTCAGGAATCGCCTGCGCAAACTCCCCGGCTTGCCAGCGGAAAAGTGGGCGGCCGTGGGGGGATGGGGGTGTTCGTCGTCGGCTCTTAAGACAGCAGCCTGTCGATGCTGGCGAGCAGCCGGTCCATGGCGAACGGCTTGCGGATGTAGTCGTCGACGCCCAGCATCTCCGCGTAGGCTTTGTGGCGGCTGCCCTCGTTGGCGGTGATCATGATTACCTTCATCGGCACCGGCCGCGTCCGTCGCAGCTTCTCGAGCACGAGAAAGCCGCTCCGCTTGGGCATCATCATGTCGAGCACGACGAGATCTGGCTCCTCGTTCTCGGCCATCATGAGGCCCTGGTTGCCATCGCGAGCGACCAGAATCTCATAGCCCCGCGACTCCAGCACCGTCCGCATCGATTCGACGATCTCCGAGTCGTCGTCGACGAGCAGCACCCGCTTGCCGTCCCGCTTCTTGCCGGCAACGGCCGTCGCGGCCGTGCCGGTCGCCATGTCGGAAGCTTCCTGAGCGGCCGGGGGGGATTTTACGGTGGCGACTTTGCGGGCTTTCTTCGGGGCGGGCATGAGACACCTTGGCCACTGACTGGCCTGCGAGCGGAACCGATCCGGAGGGCATGAGCTTTTCACCGCCTAGCCTAGCACGATCGACCCATGGACTCCACATTCCCACATCGAATTCGAACGATTCGCCTCATTCTGCGCGGCGGCGTCACGAGCCGATTCCACGGTCATTCCGTCCGCGCAGCGTCGTCGGCCGATCGCAGGCCGGGCGTGGCTGCTCCGATGAAACAAGCCGCGCCGACGAGTCCGACGGCTGCGCCGAAGAGAACGTCGCTCGGGTAGTGCGCCGAACTGGCCACCCGCTGTGCGGCGGCCGCCGCCGCCAACGTGACGAAGAACCAGGTTGCCCGGGGGTATTTCCAGGACAGGGCGGCGGCCAGACCCGCCGCGGTGGCGGCGTGGCCGGATGGAAAACTGTTGGCATCGCTGTGACTGGTGATCTGCGCGGCGAGGGAGTTGCCGAACGTGGCCAGCGCCGACGCGGCGGCGGTGAGGTCGGCGGCCCGCGGGCGGACTCGGTCGACGAGCGTCTCCTTGACCACGTTGGCCATGATGCCGCCCGCGAACGCCGTCACGGCCATTCGCACGAAATCCGGGCTGATGAAGCTCACGCTGATCGGGAAACCGCGGACCCGCGGCGTCGCACGCCGTCCCGCGAGCGAGGGATCGAGCACGGCGGCGGCGAGCAGGATCGCGGCCACGCCGATGCCGTGGGCGAAGACCTCGGAGAAATTGAGAAACCGCATGACCTCGCGCGGGATGTGCCCCGCCTTGCACCAGCGGGCGACATCCAGATCGACGGCGAGCGCGAGTCCCCCGAGGCACGCCAGCGCGACGGCGGTGGCAAGCAGCCGCGTCCGCCGGCTGACGGGCCGGGGCGAGGGCATGCCGGAGGGAGAGGACGTCAGGGTCTTCATGCAAAAAACAGTCTCACAGACGCCAGTCGACCGTGTCGAGGCCGGCCAGCAAGGCGTTTGGACCAGCCAAAACCACGGCACGAGGCCACGTTGCGGCCCAAGCAAGCTCTGGATAGCTTACTCAAGGAGGACGATGGATGCCGTGGGTTCGCAATCAACCGATCGATCAGCACAGCTGTAGATTGTTAGATTTCGGAGAGGGCATGGCCGCAACCAACCGACTCCTGATGCCGAGTCCTCGATGGCCGGCGGTCTTGCTCGCCGCGGCCGCCTGGCTCGCCGCGGCCGTCGGGACCGCTGCCGAAACCGGCGGACAATCGTGGCGCTTCGACCGCGACATCCGGCCACTGCTCGCGGAAAACTGCTACGCCTGCCACGGTCCCGGCCAGCAGGAGGCCGGCCTGCGGCTCGATTCGGCCGAGGAGGCCACCCGCGAACTCGACAGCGGGTCGAGGGCGATCGTGGCGGGCGATCTGACGAAGAGCGAATTGGTCGCCCGGATCGACGCGACCGACCCCGATGCCGTGATGCCACCCCCGCACTCGAAGAAGACACTCACGGCGGATCAGAAGCACCTGCTGAAAACCTGGATCGCCGCCGGCGCTCCCTATGAGCGGCACTGGTCGCATCGGCCGATCGAGCGGCCCGCGGTGCCCGTGCGGGCCGCGGCCGACCGTGGCAACCCGATCGACGCCTTTCTCGCCGAGCGGCTGAGCGCCGAAGGGCTGCCGGTCAACGCCGAGGCCGATCGGCCCACGCTGATCCGGCGGCTGTCGTTCGCCCTCACCGGCCTGCCGCCCACGCCCGAGCAGGTGGCGGCGTTCGTGGCGGACGGCGCGGCCGATGCGTATGAGAAGCTCGTCGCCTCGATGCTGGCGAGTCCGCGGCACGGCGAGGAGATGGCCCGCCACTGGCTCGACCAGGCCCGCTATGCCGACACGCACGGCCTCCACCTCGACAACGAGCGCGAGATGTGGCTCTACCGCGACTGGGTCGTGAAGGCGTTCAACGACAACCTGCCGTTCGACCGGTTCACGATCGAGCAGATCGCCGGCGACCTGCTGCCCGACGCGACGACCGACCAGAAGATCGCCACCGGCTTCTGCCGCTCGAACGTGACGACGAGCGAGGGGGGCTCGATCAACGAGGAACTGCTCTTCCGGTATGCGATCGACCGCACGGCCACGATGACGAACGCCTGGCTCGGCCTCACCGGCCAGTGCGCCGTCTGTCACAGCCACAAGTTCGATCCGCTGTCGCAGAAGGAGTTTTATTCGCTCTACGCCTTCTTCAATTCGGCGGCCGATCCCGGCTTCGACGGCAACACGCGGCGGACGGCGCCGTCGCTGCCAGTGAAGACACCCTCACAGGAGGAGCTGCTCGCCGCGATCAACCGCGAGATGGCTCCCTACGAAAAAGCTCTCGACGACGCGCTCGCTGCCGCGGGCTACGTCGATCCGGCGGAGGGAGTCTCTCCCTCCGGCAAGCGCGAGACGATGTGGCTGGCTGATGGCTGGCCGAACAGCGCGGTGGTGCGGGCGGGCCCGGGCGGCACGCTCCAGTGGCTCGAGGCATCAGCCGACGCAACAGCGCAGGCCGGCAGTCGCTTTCTCGACATCGTCGCGACGACGCCGGTGCAGGTCGTGACGACCGACGGCGACCAGACCTTCACGATC
This sequence comes from Pirellulales bacterium, assembly GCA_044346795.1. Taxonomy (GTDB): domain Bacteria; phylum Planctomycetota; class Planctomycetia; order Pirellulales; family UBA1268; genus CAMCQY01. The sequence continues at coordinate 16,251 of JBIIYN010000013.1, forward strand.
CCCGAGAAGGGCGAGATTGCCATCCATGTGTGGCTCGACCCCGCCGATCCGCCGGAGGCGGTCATGCTGCAGCTGCGAAGCCGGTCGTGGCGGCACGGAGTGGTGTGGGGCGACTGGTCCGACGTGCCGTTCACCGACACGCGGAAGACAGACCACGGCCTCGTGCACGCGGGGCCGCTGCCCAAGGCCGGGTCATGGGCCCGGCTGGCGATCGATCCGGGCCGGCTGCAACTCGGCCCGGGCACGCGGGTGACGGCCGTCGGCATCGCGCTGGCCCGCGGCCATGCCCGCCTGGATTCGCTCGGGGTGTCGATGCCCGCACATGCCGCCACCGATCCGGCCCGCTCGTTCACCGCCTGGTGGAGGCAGAAGTCGGCGAAGCAGGATGCGGACCTCCAGGACATTCCGGTCGCGCTGCGGTCGATCGTGCAGCAGGGGCCCGAGAAGACGACCGATCAGGCTGATGTCGCGAGGCTCAAGCGTCACTGGATGACGCAGGTCTGGGCGAGCCCGCCGGAGCCGCTCGTCGCCGCGGCCGCCGACTACGACGCGCTGGCGAAGATTCGCGACGGCATCGACGATCTCATCCCGCGGAGCCTCGTCTTCAACGACCTGCCGACGATGCGCGACAGCTTCGTGATGCTGCGGGGCGCCTATGACAAGCCGGGCGAGAAGGTGGTTCGCGGCACGCCCGCCTTCCTGCCGCCGCTGGCTGTGGCGGAGGGCCAGACGCCCTCGCGGCTCGACCTCGCCAGGTGGCTCGTCTCGAAGGAGCATCCGCTCACGGCCCGCGTGGCGGCGAATCGGCTCTGGCAGCAATTCTTCGGCACGGGGCTCGTGAAGACACACGAGGACTTCGGCCTGCAGGGTGAGCCGCCGAGCCATCCGGAGTTGCTCGACTGGCTCGCGGCCGAATACCGGGACAACGGCTGGGATACCGGGAAGATCGTGCGGCTGATCGTGACGAGCGCCGCCTTCAGGCGGTCGTCCAAGGTGCAGCCGCAGCAGCTGGCCCGCGATCCCGAGAACCGGCTCCTGGCACGGGGCCCGCGAATCCGCCTCGACGCCGAGCAGATCCGCGACCAGTCGCTCTTCCTGTCGGGGCTGCTCGTGCCCAGGATGGGCGGCCGCGGCGTGAAGCCCTACCAGCCCGACAACATCTGGGAGCCGGTCGGCTTCGCCGGATCCAACACCAGGACCTACTACCGCGACTCGGGGGATTCGCTCTACCGCCGCAGCCTCTACACGTTTCTCAAGCGGACGGCCCCGCCGCCCTTCATGTCGAATTTCGACGCGCCGAGCCGCGAGGCCTTCTGCGCCCGCCGCGAGCGGAGCAACACGCCGCTGCAGGCCCTGCAGCTCATGAACGACGTGCAGCACGTCGAAGCAGCGCGGGCGCTGGCCGCCCGCGCGCTGGCCGCGAGCGCCGCCGACGACGCGGGGCGGATCGACTGGCTCTTCCGCACGGTGCTCTCGCGACCGCCGGAGCCGGCCGAACGCGAGGTCGTGGCCGCGGCCCTGGCCGCGAACCGCGCCCGTTATGCCGCCGACCCGGCGATGGCCGCGAAGGCGATCGCCCATGGCGACTCGCCGGTGCCGGGCCACATCCCGGCGGTCGAGCTGGCGGCGTGGACTTTGCTTTCCAATACGATGCTCAACCTCGACGAAGCCCTCACACGAAACTGAGTTCGTCCGCGGAAAAAGCTGACAAGAGGTTTTTTCACATGCTCCCACTCGAATTCGAAGCGTTTCGCACCGCGATGGCCCGGCGGGCTTTCCTGCGCACGTCCGGCGTGGGCGCGGGTGCGGCCGCGCTGTCGCTGCTCGAATCGCGGGCCCGCGGCGAGGCGGCCAGCGCCGCAGCCAAGCCGGCCGGCCGGGTCCATCCGCCGCTGCCGGGGCTGCCGCACCATGCGGCCAGGGCGAAGAGCGTCATCTACATCCACACCAACGGCGGTCCCTCGCAGATCGACCTGTGGGACTACAAGCCGAAGCTCGCCGACTATTTCGACAAGGACATTCCGCCGAGCGTGCGCGGGGAGCAGCGGCTCACGACGATGACCAGCGGGCAGTCGCGGTTTCCGATCGCCCCGTCGAAATTCAAGTTCGAGCAGCGGGGCGATTGCGGCCGTTGGATCTGCACCGACATGCTCCCCCACACGGCGGAAATCGTCGACGAGCTTGCGCTCGTGAAGACCGTGCACACCAACGCCATCAACCACGATCCGGCGTGCACGTTCGTGATGACCGGCAGCGAGGTGCCCGGCAAGGCGAGCCTCGGCAGCTGGCTGTCCTATGGCCTCGGCAGCGAGAGCGACGACCTGCCGGCCTTCGTCGTCTTCACGCCGATGCCCGACATCAATCCCTCGCAGGCGATCTTCACCCGCATGTGGTCGAGCGGCTTTCTTCCCACGCGGTACACCGGCGTGGCCCTGCGTGGCGCGGGCGACCCGGTGCTCTATCTCTCGAACCCGGAAGGCTTCTCCGGCCAGGACCGCCGCCGGATGCTCGACACGCTCGGCACGCTGAACCAGTGGAGCTTCGAGCGGTATGGCGATCCGGAAATCCAGACCCGGATCGCGCAGTACGAGATGGCCTTCCGCATGCAGTCGAGCGTGCCCGAACTGGTCGATCTGGCCGACGAGCCGGCCCCGGTGCTCGAGATGTACGGCGACGACGTGAAGAAACCCGGCTCGTTCACCCACAGCCTCCTGCTCGCCCGCCGGCTCGTGGAGCGGGGCGTGCGGGTGGTGCAGATCCTGCACCGGGGCTGGGATCAGCACAGCAATCTGCCGGCTGATCTCAAGTTGCAGTGCCTCGACACCGACCAGGCCACGGCCGCCCTCGTCAAGGATCTCAAGGGCCGGGGCATGCTCAACGACACGCTCGTGGTCTGGGGGGGCGAGTTCGGGCGGACGGTCTACACCCAGGGCACGCTCACGAGAGACAACTACGGTCGCGACCACCATCCTCGGAATTTCTGCATGTGGATGGCCGGCGGCGGCGTGAAGGGGGGCATCTCCTACGGCGAGACCGACGACTTCAGCTACAACGTGGTGGAAAACCCGGTCCACATCAACGACTTCAACGCCACGATCCTGCACCTCATGGGCATCGACCATGAGCGGTTCACGTTCAAGTTCCAGGGGCTCGACCAGCGGCTGACGGGCGTGGAGCCCCAGCGTGTGGTGCGGGACATCCTGGCGTGACCGTCGATCACACAACGTCAGGGGGGCTGCCGAGCGCTGCTCGTTTGGCGGAGTCGTCGATTCCCTGCCGCGCTCATGTCCAGAGGCCGCGGTCGAGCACGCGGTAGTTGATCGCCTCGCTCACGTGCGCACAGCCGATCTTCTCCGCCGCATCGAGATCGGCGATCGTCCGCGCGACACGGAGCACCTTGTCGTGAGCGCGGGCCGAGAGCCCGAGGTCGGTCACGGCCGCCCGGACAAGCTCCGCGGCGGCCGGCTCGAGCGGGCAGAATTCGCGGATCTGGCGGCTTGTCATCCGGGCATTGAGGCGGACCGGCAGGCCCGCAAACCGAGCCGCCTGCCGCAGCCTGGCCGCCATCACGGCCTCCCGCATCTGGCTGCTCGACGTGCCGGTCCGACTGGCCGACAGTTCCCGGAATGGCACCGCCGGCACCTCGAGGTGGATGTCGATCCGGTCGAGCAGCGGCCCCGAGATCTTGCCCATGTAGCGTTCCACCTGGGGCACCGCGCACTGGCACTCCCGCCGTGGGTCGCCGCGATAGCCGCACGGGCAAGGATTGAACGCGGCCACCATCATGAAGTCGGCCGGAAACCGCGTGCTTCCCTTGGCCCGGCTGATGGAAACGTAACCATCCTCGAGCGGCTGGCGGAGCACCTCGAGCGTGCGGCGGTTGAACTCCGGGAGTTCGTCGAGAAAAAGCACGCCATTGTGGGCGAGGCTGATCTCGCCGGGCATCGGGATGGACCGGCCACCGATCAGGCCGGCCTCCGAGATCGTGTGGTGCGGGGCCCGAAATGGCCGGGTGGCCAGCAGCGGCTGTCCGGCCGACAAGAGTCCCAGCGCACTGTAGATGCGGGTCGTCTCGATCGACTCGGCGGCCGAGAGCTGCGGTAGAATCGTCGGAATCCGCTTGGCCAGCATCGTCTTGCCGCCCCCCGGCGGGCCCACCATCGCGCAGTTGTGGCCGCCGGCGGCGGCCACACAGACCGCGCGCTTGGCCGCCTCCTGTCCGCGGACGTCGGCAAAATCGACGTCGTAGGCGGCGAAGCGGTCGAACCACTCGGTGACGCGGGGCGGGCACCGCGGGATGTCGACGTCGCCCGAAAAGAACTGGACGGCCTCGGTGAGGGAGGAGACCGGAATCACCTCGATGTCCTCGACGACAGCCGCCTCCGTCGCGCTCGCGGCGGGCACCACCAGGCCCCGCAGATTTTTCTGCCGCGCCGCCGAAATGGCCACGGAGAGGGCGCCCCGCGTGGGCCGCGTCGACCCCTCCAGCGAAAGCTCGCCCACCACGGCATAGTCCTGGAACCGCTCGGAGGAAAACTGCCCGCTGCCGGCGAGAATGCCCAAGGTGATCGGCAGATCGAACGTGGCCGCCTGCTTGGGCATCTCCGCCGGGGCCAGGTTGATGACGATCCGGTCGTTGGGCCGGCTGAAGCCGGAGTTGACCATCGCCCGGGCCACGCGATGCGTGCTTTCACGGATGGCCGGATCGGGCAGGCCGACGAGCACCGTCGAGGGCAGGGCGCCGGTCGAGACGTCGACTTCCACGTCCACCGGCACCGCGTCGATCCCCAGAAGCGAAAACGTCTGCAGTCGGGCAAGCACGAGGAGACTCCTGTCTTGAAGGGGTGAACCAGCCTGCTGGCTGGATGCGAAAAGCGATCCGCTCGCAAGAGTGTACGCATGAACATACTGCCGTCAAGGGGGTTGAGGCTGCGCAGGCCGTCGTTTGGGATAGACTTGAGGAGCGGCGTGTTCAAGAAGGCGAAGGCACAGGGCAGACGGCTCATCATGCATGGAATGCGAACAAGGTCGTGGCGCAGATCGTTTTTGTGTCTCGCTTCGTGCGGGCTGGCGGTGGCGGCCCACGCATGGGCCGACGAGGGGATGTGGCTCTTCAATCAACCGCCGCTCGAGCGACTCGAAAAAGATCATGCCGCCGCCCTCGGGGGGAGGCGGCTCACGCCGGAATGGCTCCTTCATCTTCAGCAGGCGTCGGTGCGGTTCAATTCGGGCGGATCGGGCTCGTTCGTCTCTCCCGACGGCCTCGTGCTCACCAATCACCACGTCGGGGCCGATGCCCTGCAGAAGCTCGGCGACGCCGACCACAACTACTACCGGGACGGCTTTGCGGCGGCCACGCGGGCCGATGAAATCAGGTGCCACGATCTCGAACTCAACGTGCTCGTGTCGATCGAGGACGTCACGGCCCGCGTCCAGGCTGCCGTCACGCCGGGCCTCGAGCCGCAGGCAGCCTTCGCCGCCCGGCGCCGGGTGATGGCGGAGATCGAGCGGGAGTCGCTCGCGGCCACCGGGCTGCGGAGCGACGTGGTCACGCTCTATCAGGGCGGCCTCTACCACCTCTACCGCTCGAAAAAATACACCGACGTGCGGCTCGTGTTCGCACCGGAGCAGCAGATCGCCTTCTTCGGCGGGGATGCCGACAACTTCGAGTTTCCGCGATACAACCTCGACGTTTGCTTTTTCCGGGCCTACGAGAACGGCCGCCCCGCCCACGTGCCGCACCATCTCACCTGGAGCCGGCCGCCCGTCGCCGCGGGCGACCTGGTCTTCGTCTCGGGACACCCCGGGCACACCGACCGGGGGAGCACGCTCGAGGAACTGCTCGCGATGCGCGACCGGCAGATGCCGTTTTCCCTCTCCGTGCTCAACCGGCTGGAGGTGATGCTCGACGCCTACTCAGGCGAGGGCCCCGAGGAAAGGCGGCAGGCGATGGGCGACCTCTTTGGCGTGCAGAACGGTCGCAAGGCGCGGGAGGGAATCCTCGCGGGCCTGCTCGATCCACGGTTCATCACGCGGAAGCAGGAAGCGGAAGCGAAACTCCGCGAGCTGGTGGCGAAGCGGACCGCCGGCCGAGACGCGCCGTCGGGCCGTTCCCCCTTCGAGCGGATCGAGCAGGCGGAACGCGACATCGCCGCCGTCGCCCTGCGGCACAACCTGCTCGAAGCGGCGGTCGGATTCAACAGCCAGTATTTCGGCAACGCCCGCACGATCCTGCGGGCCGCCGCCGAGGCCGAGAAGCCCAGCGGCGAACGGCTCCGCGAATACCGCGACTCCAATCGCGAGTCGCTGGAACTCGCCCTCTTCTCCGACGAGCCGATCTACGACGCCCTCGAGATCGTGAAGCTGGCCGACTCGCTGACCTTCCTGGCGACGTCGCTCGGCCCCGACGATCCGCTCGTGCGCACGGTGCTTGGGGGCCGCTCGCCCCGGGAGCGGGCAGCGGAGTGTGTCCGCGGCACCGGCCTGGGCAGGCGGGCCGGTGCCGGTAGCGCGAGGCCCGATGCGAGGCGGGCCCTGTATGACGGCGGCGCGGCCGCGGTGGCGGCGGCGACCGATCCGATGCTGGAACTCGCGCGGATCGTCGACGCCGAGTCGCGGTCGCTGCGGGCGACCGTCGAGGCGGCGGGGGAGATCAAGCGGCAGGCGCACGCGGAGATCGCGCAGGCGGTGTTTGCCGAGGCCGGGGCGGGCAGCTATCCCGACGCCACCTTCACGCTCAGGCTCGCCTACGGCACGGTCAGGGGCTACGAGGAGGCAGGGCAGCAGGTGCCCCCGATCACGACCTACGCCGGGCTGTTCGAGCGGGCCCGGTCGAAGGCCGGCACGCCCCCCTTCGATATGCCGCCACGGTGGCAGACACTCCGCCCGCAGTTGGAACGCGACGACGCCTTCCTGCGGACGCCGTTCAACTTCGTTTCGACGGCCGACATCATCGGCGGCAACTCCGGCAGCCCCGTGGTGAACGTCGCCGGCGAACTGGTGGGCCTGATCTTCGACGGCAACATCCAGTCGCTCGTGCTCGACATCGCCTACGACGACACGCAGGCGCGGGCGGTGTCGGTGGATGCGACCGGCATCCTCGTGGCGCTCGAGAAGGTGTATCGCGCCGACACGCTCGTCGCCGAACTCTCGGGCGGCGCTGCCGGCTCCGGTGATGCGACGGCGGGCGAGGCCGAACCCTGGCGGACACTCTTCGACGGCAAGACGCTCGGCAAGTGGCGGCCGAGCGGTTTTGGCGGCGAAGGGGAGGTGGCCGTCGAAGACGGGGCGATCCGGATCGGCATGGGCGCCGACCTGAGCGGCATCACCTGGTCGGGTGACGTGCCGCGGCAGGGCTATGAAATCGCGCTCGACGCCCAGCGGGCCGAGGGGAACGACTTTTTCTGCGGCCTGACCTTTCCCGTCGGGGATGATCCCTGCAGCCTCATTCTGGGTGGCTGGGGGGGGGGCGTGGTCGGCCTGTCGAGCATCGACGGCGACGATGCCGCGCACAACGACACGACGCTGTACAGGGAATTCAAGACCGGCCGGTGGTACGCGGTGCGGGTGGCGGTCACGCCGGAGCGGATCCGCTGCTTCATCGACGAGGAACAGGTGATCGATCAGCCGCTCGCAGGCCGCCGCATCTCGGTTCGCGACGAGGTGCTGCCGTCGCGACCGCTGGGCATCGCGACCTACGCGACGACGGCGCTGGTGAAAAACATCCGCTGGCGGCCGCTGGCCGCGAAAGCCGCGGCCGGAGGCGCATCCCGATGAGCGACGAGGCCCGGGACGCCGGGGCGGACAAGCTGCGGCAACGGATCGCGGAGGAGGCGGCGCGGCTGATGGCTCATGGCGCGGATTCGACGCGGTCGCGGTTTCGCGCCGCCCGCCGAGTGGCCCGCGGCTGGGTGCCGGAGGAACAGCTTCCCAGCCACGCCGAGATCCGGCGGGAGGCGACGCGGGCGAGCGATCCTGCGGGCGGCCTCTCCCATCTGACCGGCGACCGCCTCGACCAGATCGCCTCGTTCGTGCGGCTGCTGGAAACCGTCAGGCAGGATCCGGCGCGGCATCCGGAGGGGGACGCGCTCGAGCACTCGCTGCAGGTCTTCGACCGGGTCCACGAGCAGCGGCCGTTCGACGAGGAGCTGCTCACGGCGGCGCTCGTTCACGACGTGGGACGGGCGATCGACCGCGCTCATGCAGTTGCCAGCTGCGTGTCTGCTCTCGGCGACTTGATCACGCCGCGGACCCGCTGGCTGATCGAATCGCTCGAGGCCGCGCACGCCCACGCCAATCACACGCTCGGCGCGCGGGCCCGGCAGCGGCTCGAGGCGCACCCGGATTTTCTCGACGTCTTGCTGCTGGCGGAGTGCGATCGCAAGGCCTGCATCCGCGGCTACGACGCGGTTTCGCTCGACGAGGCGATCGGCATCCTCCGCGTGCTGGCGTCCGCCGACGAGGCCGGGTGAGCGGGCTCAGGCTGTCTCGCCCTCCGGGCTCAGGCTGTCTCGCCCTCCGGGCTCAGGCTGTCTCGCCCTCCGGGCTCAGGCTGTCTCGCCCTCCGGGCT
>JBIIYN010000177.1:0-8191 GCA_044346795.1 Pirellulales bacterium
GCGGGCGCGGCTCTGGGCACGACGAACGCTCGCTGAAATCACCGCCCAGACCGGCGGCTACCGCGATGCGGAACGTGCGGTGGCACTGCTCGATGAGAACGTCGACCGGGAAGGGAGACTGGCCGCCGAGGACATCGCCCTGCAGATTGCGATCCTCGCCCCGCGGCCCGAGCCCCGGAGCTGGCGTCGGGCCCTCGTGCTGCTCGACCGCCTGGCCGCCCTGCAGCCGCTCTCCAACGGCCAGCGGATGCAGAAAGCGCAGCTGCTCGAACAACTGGGACGCTGGGACGAGTGCCGAGACGAATTGCTGTCGATCGCGTCGGCGCCCGGCGTGCCGCCGGCATTCCTGACGATGCTCATCGAACGCCTCGTCGAGCACCGGGAACTCGGGGCCGCGAGAATCTGGCTGAAAACGCTCGCCGAACGCCTCCCCGACGCCCCGGCCGTGGCGGCGCTCCAGGCCAAACTGGCACTCGCGCAGGATGATCGGAATGCCGCCGTGGCCGCCGTCCGCAGGCTCATGCCGGGCGACGCGGTGACGCCCGAACTGGCCGGTCACCTCGGCCCGCTGTCCGAACTGCTTGAAGAACTCGGCTTCGGCCCGGCGGCGGACCGCGTGCTCACCGGGTTCGCGGCGTCTTCCGGCGCCGGTGCCATCGCCCGGGCCGAGTTCCTCGCCCGCAACGATCGGGGCGACGAGGCGCTCGACCTGCTCGAGACCTCATGGGACAGAATCCCTCTGGAAAGGCTGCTCGGCACGGCGGTCTCCGTGCTGCGGTCACCCGATGACGGCGCGACTCCGCGACAGAAGGAGACGGTCAGCCGCTGGTTTGCGAAAGCCCGCCGCCAGGACCCGGATTCGCCCGGTCTGGCATTGCTGTACGCCGACTTCGTGGATGTCACGGGCGGCCACGAAGACGTCGTCACGATCTACCGGGAACTCCTGGATCGCGGAGACATTCCCCCGCGGCAGGCCGCGGTGGTGGCGAACAATCTCGCCTTCGCGCTGGCGGAGCCGGAGACCGTGGAGGAGGCCGAGCGGCTGGTCGAGAAGGCGATCGACGAACTCGGCCCCCACCCTGACGTGCTCGACACGCGCGGCCTCGTGCTCCTGGCGGCGGGAAAGGGGGCGGAGGCGGTCGCCGATCTCGAGGAATCGGTTCTCCTCCCCTCGGCCTCGAAATTTCTGCACCTCGCCCTGGCGCTGGCGTCGCAACAGCAGGACGACAAGGCGCGGAACGCCCTCGCCAAGGCGAAGGAACTCGGCGGCACGCCGTGGCGGTTGTCGCAGACGGACCGCAAGCGACTGGAGAAGGTCGAAGCCCTGCTCGCCGACTGATGACAAGCGATGGAGGGCCAGCCGTCGCCTCTGCCGCGATCCGCCAACGCCGAGTTCGCGCTAGCCGCCCTGCAGCATCCTCGACCGGGCCAGCGCCTCCTCGGCCTCGGCGATGCGTCCACCCCTCATGCAGGCGACGCTCAGTGCGGTGTAGCTGAAGGGATCGTTGGGTTCCAACTCACACGCTCTGCGGGCGTGCCTGACGGCCTCTTCGTGCCGTTCCAGACGGGTGCACCACGCCGCCATGGCGGAATAGGCCAGCGCAAAACCGGGTTCCTCGGCGACCAAGTCCTCCAAGGCGGACACCGCCTCTGCGAGTTTGCCCTCGTTTTTCAAGGCTTCTGCCGCTGCGTAGCGGTCATCACGGGTCGTCATGGCGGCTTCTCCCTGGCTCATTCCGGCGACCGGGCAGTGTAGCGGCTTTTCGCAATCTGGCGAGCCGGCAAAGGCAGGGGGGAGTCTTCTGTCCCGGCAAAAATGCCATTGAATCGGCTGGATGGGGAAGCCGATAACCCGCCACAGGCGGCCATGTGATCGCCAACCCGACCGCGGGATCGCGGCACCCGCGAAACCTTCTTTTGGCGTGGAACACTCCGTGAGCATTCATCCGTTGGCAAACGTCAGTCCCGACGCCCGCCTGGGGGTCGGCGTGAGCATTGGTGCGTTTGCGAGCGTGGAGGCTGACGTCGAACTCGGTGATCACTGCGTGGTCGCGTCGGGAGCGGTGATCAAGTCCGGCGTGAAGGCCGCCGGTCACAACGAATTCTGCGAGCACTGCGTCATCGGCGGTGCCCCGCAGCATGCCGGCCGGCCCCAGCACATCGGCAGGGTGCTGATCGGTGAAAACAACGTGTTTCGCGAGTACGTCACCGTGCACCGCGCCCTGAAACCCGACGCCGCGACGACCATCGGCAGTGGGAACTACGTGATGGCCGGTGCCCATTTCGGCCACGATTGCACCGTGGGGAGCAACGCGATTTTCGCGAATGGCGCCATGCTCGGCGGCCACGTGTCGGTGTCGGATCGAGCCTTCGTGTCGGGGGCCGTCGCGGTGCACCAATTCTGCCGCATCGGGCGGCTGGCAATGGTCGGCGGCCACGCGCGGGTCGTCCAGGACGTGCCGCCCTTCATGCTGGTGGACGGCCTGAGCAGCTGCATCGTCGGACTCAACGTGGTGGGCCTCCGCCGCAGCGGCCACACGGCGGACGACATCTCCGCGCTGAAGGCGGCCTATCGGGTGATCTACCGCCGCGGGCTGCCCTGGAAGGAAGTGCTCGAGACCCTCCGTCGCGACTTTACGACGGGACCGGCGGCGGAACTGGTGGATTTTCTCTCCGGGGGAACCCGTGGATTTTCCCAGGAGCGCCGGGCGCCGCCCGCCGCGACGCTGCGGCTGCGTGTGCCGGACGAGGATGCCGGCGTCCCGATTCGCATCAAGGCCGGCTGATTTCCCGGCATTCCCCCGGCTCCACCACCCTGGCGGAGGCGGCGGCGCGGCCGACCCGGGTGAGGTTGCGCCGATCGCGCTGGTCGTAGCGGCACGTCAAGAATTTCCGGTGCCGGAAGATCGCCCCGTCGCGAAAGATGGGCAAAAATTGCGGCGTGGGCTCAGGCGCATCGCCTGCCCGTCGCTCTCTCAGCCTCGCGCTCATCCGCCATGCAATCCTCTCCGCCGGTGCGGCCCGACAGGTCACCGCCCGAGTCCGCCGCCATCGCGGATGCCCCGAACGCACCGCTCGCTGCCGCACCTGCGACCTCCATCGCCCCGCCGCGAGCGACGACGAACTCCATCGCCAAACGGCTGTTGTTCTGGTTTCTCGCGATCTCGCTCATCCCCTGCGCTGTGCTCACGGCCGTGACGACGAAGATCGCCTCGGACGCGTTGGAACAGTCCGTCCGCGACAACCTCGTGCGCACCGCCGTCTCGAAGGCCGGCGAACTGGAAGCCTACGCTTCGGAACGCATCCGCGAGGGCCGGGTTCTGGCCCGCGACCCGGCCCTCGTCCGCATCGCCCGGGATTTGGCCGCGATCCGCGGAACGACCGACACCCCCGCGGCCGCGACGCTTCGCGAGCGGCTGGCGAAGTCTCCCGACGTGACGGCATTTCTCGCGCATGCCGCGACGGAACTCGGCTACCGGCAGTGCCTCCTCATCGATGCCGCCGGTCGCGTGGTCTTTTCGCTGGAAGACGCGATCCCGCTCGGCTCGTCGGTGTCAACGGTCGGCCCCTCCGCAGCGCCGCTCGCCGCCGGCTTCGACCGCTCCCGCACGCTGCTGCAGACGGAACTGGGCGGCTTTCAGCCGTCCGGCCAGGACGGCAGCCCGATCGCCTTCGTGACCAGTCCGATCATCGACGAGGGGAGCGTCGTCGGCGTGCTGGCACTCGGCATCGGGCCACAGCGGATCTGGGAGATGCTCTCCGATCTCGGCGGCCTGGGACAAACGGGCGAGATCGTCACCGGCGAACGCCGGGGGGAAACCCTCCTGGTCACCGCGCCATTGCGGCACGAACCCGGGGCGGCGTTCACCAAACAGCTCCCCTTCGGATCGACGCGGGCGACGGCGACCCAGCGGGCCGCGAACGGGGAAGAGGGCTATGGAGAGGCGATCGACTATCGTGGAGAAAGCGTCGTCGCCGCCTGGCGGTTCCTTCCGAGCCTGCGCTGGGGCCTGTGCGTCAAACAGGACACGAGCGAAGCGTATGCGATCCTGAGGTGGCAGCGGGCCGCGATCATCGCCCTGTCGCTGGCCACGATCCTGGGAGTGGCGTTGGCGGCTCTCGCGCTCGCGCGGCGGTTTTCCCGGCCGGTCCGCACGGCGGTGGACGTCGCCCGCCGCGTGGCCGGGGGCGACCTGCGGGCGACGGGAATGCCGGACGAGGACGAGGTCGGCGACGATGAAACCGGGGCGTTGCTGGCCGCGATCAGGACGATGACCGACAACCTGCGCGGCCTGATCGGACGCATCCAGAAATCGTCGGTGGCACTGATCTCCACCGCCACCGCGATCCAGGCCACCTCGGCCGAACAACAGCAGGTCATCGCCGACTACGGGGCATCCACCAGCCAGGCCGTCGCCGCCGTCAAGCAGATTTCCGTGACGAGCCAGGAACTCCTGCGCACGATGACCGAGGTCAACGACATGGCGGCCCACACGGGGGCGATGGCCAACGACGGCCGCCGGAACCTCGCCGAGATGGACGGCACGATGCGTCAACTCGCCGAGAGCACGCAGTCGTTCGGCTCGAAGCTCGCGCTGATCAGCGAACGCGCCGCGACGATCAATCTGGCCGTGACGACGATCACGAAGGTGGCCGACCAGACGAACCTGCTCTCGATCAATGCCGCCATCGAAGCGGAAAAAGCGGGCGCCTACGGCGCGGGCTTCCTCGTGGTGGCCCGGGAGATCCGCCGCCTCGCCGACCAGACCGCCGTGGCATCCCTCGACATCGAACAGATGGTCAAGGAAATGCAGCACAGCGTGTCGAGTGGCGTGATGGAGATGGACAGGTTCGCCGGCCAGGTGCGATCGAGCGTCGACGAGATCAGCGATGTCTCCGCGAAGCTCGGAGAGATCATCTCGGCCGTGCACGGCATCAACGGCCGATTCGAACAGGTGACCGAGGGCATGCGGGCGCAGTCACAGGGAGCCGCGCAGATCCGCGAAGCGATGATCCGGCTGGCCGAAGGAGCCGCCCGCACGGCTTCCTCGCTCGACGACTTCAACAAGGCGACCTCACACCTCCGCGGAGCGGTCGGCGACCTGAAGGAGGAAGTATCGCGGTTCACGACCTGACGCCCGTCCCGGCGCCCGAATCCCGCCGCGCTCAAACCGTCATGCAACTGCTCTTCTTGTCCGTCGGTGCCGAGCATTACGCGATCGAGACTCGCCGCGTGGTCGAGGTGGTGCCCCTGGTGGCGGCCCGACCGATCCCCCGCATGCCGGCTTTCATCCGCGGCGTCTTCCCCCATCGAGGCCACCTCGTGCCGCTGGTCGACCTGGGGAGGCTGCTGACCGACCGGCCGCTCCGAGACACACTCAGCACACGCGTGGTCGTCGTGGAATACCCCGCGGGCGACGCGTCGCCGCGCCAGCCGACCGTCCGGCTGGGAATCGCGGCCGAAAACGTCGTCTCCCTGGGGTCTGTCGCCGAGGCGCCGGCCCCGTCGCCCAGGCCGCACGGCCCCGGCGCGGCCTGCCTGGGCCGGCCCCTGCGGATTGGCGGCCGCACGGTCCAGGTGATCGCGGTCGAGCACCTGTTGCCACCGGAAATCGCCTCCGCGCTCGCCCCCCAGACCCCGCCCGACGCCACGATTCCCGGCGTGTCATAATGGGGCCCGACCATGCACGCCCCCCTCCTTCATTCCGAGGCCCTTCGTTCGGTCGAGGCCTTCCTGCGCCGATCGATCGGCCTGGATCCGGACACGATCGGCCAGGCGGCCGTCGACCGTGCCGTCCGCCGACGGATGGAGGCCTGCGCGGATCGCGACATCTGGTCGTTCCTCGACCGTCTCACGCACGACGTCGACGAACAGGCCGGGTTCATCGACGAAGTGGTGGTGCCGGAGAGCTGGTTCTTCCGCGACCCGCAGGTCTTCAGCTCCATCCGGCGGTTCGCCGTCACGTTCGCCGCGGCCCCCGGACAGCCCCCGATCCGCATCCTGTGCGTTCCCTGTGCCGCCGGCGAGGAGCCCTACTCCGTGGCCATGACGCTGATGGAGGCGGGGTTGGACGCCCATCAGTTCCGGATCGAGGCGGCCGACGTTTGCCGCGCCGCCCTCGCCAAGGCGGAAGCGGCGACCTATTCGGCCAACGCCTTCCGCGCGGACGACCTCTCCTTTCGCGACCGCTGGTTTCACGTTCAGCAGGCGACCGCCCGGCTCGACGACAGGGTGCGGCGGCAGGTGCACTTCTTCCGGGGCAATCTGCTCGACGACGCGTTCGCCGCCGACCGCGAGCCCTATGACGTGATCTTCTGCCGCAACGTGCTCATCTACCTGACGGCCGAGGCCCGCGGCCAGGTGGAACGCACGATCGACCGGCTGCTGGCTCCGGACGGCCTGCTGGTCCTGGGCGCCGCCGAGCCTCCGATCCTGAAGGCTCCGTGGACCCCGGCGGCCGGCAATTCCGTCTTCACGCTGCGGCGCGGCCCCCGGCCGGGAGATTCCGCCGCCGCCCCCATGCTCCCGCGTCGGCCACCCGTCGATCCACGGCCAAACAATCCCGCCATGCCCGGCCCGGCGGCGGAAGCTGCCGCCCAAAACGGCCCCCGCGAGCCGTTCTCGGTCGACGATCTGCTTCGCGAGGCGGAGGCCCTGGCCAATGACGGCCGCCATGCCGAGGCCCTGGCCCTGTGCCGACGCAACGAATCGAGCACGGCCCCGTGTCCGCGGATGTTCTTCCTCATGGGCATGCTCCACCAGGCGGTCGGCGACCTCGACCGGGCCGAGAGCTGCCTTCACAAGACGCTCTACCTCGACGCCGACCACGACGAGGCGTTGCTGGCCCTCGCCGTCGTGGCGACCCGGCGGGGCGACGACCGCAGGGCCGAAACCTACAGGCGGTCGGCGGCCCGCGTGCTCGAACGCAAAGGATCGTCATGAGCGAGGATTTCGCCGAACACGACCGCAAGGTGGCGGCCCCGATGGAACATTGCTGGCGGCACGTGGGCGTCGGCGGGGATCGCAGCTGCCCGGAGCTGGCCACCTTCGTCCATTGCCGCAACTGCCCGGTGGTGGCGGCCGCAGCCCGTCGCTTTTTCGACCGGCCGGCCCCCCCCGGGTACCTCGAGTCGTGGGGGGAACTCCTCGCGCAGCCGATCGCGACCGTCGATGGCGGGGCGCTGAGCGTTCTCGTCTTCAGGCTCGGCGACGAGTGGATGGCACTGCCCGCCGCCGCGCTCGCCGAGGTCGCCCCCCTGCGGAAGATGCATCGTGTGCCGCATCGTTCGGATGCCGTCCTCGCCGGGATCGTGAACATCCGCGGACAGTTGGAACTCTGCCTCCGGCTGGCCCGACTGCTCGGCCTTGATCAGACGAGCGAGGCCGCTCTCTCGGCGGCGGCGGAGCCGCGGCTGATCGTCGTCGACCGGCCCGGCGAGCCTGGCCGGAACCGCTGGGTTTTCACGGTCGACGAGGTGGCGGGCATCCACCGGGTGCCCCGGCAGGAGCTTTCGGCCCCGCCCTCGACGGTCAGCCATGCGGCCAGGCAGGCGACGGCGGGAATCTTCGCATGGCGGGAGGAAACGGTCGCCTTGCTCGACGAGGCAAGGCTGCTGGACGGGCTGCACCGACTGGTGTCGGCGTGACGGAGAAGACCGGCGGCTGCCAGGAGCGGGTGGCGTGGAAGACCTGAGCGGATTCTCGATGCTGGAACTGTTCCGCCTCGAAGCGGACACCCAGACGGCCGCGCTTTCGGCGGCCGTGCTGGCGATCGAGACGCTGGAGCACTCGCCGGCCGCGATCGAATCGATGATGCGGTCGGCGCACTCGCTCAAGGGCGCTGCGCGGATCATCGGGCTCGAGCCGGCCGTACGGGTTGCCCACGCCATGGAGGAGGCCTTCGTCGCGGCCGGCAGGGGACTGCTCAAGGTGCGTCCCGAGCACGCGGACGTCCTGCTGGAGAGCATCGACTTTCTCGCCTCCATCGCCCGGGCCGATGATGCCCTCGATACCGGCGGATCCTGGGCGGCGTCGGCCGACACGCTCGTCGCGCGGCTGTCAGCGCTGGTTGCACAGGCCGCCAACCCGCCGCCGGAACCCACGCCGGAACCCACGCCGGAACCCACGCCGGAACCCACGCCGGAACCCACGCCGGAACCCACGCCGGAACCCACGGCCTTCATGCCGGAT
>JBIIYN010000014.1:0-24799 GCA_044346795.1 Pirellulales bacterium
GCCGGACGGGATTCCAGCGCAGACTGGATGCAATCGATTGTTTTTATGTCTTTTGGTTTGTCCGGCCGTCTTTCGCGGCCCGACTCACAGCCTAAATCGCCGGGGGGCTTTCCATGAAACTTCAATCGCTTCACTTCGAACCATCGTCGCATCGCAGGCGCTCCGCCGCGTTTACGCTCGTGGAACTGCTCGTGGTGATCGCCGTCATCGGCGTGCTCGTGGCCCTACTGCTGCCGGCGGTGCAGGCGGCCCGCGAAGCGGCCCGGTTCGCACGGTGCGCGAACAATCTCAAGCAGGTCGCCCACGCAGTCGTCCTGCACGAGAACACGAGGGGACATTTTCCGCTGACCGGTAGCAGCTGGATCTTGCGGTCCTACCGCCCCGCGAGCTCAAACATGAACGGGTTCGGCTACATGCACGGGCTGATGCCCTACATGGAGGAGCAGAAACGGTGGGATGACCTGGTCGGTGCGATCGTCACGAACGACGTGAGCACGAACAATACTTTCGACGAGACGTGGATTCCCGGCTTTCCGATCCGGTCCCTGTGCTCGTCCCCATCGGTGATTCTCTGCCCCTCCGACAGCCGGGCCCTGCCCAGAACGGTCAGCAGTCGCGTCCACGGCATGAGCTACCTCTACAACCGGGGAGACTATCTCGGTCAACAACGCGGCCCGCTGATAAGCGGCATCGCGCCGGGCCAGAGCGGGAGCAACCAAATGACTCAGGCCAACATCGCGGCGTCGAAGATTCGGGGCAAGCACGTGACCGATGGCCTGAGCAAGACGCTCATCCTCTCCGAGAGAGCCCATGGGCGGGGCACCGGGTTCACCGACACCGGCATTAAAACCGGCATCGCGGGCAGCGTCTCCATGAACGCGACCAGCAGACCGCAGATCTGCCTCAACCAGGTCATGAATGGAATACTCGGCTCGGCAACCACGACCGGCGATACGCAAAAGACCTGGCACAGAAGGGACGACTCCGCCTCGGCCTTCTACACGATCCTGCCGCCAAACTCGCCGAGCTGCACGGCGGACGCAGGACCTCTTCCGACCGACAATGTGATGATGTCGGCCACGAGCTATCACCAGGGTGGCGTGAACGTGGCCTTTGCCGACGGTGCCGTCAAGTTCATCGCCGACAACATCGACGCCGGCGATCCCAACACGACGCCGCCGAACACGACCCTTGTCGGGGGCATTTGGGGGGTGTATGGACAATCCACATGGGGCGTCTGGGGCGCACTCGGCACGATGAAGGCTGCCGAGATTATCGGCGGCGGTGACTTTTGACGCCCGGGGCGTGACGGCTTCGCCAAACCAACGGAGGAATGGATGCATCGGTTCTCGATCGGCCATGTGCGCCGTCTGGCTTTCATGCGGGGCCGCTGTGCGGCCCTGCTGCTGGCCTTGGCCATCACCGGCTGCGGCGGCCAACGGGGGCCCAAAGTGGAATACGTGGAGGGCTTGGTCACGCTCGACGGCAAGCCGCTCGATGGGGCGTCGGTGGGGTATTCGCCCGTGACGCCCGGCAAGGGCCTGCCGGCCGGCGGCAAGACCGATGCCCAGGGCCGCTACCGGCTGACCGCGGTTCGCGGCGGCAAGCCGAACGGCGGCACGGCCGTGGGCGACTATGGGGTATCGATCACGAAGCAGGAGCGAGTGCCGGACACTGAGCCACCCCCCCCTCCTCCGCCCCCGGGGAGCCGGCCGCCCGACCCGATCCGGCTGCGCTGGCTGATTCCAGAAGCGTACGGCGAAACTGCCACGTCGGACCTGCGGGCGTCGGTCAAACCCGGCCGCAACACAGGCCCCGAGTTCTCGTTCGAGCTCGACTCGAAAAAACGGACATCTGGCGGCAAATGAGCCGAAGATTACTGGCGGACCGGCATGCTTGCAGGTACTACCGGGAGCACCCAATGGTTGACACTTGAACCCCGAACCGGCCCACTTCCCATGCAAGCCCGAAGCGCCGGCGAGGGAGCCCGGACCGGGGGTCCGAGCCAAAAGGGGATCGATGACCTCCGCTCTGCACAGTCCCTCGCTCGCGCTTCGGGCTTGGATGAAACATTGTGATCACTCAAGTCAACTACAAGATGCTCCCGGTAGTATGATGAGGGGATGCGGCAGAACGAAAACGCTCGGGCGGTAAGATGGCACCAGCACGGTGCGCCGTAGACCACGTTGCTCCCCGGAGAACCGTCATGGGTGTCGCTCGTCGCAGCGTGCTGAAGTCCCTGGCCGCCGGTGGGATGGCTCCCTTTCTCATGCCGCTCGTGGGCCGCGTCGAGGCGGCCGCCCGCGGCGAACTGCCGATCCGCGTGGTGTTCTTCCTCGAGGGCAACGGGCTGCCGCCCACGCACGTGCAGCCCGTCGGCATCGAACGCAAGACCGCCCGCAACACCCGCGGCCGCGACTGCAACGACGCCACCGCCCTGATCGACAGTCCGCTCGATGCCGCGGGAGTGGCCCTGCCCGAACCGCTCGCCCCGCTGCAAAAACACCGCCGGCGGGTCACGATCGTGCAGGGCCTCTCCGGGAGGGTCTGCGGCGGGGGGCACTCCAACGGCTTCGGGGCGCTGGGCGCCTACTCGGCCTCGGCCGGCCCCAAGGACATCACGATCGACGCCGCCCTGGCCCGGGCGAATCCCGCGATCCACCAGCATGTCGCCCTCGGCATCCTCAATGATCCCTCGGCCAACACCCCGAGTACGTTCACCTGCTGCTCCGCCTCGGGCCCCAACCAGAAGGTGCCGCACTACCAGGATCCGAACCTCGCCCACGACATGCTCTTCGGCAAGATCCTGGGCAAGGACGTGAGGGGAAGCGTGGGGGCGCAGTCGATCCTGCTCGACCACCTCGCCACCGACGTGCGGCAGCTCGAACGGACGCTGCCCCATGCCGAGAGCCACAAGGTGCAGCAGTTCGCCGATGCCCTCGCGTCGATCGGCCGGCGGCATTCCCGCCTCGGCGAGATCGATCGCGGCCGCATCCCGGCCAAGCGGCCCGAACTCTACGGAGCGCTCGTCGAGACGGAGCGGATGAAGGCCCATGTCGAAATCACCGCCACGGCGCTCATCACGGGGCTCACCAACACCGTCACGCTCTGCTCCGGCGCCACGAGCTATCCCACCTGGAAGGGCCTGGGAATCAGCGTCGACACCCACCAGATCGGCCACGAGCAGGTGGCGAACTCCAAGGAGATGCGGGTCAAGATCCGCCAGTTCAACATGGGACTGGTGGCGGACCTCGTCGATCGGCTCGAGTCCATGCCCGAGGGATCGGGCACGATGATGGACAACACCCTCGTCGTCTACCTGAGCGACAGCGCCGAGGACCACCACTCCACCTGCTTTGAGTGGCCGCTGGTGCTGGTGGGCGACCTGGGCGGCCGGCTGCGGGCCGGCAACCGCTTCCTCAACTTCGCCCGCTACGGCGAGAAGGGGCATGCCACCGTGGGGCAGCTCTACGCCACGCTCCTGCACGCCGCCAGGGCGCCGGTGGATCACTTCGGCACCAAGGACCGCGACCTTCTGCAGGCCGGCCTCGATCAGGGCGGTCCCCTCGACCTCCTTCTGGCTTGATGCGATGCACGTTCCCCGCTGCACCGTTCCCCGCTGCACTGGGCCGCTCATGGTGCTGGCCCTTCTGACCGCGGGCACGTGCGTCGCCCGGGCGGAGCACCGCCACGCGCTCGTCATCGGCAACGGCACCTACCCGCAGGCGGAACTGGCCGCGCCGGCGACCGACGTCCGCCTCGTCGGCGACGCGCTCGAACGCCGCGGCTTCGTCGTCACCCGCGCCGAGAACCTCGACGCCCAAAAGATGGGGGCCGCGATCAACGCGTTCGCGGGGTCGATCCCCAACCGTGGCACGGCCCTCGTCTACTTCTCCGGCTACGCAGTGCCCTATCCGCCGGCGAAGCCCGCCGATCCACAGGTGGCCAACCCGGAGGCCGACACGGTCCTCCTGCCGCTCAACGGCCGGCCGGACAACGAACAGCATCTGCGCGGCGTGAACTTGGACACGCGAGACGTGCTCGCCCAGCTCGCGACCGGCGTGATCCGCCAGGGCAAGGAGCCTCCCCGGCAGAGCGGCAGCGGGCTCAACATCCTGCTCGTCGACGGCTGCCATCCGCACCCCGCCCGGCACAAGGATTCGCCCGCGGGCCTGGTGGCCTCCGGCACGACGATTCCGGAGAGCCTCGTCATCTACGCCGCCCCCTTCGGCCGGTTCCTCGAGCCGCCTGGGGATGGGCCTTCGCCGCTGGCGAAGCAACTGGTGGCGGAGCTCGATTCGCCGAAGCCGCTCGACGCGATCCTCGCGACGCTCGGGCAGGCTCGGCAAGCGACTGTGGAGCCGGCCGACCTCGCGGTGCTCGCGTCGCCCGCCTCCGCCACGATCTGCCCACCCACCGAATTGCGGCCCGGAACGAGGGCGGGTGAGGAGTGGATCGACCGGCAGGGGGCGGTCTACTGCTGGTGCCCGCCCGGCCGGTTCACGATCGGCAGCCCGCCCGACGAACCGGGGCGGGACGCCGACGAGATCCGGGCCGACGTCGAGATTCCCGAGGGCTTTTGGATCGGGAAGCACGAGTTCACCCGCCGGGAACTCCTGCAGACGACGGGCGGGATGTACGAGTCGACCGGCAACCACAAGCTGCATCCGCTCAACTGGTTTCACTTCGACGCGCCGTCGGCGCTGCCCGGGATCGTTGCCAAGCTCAACGAGGCCGCACCGCCCGGCTGGGCCTACGCCGTGCCGACGGAGGCCGAATGGGAGTATGCGGCGCGGGCCGGCACCGCGACGGCCTATTCCTGCGGCGACGATCCGGCCGCGCTCGCCAGGTTTGGCAACTTCGCCGACCGCGCGCTGCGGGAGAGCGGGGCATGGGGCGAACGGGCGAAGGCATGGCCTTCCAAGCGGGAGAACGCCAGCAATTTCGGCGATCGGCAGGCGGGCCTCTTTTCCTACGCCCACAAGAGCTGGAGCGACGGCCAGGCCGAGATGGCCCGCGTCGGCTGCTATCCCGCCAACCCCTGGGGGCTCCACGACGTGCATGGCAACATCGCCGAATGCACCTGGACGCCCTTCAGCCGGCGGTGGACGCCCCCCGCGGACCTGAACCTCAAGGAAGACGTGCGGGGGCTCGTGGCCCGCGGGGGCAGTTGGCTGAGCCTGCCGGCCTCCTGCCGCTCGGCCTTTCGCGGCTGGTCGCGGGTGGCCGAGAACTGCAACGGCGTGCGGTTCGTGCTGCGGCGCGTGGCCGGAGAGCGGAAGGCGGCCGCCGACCGCTGGACGTCACTGGTGCCGACGGGCTTCACGAGCACGGCCGGGTGCACGGCCACGATCGCCGCCGACGGCACCGTCCTGGTGGCGGGCCGCGAACCGGGTCGCGACCTCACCTACACGCTGGAGGCCGTCGTGCCGCCGGGCATCGAGCCGCGGGCGATCCGGATCGAGGCCCTGAACGATCCGGCGCTGCCGCAGGGCGGCCCTGGCCGCAACGGCCGCTGCGTGGTGAGCGAGGTCGCCGTGCGGTGCGGCCCTGCCGGAGCCGGAACGACCGCCGTGCCGGTCGCGGCGCTCGAGGCGGTGATCGAGCCCCCCGGCCAGACGCCCACGGACCTGATCGACGGGTCGCTCGAGCCGCGGACGGGCTGGATCGTCGCCGCCAATGCGGGCAAGGATCAATCGGCAGTGATCAGGTTCGTGCCGCCGTCGCGAACGGCCGCCGATGGCGCGATCTGGCGGTATCCGTCTTCGGGGTCGCCGCTCTTGCTTCCCGCCGCCGGGGGCCGGCTCGCGGTGGATCTCGTCCACCCCGGCGGGGCGAGCCTCGGCAAGTTCCGCCTTGCGGTCCTCGACGAGCCGCCCGACGGCTCCGCAACGCGGCAGACCGCCGCAGAAGGGAAACCATGAGCACGGCACCATGGCCCGCGATCGGGCTCTTCCTGCTTCTCCTGCTCTTCGTGGCCGCGGCACCCGCGACGCCAGGGGCCGAGCCTCCCCCGGCCCTGCTCGCCCGGCATTGCGGTGAGTGTCATGCGGGCGGCGCGCAGGAGGGCGGCCTGTCGCTCGACGGCGTGAAGGCCTTCGCCGACGCGTCGCCCGACGTCTGGTCGGCCGTGCACGAGAAGCTCCAGCTCGGACTCATGCCTCCGCCGGAGGCCGAGCGGCTCCCGGACGAAGACCGTGCGCGGCTCGTGGCCTGGATCGCCGACGCCATGCGGGCGGCGGGCAAGCGTGTGAGCGACAAGCTCGAATGGCCCAACTACGGCAACTACGTGCCGCACGAGCCGCTGTTCCGCGGGCCGTGCCATCCGGCACCGGCCACGCGGGTGCGGCTCTGGCGGCAGCGGCCGGAGAATCATCGGACGGGCGGCGGCGTACAGCCCTTCGCGATGCTGCCAGGCCAGCAGATCTCGGATTACGCGGCCATCTACGTGGTCGACGAATCGGCCGTCGAAATCGTTCTCCGCAACGCCGAGCAGCTGGTCGAACGCTGGACCGCCGTCGAGGAGAAGGACGGCAAGCTCGTCGCGGCGCAGGGGGCACAGGCCCATCTGCTGCCGATCCTGCAGCCGGAGCCCGAGCCGACCCCGGCGGACTTCACCAAGTGCGTGAACTGGGCGTTTGGCCAGGCGATCGGGCGGCAGGCCACCGCCGCGGAGCTCGAGGGCGTCCGGAAGATGTACGACACGGCCGCGGCGGCCCACGGGCGGCTGCGGGCCGGCCGCGCGGCCCTCATGGCGCCCCTGCTTCTGCCGGAGGCGGTCTACCGGTTGGAACTCGGCGCGGGCGAACTCGACGAGCACGGCCGTCGGCGGCTCTCCAAGGAGGAAATTCTCCTCGCCCTGCGGCAGACCCTCTTCAGCGGCAACCCGTACCTGCCCACGCTCGAAAACGCCCGCAAGCCCGACGCAACGCTGGCCACCCGCGAGGAGGTGGCCACGCTCGTGCAGGCGCTGCTCGAGCAGACCTCGCCCGAGCAGCCGGTAAACGCCCGCGTCCTCGAGTTCTTCGACGAGTTCTTCGCCTACCAGAAGGCCCGGGACGTCTTCAAGGAGGTCCCGAACAACATGAGGTTTTCGATCGGCGATCTGATCGAAGACACGCGGCGGCTGATCAAGGCGATCGTGGCCCGCGATCGCGACGTGTTTCGCCGGCTGCTGACCACGCACAAGACCTACATCCGCGGGTCCACGCACGCCCCGATCTACAACCTCCCGGCGGACTTCAAGTGGCGGCAGGATCTCGTCGACCTCGCGGCGGAGGAGCGGGCCGGGATCCTCACGCAGCCGGCGTGGCTCGTGGCCCACTCCGGCAACTTCGACAACGACCCGGTCCGCCGCGGCAAGTGGGTGCTCGAGCACCTGCTCGGCGGCACGGTGCCCGACCTGCCGGTGACGGTGTGTGCGGTCGTGCCGGAGGACCATGCCAAGACGCTCCGGGAGCGGTTCGAGGTGGTGAGCAACGACTCGTATTGCTGGAAGTGCCACCGGCAGATGAACCAGCTCGGGATGCCATTCGAGGCCTACGACCACTTCGGCCGCTACCGGCTCCGCGAGCTGGACCGCCCCGTGGATGCGAGCGGGGCCGTCGTCGACAGCGGCGATCCGCGGCTCGACGGCGGGGTGACGCGTCCCGTCGAGCTCATCCGGCGGCTGGCCGAATCCGACCGGGCCCGCGAGGTCTTCGTCCGCTACGCGTTCCGGTATTTCCTGGGCCGCAACGAGACGCTCCGCGATGCCAGGACGCTCCGCGAGGCCGACGAGGCCTACACCAAGGGGGGCGGGAGCATGAAGGCCCTCGTCGTGTCGCTCCTCAGCTCCGACTCATACCTCTATCGGACCCCGGAACCGGAGTGAGGGGCGGATCGGCCGCGGTAGGGCGATCCAATACCACGCCCGCGACCGCCTCGGATCGATGGGCTGCCCGAAATCGACCCGTGTCAACGGCGTGGCGGCCAGTCGATGACCTGGCCGCGGTCGCCGAGCCGGCGGCGCAGTTCAGTGCGTGCCCAACACGACCGACAGGGCGAGGATTCCGAGGACGACGAGCAGCAGCGTTCCCAGGACATACATCCACGGCCGGAACGGCCCGCGGAAGGCGTCGTCGCCCTCGAGCCACGTCCGCAGCGAGTCGTGCCATTCGCCATCGGGCTCGGGTTCCCGCGGAGCCGCCCCACCGGCGGGTGCGGGCGGCTCCGGCTCCACTTCCTCGCGCCAGATGCCGCTGTCGAACTCCGGCAGTTCGCCCCCTTCCGGGAACCGCTCCTCCGCCGGCGACTCGTCGCCCCCCAGGACCTCCTCGCGAATGTCGCGGAGCGGCCGCCACGGGCCGTCGGCCGTCGTGGCGATCTCGTCCCGCATCCGCAGCCGTTTTTCCTCCCGCAGGCTGCGGAGTTTCTCCCGACTCAAGGGCCCCTTGATCCGGCCGTCCCGCCGCACGTAGTACATGGCCTTCCTCCACCGGACGTCAGCGTAGCGTCTTTGGCGGTGACGTGCCGAGCCGTCGCTCACGCTCCGGGCTTGTATGCGCGCCACCGCCCATAAAAGCCCCGGGTGGCAACCCGGGGACGGGGCCAAAACAAACACGCCATTTCGTTCGACCGGTCCGTCGGCATGGCAGCCGTGTCTTGACCCCGTCCCGTCGCTTCCGCTCCGGGCTTTTATTCGATGGTGTCGCGACCGTTAGTGATGGCGCTGCCTTCGACGAGAAGCCCCGGGTGGAAACCCGGGGATGGGGCCAAAACCCACGCACCATTCCGCTGGCGGCCCATGGCCGAGCCGCCGCTGGCTTTTCGCTCGTCCCGGTGCAAGAGTGGTAGTCTCGGCAGCCCCCCTCCGGGCCAGCCGATCCTCGGAGCCCCACCGTGCCTGTTCCATCCCTGATGGACATGGTCCGCCGGCTCGTGCCGCGGATCATCACGGCCAAGGACGCCTCACAACCCTACGCCAGCGCCGCCTCGACGGACGACGGTCTGCGCCCACGCGGCGTGGGCCCGCTCGCCGGTGAACCGGCCGGCGACCTCCCGCTGCGGGGCGAGATCTTCTCGACCGAGCAGCTGCAGCGGCATGCCCGCGTGGTCGCCGCGGCGCATCGCCTCATCCGCCTGCGCACCTCCGGCAGCCTGCTCACGCGGCTGGCCGACAACGAGCGGGTGCTCACCGACACCTACGAGCTGCTCGCCGCGGCGTCGAAGCGGGGCCGCCGCATCGCCCCCGCCTCCGAATGGCTGCTCGACAACTTCTATCTCGTCGAGGAGCAGATCCGCTCCACCCGCCGGCTCCTGCCCCGCTCCTACCTCGACCAGCTTCCCTCGCTCGCCTCCGACTGCCCGCGGACCTATCGGATCGCGATGGAACTGATCGCGCACACCGACGGCCGCGTGGAGGCTTCGGGCCTCGACGCCTTCATCGCCGCCTACCAATCGGTCTCACCGCTCTCCCTCGGCGAGCTCTGGGCCATGCCGCTCATGCTGCGGCTGGCCCTGATCGAAAACCTCCGCCGGGTGGCCCAGCGGATCGCCGTCACCCGCCGCCACCGCGACATCGCCGCCGACTGGTCCGAGCGGCTGCTCGAGGCGGCGGAGCAGCGGCCGGCGGAGCTCGTCCTCGTGCTGGCCGACATGACCAAGGCATCCCCTCCCCTGTCGGGCGCGTTCCTCGCCGAGTTCACCCGCCAGCTGCAGGGAAATGCCCCCGTTTTTTCCCTCGCCGGCAGCTGGCTCGAGCACTGCCTCGCCGGGGAGGGGCTCACGATCGAACAGATGGTGCTGGCCGAAGGCCAGGCGCAGGCCGCCGACCAGGTGTCGGTGGGCAACAGCATCGACAGCCTGCGGTTCCTCGCCGTCCACGACTGGCGGGACTTCGTCGCCGCACACAGTGTCGTGGAGCAGGCCCTCGCCGACGATCCCGCCGGCGTCTACGGGCAGACCGACTTCACCACGCGCAACCGCTACCGCACCAGCGTGGAGACGATCGCCCGGCGAACCGGCCGGGCCGAGGAGGAGGTCGCCCGCCGGGCCGTGGAGCTCGCCCGGACCGCGGCCGACGAGCCGGGCCGGCCGCCGCGCGAGTCGCACGTCGGCTACTGGCTGATCGACACGGGCCGCAACCGGCTCATGCATGCGCTCGGCTACCGGTTCGTGGGCGTGGCCGGATGGCTCGCCCCCTGGCAGTGGGCCGCGGCAGCCGTGCGCCGGGCCACCCTCGGCATCCTGCTGTCCTCGACGATCATGCTCACCGCCGCGGGCATGATGGGGTTTTTCGAGGCGGCCGAACCGGGGGGGCGGGCCTGGTTCGTGGCCGCGCCCGCGGTGCTCGTCGCCCTGCACCTCGCCGTGGGGCTCGTCTTCTGGGCGGTCACGGCCTTCATCCGGCCGCGGCCCCTGCCCCGGCTCGACTTTCGCGACGGCATCCCGCCGGAGCACCGCACGCTCGTCGCCGTGCCGGTGATGCTCACCGACCCCGCCACGGTCGAACGGCTGCTCGACGCCCTCGAGATCCGCTTTCTCGCCAACCGCGATCCCCACCTGCATTTCGCACTTGTCTCCGACCTCCCCGATGCCGCGGCGGAGACGCTGGCCACCGACGGGCCGCTCGTCGAGCAGGCGGCCGCCGGCATCGACGCGCTCAACCGCCGCCACGCGGCCGGCCGCACCGACCGGTTTCTCCTGCTGCACCGGCGCCGCGAGTGGAACGTCCGCGACTCGATCTGGATGGGCCGCGAACGCAAGCGCGGCAAGCTCGCCGACCTGAACGCCACCATCGGCGGCGCGGCGCTCGCCGGTTCCGGCGGGCTGTTTTCCAGGGTGGTCGGTGATGCCGCGTTCCTGCCGCAGGTGCGGTTCGTGCTCGTGCTCGACGCCGACACCGACCTGCCCCGCGACGCCGCCCGAGAGATGGTGGGCGCCATGGCCCACATGCTCAACCGCCCCGTGTTGCACGCGACGCTGCCCCGCGTGGCGGCGGGCCACGGCATTCTCCAGCCGCGGGTGGCGGTCAGCCTGCCGAGCGGGCAGAAGTCGCGGTTCAGCCGTCTCTGCTCGGGCACGCCCGGCATCGATCCCTACACGCGGGTCGTCTCCAATCTCTATCAAGACCTCTTCGACGAGGGCTCCTTCATCGGCAAGGGCATCTACGACGTCGCGGCCTTCGAACGCTGCTGCGGTGTCTTTCCCGAGCACACGGTCCTGAGCCACGACCTGCTCGAGGGCTGTCACTGTCGCTCAGGCCTCGAGAGCGACGTGGTGCTCCACGAGGAGCATCCCTCGAGCTATCTCGCCGACGCCCGGCGGCGGCACCGCTGGATCCGCGGCGACTGGCAGATCCTCTGGTGGCTCCTGCCGCGGGTGCCCAACCACGGCGGCCCCCACGGCCGCACCTGGGTGCCAAACCCGGTGTCGGCGGTCTCGCTCTGGAAGATCTTCGACAACCTGCGGCGGAGCCTCGTGCCGCCGGCCATGGCGGCCCTGATCCTTGGCGGCTGGCTGACCGGATCGCTCCGCGTGGCCATGGCCGCCGCCGGGCTGGTCGCCGCGGCCGCGTTCCTCCCGCCCCTGCTGGCCGGATTGCTCGACTTCCTCCGCAAGCCCCACGACGTGCCGGCGTCCACGCACCTGCTCGAGGCGGCGCGGGCGCTGGCCCGACCGCTCGGCCAGTCGCTGCTGCTGCTCGTGATGCTGCCCTACGAGGCGGCACTGGCGATCGATGCGATCGTCCGCACGCTCTTCCGCATGCTCGTCAGCCGCCGCAAGCTGCTCGAATGGCGGACCGCCGCCGACACCGATCGTGCCGCAGCCGAGGATCTCTCCGGCTTTGTCAACGCGATGGCCATCAGCCCGCTGGCGGCTCTGCTGATCGCCGCCGTGCTCGTGGTCGCCGGACACCCCGCCATGCTCGTGGCCGCAGCCCCGTGGCTGATCGCCTGGTTCGTGGCGCCGCTGATCGCCTGGTGGCTCAGCAGGCCTTCGCCGCCGCACACCGTCACGCTCGCCCCGGCCGAGGCGCGGTTTCTCGCGGCCGTGGGCCGCCGCACCTGGCGCTACTTCGAGGAGCACGTCACGGCCCGCACCAACTGGCTGCCGCCCGACAACGTCCAGATGAACGGCGACCTGGTCGTCGCCACGCGCACGAGCCCCACCAACATCGCGATGGCGCTGCTGTCCGACCTGGCCGCCTGCGACTTCGGCTGGTGCTCCGTCGCGCGGCTCACCGACCGCATCGGTCGCGCGTTCGACACGCTCGACGGCCTCGAACGGGATCATGGCCACCTGCTCAACTGGTACGACATCCACTCGCTCGAACCGCTCGTGCCGCGGTACGTCTCCACGGTCGACAGCGGCAATCTCGTCGGCAGCCTGCTCGTGCTCGCCGGCGGTCTGGAGGAACTGGCCGACGCCCCCGTGCTTCCGCCCCGGCTCTTCGCGGGGCTCGACGACACGCTGCGGGTGTTCGCGGAAGTCCGCGACGCCGCGGCCACGGGCGGCGGTGGCCCGGCCACCGAAATCCAACACGCCGGCGGCCATGCCACCACGCCACCGGAGGGCCTGCCCGACGGCGTGCTCCACGGGCCGGTCGCCGTCGCCCGGGCGGCGGCCGTGCTGCCGCTCGTGCTCGCCTCCGCCGGCACGTCCCGCACCGCGGCCGCCCACTCCGACGCCGACACCCGCTGGTGGGCCGAGGCGGTGGTTCGCGCGGCCGCCGACCATCTCGCCGACCTCGAGCATCTCGCCCCCTGGACGACGCTGCCGCCACCCCCCGAGCATTTCTGGCAGCGGTTCGCCGCGCCGTCGAACCCCCGCGCGGCCCGGCTGCGGCAGATGCTGGATCATCTCGACGGCAGCCCGACCCTGCGGGAGATCGCGGGCCTCGAGGACACGCTCCTGCCGCTGGTGGAGGAGGTGCGGCGGGCCAACGTCACGAACCGCTCGGCCGAGGCGGCGGCCTGCTCGCGCTGGCTCGCCATGCTTGGCGCCGCGGTCGAAACAGCCGCAGCGCACGCGGCCGAGCGTCGCGAAACGCTCCTTCGGCTCGCCGCCGCCTGTCGGCAGCTCGCCGACCTCGACTTCCGCTTCCTCTACGACCCGTCGCGACGGCTGTTTTCCATCGGCTTCAACGCCACGGAACACCGACTCGATGCGGGCTACTACGACCTCCTCGCGTCGGAGGCCCGCCTCGCCAGCTACGTGCTCGTCGCCCGGCGGCAGCTCGACCAGGATCACTGGTTCGCGCTCGGGCGGCTCCTGACCACCGCCGACGGCGCGCCCACGCTGCTGTCCTGGAGCGGCTCGATGTTCGAATACCTGATGCCGATGCTCGTCATGCCCTCCTGGGACGGCACGCTGCTCGACCATTCCTGCCGCGCGGCGGTGCAGCGGCAGATCGGCTACGCCCGCCGCCGCGGCGTGCCGTGGGGCATCTCCGAATCGGGATACAACGCCCGCGACGCGCAGATGAACTATCAGTATCGCGCCTTCGGCGTGCCGGGCCTGGGGCTCAAGCGGGGGCTGGCCGACGACATCGTCGTCGCCCCCTACGCCAGCGCGCTGGCCCTGCTCGTGGCGCCGCGTGCAGCCTGCAGGAACCTGCGGCGGATCGCCGCCGACGGGGCGCTGGCCGCCTGCGGTTTCATCGAGGCGATCGACTACACCCCGTCCCGCCGTGTGCCCGCCGCGGCCGGCCGCGGCGAGTCGGCCGCTGCGGGCGAGTTCGACGGCGCGGCCTCCGACGACGCCGCTACCGGCGTGCCGGTGTGGCAGTTCATGGCCCACCACCAGGGCATGACCCTGCTGGCCTTCGCGTCGGTGTTGCTCGGTCAGCCGATGCAGCGGCGGTTCATGGCCGATCCCACGCTCAAGTCGGCGGCGCTGCTGCTCCAGGAGCGGATCCCCAGGCTCACCGTCACGGTGACGCCACACGCGGCCGAGGTCGCGCCTGCCCGCGACATGCCTGCGGAGCAGACCGGCGCGATCCGGGTGGTGACCGATTTCGACCGGCTGCTTCCGGAAATGCACCTGCTCTCCAATGGCCGCTACCACGTCGCCCTTTCCGCCGCCGGCGGCGGCTGGAGCCGCTGGCACGGCCTTGCCGTCACGCGGTGGCGGGAAGACGCCACCCGCGACGACTGGGGCCAGTTCTGCTACCTGCGGGATCTCGACACGGGCGAGGCCTGGTCGAACACGTGGCAGCCGACCACCCGTGGCGGCCGCCACGGCGAGGCCACCTTCATGCAGTCGCGTGCCGAGTTCCGCCGCGTCGACTGGCAGATCGAGTCGCACACGCTCGTCAGCGTGTCGCCCGAGGACGACGTGGAATTGCGACGCCTGTCGCTCACCAACCGATCCGACCGGCGTCGCTCGATCGAGGTCACCACCTACGCCGAGGTGGCCCTGGCCCCGCAGGCGCAGGACGAATCGCATCCGGCTTTCTCGAACCTCTTCGTGCAGACCGAGATCCTCCCGGGCCGGCCCGCGCTGCTCGCCTCCCGCCGGCCGCGTGGCCCGGAGGAACGCCCGCCGTGGCTGCTGCATGTCGTGACCGGCAACTGCCCCACGGACCGCGTCGTCCACGCCGTGGGAGCGCCGTCGTTCGAGACCGACCGCGCGCGGTTCGTCGGCCGCGGCCGCACGCCCCGGGCTCCGGCCGCGGTGGACGGCCGTCCGCTCTCCGGCACCACCGGCGCCACGCTCGATCCCGTGGTGAGCATCCGCCGCACGGTCGTGCTCGAGCCCGGCGAGACGGTGCGGCTCGACATCGTCACCGGCATCGCGGCGACGCGGGAGCAGGCGGTGGAGATCGCCGTCAAGTACTCCGATCCCTGCCTCGCCGACCGCGTCATCGACCTGGCGTGGACGCGGGGCGCGATCATGCTGCAGCAGCTCGGCATCTCGGAGCCGGAGATGCAGGCCTACGGACGGCTGGCCGGCTCGCTCGTCCATGCGTCGCGGCTGCGCCGCCCGAACCCCGCGGTGATCGCCCGCAACCGCCGCGGCCAGTCGGGCCTCTGGGGCCACGGCATCTCGGGCGACCTGCCGATGCTGCTGGTGCGGATCCGCGACCGCCACCAGCTCGAACTCGTCCGCGAGGCCATCCGGGGCCATGCCTGGTGGCGGATGCACGGGCTCGACGTCGATCTCGTCATCTGGAACGAGGACGAGTCGGTCTACCGCCAGGTGCTGCACGAGTCGATCCTCGATCTCGTCTCCGCCAGTTCGGAGGCCGCGCTCGTCGACCGCCCGGGCGGCATCTTCGTCCGCCGCGGCGAACAGCTCTCCGAGGAGGACCGTCTGCTCCTGCAGGCGGCGGCCCGGGTGATGCTCACCGACGACGCGGGCACGCTCGTCGAACAGGTCGAGCGGCGCGGCCGGATCGAGACGGCGATCCCGCCGCTCAAGCCCCGGCGGCCGACGCCGCTGCCGGCACCCGCACCGGCAGTCCCAACCGCGGCCGCCCCCGGGCCGATCCCGCCGCCGCGTGCCCCCGCCGAACTCCATGCCTGGAACGGCCTGGGCGGATTCACCGCCGACGGCGGCGGGTACGTGATCCATCTGCCCGAGGGCGCACACACCCCCGCCCCGTGGGTCAACTGCCTGGGCAATCCGCGGATCGGCATGGTGGTCTCCGAAACAGGCAGCGTGTGCACCTGGGTCGACAACAGCCACGAGTTCCGGCTGACGCCCTGGACCAACGACCCGGTCTGCGACGCCGGCGGCGAGGCGGTCTACATCCGCGACGAGGACACGGGGCGATTCTGGTCGCCCACTCCCTACCCCGCCCGCGGTCGCGGCGCGTATGCCGTGCGGCATGGAGTCGCCAGCAGCGTGTTCGAACACGAGCACGACGGGATCGCCACCGAGCTCACGCTCTTCGTCGCCGCCCAGGAGCCGGTGAAGTTCGTGCGGCTCTCGATCACGAACACCTCGGGCAGGCCGCGGACGCTGTCGATCACCGGCTACTGGGAGTGGGTGCTGGGCGAACTCCGCAGCCGGTCGCAGCCGCACGTCGTCACCGAGATCGACCACCTCACCGGCGCCCTGCTGGCCCGCAACGCGTTCGCCGGAGACTTCGCCGGCATGGTCGCCTTCGCCGATGCAAGCGAGGTGGCCCGGACCATGACGGGCGACCGCACCGAATTCATCGGCCGCAACCGCTCGCTCGTGGCGCCGGCGGCACTCGAACGCATGCGGCTCTCCGGCCGCGTCGGCGCGGGATTCGACCCGTGTGCGGCACTGCAGGTGCAGCTGCTGCTCGACGACGGCGAGCGGCGGACGGTCGTCTTCACGGTGGGCGCGGCGGAGGGCGTGGCCGAGGCCCAGCGGCTCGTGCAGGCGTTTCGCGGCGAAGCGGCCGCGGAACGCGAGCTGGCCGCCGTGCAGGCGGGCTGGCGGCAGAGGCTCTCGGCCGTGCAGGTCGAGTCGCCCGATCCCGACGTCGACGCGCTGGTCAACCATTGGCTGCTGCACCAGGTCGTGTCGTGCCGCCTCTGGGGCCGCACGTCGCTCTACCAGTCGTCGGGCGGCTACGGCTTCCGCGACCAGCTGCAGGATGCGATGGCCCTCGTGCACGCCGCCCCCGAGCTGCTCCGCGAGCACATCCTCCGGGCGGCGGCCCGGCAGTTCGAGGAGGGGGACGTGCAGCACTGGTGGCATCCCCCCGCGGGCCGCGGCGTCCGCACCCACTGCGCCGACGACTTCCTCTGGCTGCCGGCGGCCGTGTGCCGCTACGTGCGGGCGACCGGCGACACGGGCGTGCTCGACGAGCCGGTGCCGTTCCTGCAAGGCCGGCCGCCCCGGGCCGACGAGGAGTCGGTCTACGAACTGCCGCAGCCGGGCGGGGTCGCCGCGCCGCTCTACGAGCACTGCGTCCGCGCGATCGACCACGCCCTCCGTGCCGGCTGCGGCGCCCAGGGATTGCCGCTCTTTCGGGGCGGCGACTGGAACGACGGCATGAATCTCGTCGGCAGGGAGGGCCGCGGCGAGAGCGTGTGGCTCGCCTTCTTCCTCTACGACGTGCTCCATCGCTTCGCAATGCTCGCCGAGCAGCATGGCGACGCCGTCATGGCCGACCGCTGCTCGATCGAGGCGGGACGCCTGCGGGCGAACATCGACGGCAACGCCTGGGACGGATCCTGGTATCGCCGCGGCAGCTTCGACGACGGTCTGCCGCTCGGCTCGGTCAACTCGGCCGAATGCCGGATCGACTCGGTCGCGCAGAGTTGGGCGGTGCTCTCGGCGGCGGCGGCCCAGGCGCGGGCCGCCACGGCCCTCGCCGGCGTCGACGCGCTGTTGGTCTCGCGGCGCGACCGGCTCGTGAAGCTGCTCGCGCCCCCGTTCGACACGGCGGCCCTCGAGCCCGGCTACATCAAGGGCTATCCGCCCGGCGTGCGGGAGAACGGCGGGCAGTACACGCATGCCGCGGTCTGGACGGCGATGGCATTCGCGGCCCTGGGCGACCACGCCCGAGCGTGGGAACTCTTCGGGCTCATCGATCCGATCCGCCACGGCGACACGCCGGAGGCTGTCGCCACCTATCGCGTCGAGCCCTATGTCGCCGCGGGCGACGTCTGCGCCGTCGCGCCCCACACGGGCCGGGGCGGCTGGACGTGGTATACGGGCTCCGCCGGCTGGATGTATCGGCTGCTGGTCGAGTCGCTGCTCGGCATCGAGCGGGTGGGCACGACGCTGCGGCTCTCGCCCCACCCGCCCCGCGACTGGCCGTCCTACACCATTCGCTATCGCCACTACGCGACGACCTACCGGATCACCGTCGTCCATCCGGGGCACGGCGTCCGCGAGGCCGGCCCGATCCGCACGATGCTCGTGGACGGCCTGCCGCAGGCCGAACCCGTGATTCCGCTCGTGGACGACGGCCGCGAGCACGTGATCGAGATCGAATTGGCGTGATGCGGCCCCGCTCGGGAGGCCCCCCGCTCGGGAGGCCCTGGCCGAGTCACGGGATCCGGCGCCTGAGCACGACCAGCGGGTCGGCCTCCGCGCGGACATGCCGATGGCTCATCGGCTTGGCGAGGATCATCCCGGCCACGAAGCCGGCCACGTGGGCCGAGTAGGCCACCCCGCCACCGCCGCCCTGGTCGAGGAATCCGCTCACGAGCTGGAACAGAAACCAGATCCCCACGGCCACGTAGCCGGGCACGTCGATCATCATCCGCAGGAGGATCACGCTGACGCGGCGCTGCGGGTGGAGGACGAGATACGCCCCGAGCACGCCCGAGATCGCGCCCGAGGCGCCGAGGCACGGCGTGAGCGCCGCCTGCCCAGAGCTGTTGAGCGCCACGAAGGCCAGCGACGCGAGGATGCCCGTGGCGAGGTAGAAGAGCAGGTATTTCGCATGGCCCATGTCGTCCTCGACGTTGTCGCCGAAGATCCACAGAAACCACATGTTGCCGGCGAGGTGCATGATGCTGCCGTGCATGAAGATCGCCGTCAGCAGCGTCATCCACGGCGGGATCGGCGTGGGCTTGAGGCCGGGGTCGGGCACCTGGATCACGCCCTCGGGGGTCTGGATCATCCGCACCGACGGCTCGGTGACGACGTCCTGCCCCGAGATGATCTCCGCGGGAACCTGGCAGTAGGCGAGGGTCACGTTGTCGTTGGCCCCCATCTGCTGGAGCACCACGAACACGAACACGTTCGCGATCAAAAGCGCGATCGTCACGAACGGAAACGTCGTGCGATCGGAGTTGTCGTCCCCGACGGGAAAGACCATGGCGAATGTCCCGGAGTGAGGGTCGCGATACCAAGTGTCCATACCGGCCGGTGCGGCCCGGCCGATGAAAAGCGTCGCGGCCATCCTAATCGACCTGCGGGATCGCCGCATCCTGGCTGGACAACGGATGGCGACGGGCCGATACTCATGTTCGCAGGGGCACTGCTCGCAGCATGGAAGGCAGCACCATGAAATGCCCCGCGTCTCTGCGCCGACCCTCCGGCACCTGCTCGGTCGAGGCCCTTGAATCACGTCTGCCGATGTCGGCCGACGTCGCCGCCGCCGCCGTCCGGCAGCTCGACTGGCAGGGCCAGTCGGTCACCGTGCGGCCCGACGCCTGGATCGTCCGAGCCCCCTCGACGTCGGCCGCCGCCGGCTGGAGCCTCGCCCCGCAGTGGCGGGCCGCTTCGCTCGGCGAGGGCTTTTTCGCGGTCTCCACTCCGGGAGCGACGACGCAGGACGTGCTCGGCTGGGCCGCGCGGACGACGGGCGTCGGCTCCATCGAGCCCGACTTCGTCATCACGCCCACGATCTCCTCCAATGATCCGTCGTTCGGCCAGCTCTGGGGCCTCGACAACACCGGCCAGTCGGGCGGCCTGGCCGATGCCGACATCGACGCGCCCGAGGCCTGGAACACCACCACCGGCTCCCGCGGCGTGGTCGTCGCCGTCATCGACACGGGCATGGACTACAACCACCCCGACCTCGCCGCGAACGCCTGGCGAAATCCGGGCGAGGTGGCCGGCGACGGCATCGACAACGACCGCAACGGCTTCATCGACGACGTCTACGGCTGGGACTTCGCCAACAACGACTCGAACCCCATGGACGACAACGGCCACGGCTCGCACGTGTCGGGCACGATCGGTGCGGTCGGCAACAACGGCGTCGGCGTGGTGGGGGTCAACTGGCAGGTTTCGATCATGCCGCTCAAGTTCCTCGACGCCTCGGGGAGTGGCAGCACGAGCGCCGCGGTCGCGGCGATCAACTACGCCACCCGCATGCGGCGGGATTTCGGGATCAACGTGGTGGCCACCAACAACAGCTGGGGCGGGGGCGGCCTCTCGACCTCCCTCCGCGACGCGATCGACGCGGGTGCCAGCGCCGGCGTCCTCTTCGTGGCGGCGGCCGGCAACGAGGCGAACAACAACGACGCCACGCCGGCCTATCCCGCCAGCTACACGGGAACGTCGGTGATCTCCGTGGCGGCGACCGATCGCTCGAACCGCCTGGCGAGCTTCTCCAACTACGGCGCCACGAGCGTCGACCTGGCCGCGCCGGGCGTGGGCATCCTGTCGACCACGCCCAACTCGTCGTATGCCTCCTACAGTGGCACGTCGATGGCGACGCCGCATGTCACCGGCACCGTCGCCCTGCTGGCGGCCGCCAACCCGCAGGCCACGGCCGCCCAGATCCGCACCGCGATCCTGTCGAGCACGACACCGGTCGCCGGCCTCGCCGGCAAGGTGGCCACCGGCGGATTGCTCAACGCCGCCGCCGCCCTGCAGGCCCTGGGAACGGCCGCCCCGACACCGACGCCGGTTCCGACGCCCACACCGACGCCGACGCCCGCTCCAGTGCCGACACCCGTCGACCCCGGCGACACGCTCGCCACCGCGGTGGCGGTGACCGCCTCGTCGGGGAGCGTGCGGTTCCCCGGCCAGATCGGCGACGGCCAGTACGGCAGCCGCGACGTCGATCTCTTCCGGGTGGTGCTGCGGGCCGGTCAGTCGCTCACGATCGACGTCGATGCCCGCTCGCTCGCCACGCCGTCCACGCTCGACAGCTTCGTGCGGATCTTCGACTCGCGGGGCCGCGAACTCGCCCGCAACGACGATGCCAATGGCTCCCTCGACAGCTACCTTTCGGTGGTCTCGCGGTCGGGGGGCACGTTCTACGTCGGCCTCTCGGGCTACGGCAACTCCGGCTACACGGCCACCCGCGCCGGCTCGGGCCGCAGCGGCTCGACCGGACAGTACGAGGTGGCCTTCAACTTCGGCGCGCTCGCGCAGCGGACTCCGACGAGGAGCGGCTTCGGCGTGCGGATGATGGGCCTGCCCGACGCTGCACCCTCCGCCGCCCAGCAGGGCGGACTCGGCGAGACGCAGACGGCGTCCGGTCAGCGGGTCGCCGTGAAGCGGTGGACCATGGTGTGGCGGTAGGTCTGCCCCGGATCGAGCCGCACCGTCGGCCAGCCGGCCTGCCCTTCATGGTGGATCGCATCGGGAAACTTCTGCGTCTCCAGGCAGACCGCCGCCTGCCTGCCATACGCCGTGCCTCCCTTGCCCGTCACCGAGCCGTCGAGATAGTTGCCGGTGTAGACCTGGATGCCCGGCTGGTCGGTGAGGATTTCCATGCTGCGGCCGCCGGCCGGATCCCGCAGCACCGCCACGCTCCGCAGGGCCCCGTCCGGCTTCCAGCCGCGCACCACGTAGTTGTGATCGATGCCTCCCGGATTCCCGCCGTCGGCCGACGGGGGGAGCGCCTTGATGGCGTCGCCGAGCGTGCCGGCGGGCCGGCGTTCGGGCCGCAGGTCGAAGGGCGTGCCCGCGACCGCCGCGAACTCGCCGGTGGGGATGCTGCCGGCGTCGACCGGCAGATACCGGTCGGCGGCCACCGACAGTTCATGCCCGTGGATCGTGCCCGCGGCGTGGCCGGCGAGATTCCAGTAGGAATGGTGGACCAGGTTCACGAGCGTGGGGGCATCGCAGGTCGCCGTCATCTCGACCCAGAGTTCGCCGTCGGGAGTGAGCGTGTAGGTGGCTTTCGCCGTGAGCCGGCCCGGGTAGCCCTCGTCGCCGTCGGGTGACACCATCTCGAAGTCGACCGCCGGCCCCTTCTCGGACACCCGCGGCGTCGCCCGCCAGAGTTTCTTGTCGAAGCCGACGAGGCCGCCGTGGAGATGGTTGGGCTCGTTGTTGATCGCCAGCTGGTAGGACTTCCCGTCGAGTTCGAACCGGCCGGCGGCGATCCGGTTGGCCACGCGGCCGCAGGTCGCGCCGAAGTAGGGGTGCTTGGCGACGTAGCCGTCGAGCGCGTCGAAGCCGAGCACGACGTCGACCGGCCCGCCGTCCGGTCCGGGCACGTGCAGGCTCGTGAGGATCGCACCGAAATCGGTGACCGTCGCCTTCCAGCCGCCCGGCGTCTCGAGCGTGTAGAGATGGGCCTCGCGGCCGTCGGCGAGCCGGCCGAACGCCGTGACCGCGGGCACCGAGAAAAGCGTTTGGGGCCGGACATCGGGCCGACCATCTGTCGTGGCATCGGTCTGGGTCACGAAACCTCCTCGCGTCGCGGCCACCGGCTCGGCGGCCGCGGCCAGACTGGCCACGAGCACGATCCCGCAGGCCACCGCCCATCGATCGCACGTCATGGATTCACTCCCGTCTCCGGCCGGCAGTCGGCCCCTGGGTCGGTTCGTCCGTCAGCCGCGTTCCGGCGGCTTGGCGGTGACGCGTGGCTTCGCGGCTCCCCCGCCGCTCTCGGCCTCCTCGCGCTTCATCCCGATCCAGCCGTCGATGCTCCACGGGCCGCCGCCGAAGGCGACCAGCGCGAGCAGGCCGCCGGCGATCGACATGTTCTTCATGAACTGGATCGTCTGCAACTGCCGCTGGCCGGCATCGGCGAACGTCCAGAAGTCGTGGAAGTAGTAGGTCGCGGCGAGCAGGAACGCGAGCAGGCAGGCCGCGCCGATCCGCGTCCACGCGCCGAGCACGACGCTCAGGCCGCCGATGAGGAGCAGGCCGATGGCGCCGAACAGGGCGAACTTCGGATTCGGCACCCCCTCCGAGGCCATGTAGGCGGCCGTCGCCTGGAACTGCGGAATCTTGTTGGCGACGGCGCTCACCACGAAGATCGCGGCCAAGAGCAGCCGCGCGACGAGCGACAAGGCTCCCTGCACGGCCGTGG
This sequence comes from Pirellulales bacterium, assembly GCA_044346795.1. GTDB lineage: Bacteria > Planctomycetota > Planctomycetia > Pirellulales > UBA1268 > CAMCQY01. Next base: position 22,643 of record JBIIYN010000014.1, read on the forward strand.
CGAGTTGTTCCATGGTTGATCACTCCTCGGCGCCCGATCCCGGCACGGCCTCCCGGCCTCACCCGAGATCGTCGCGAACCGCCCGCCCGCCGGCAAGACCGGCTTGCCGGGCGAAACCTGCGGGCCGGGCATGGCTTTTGCCGCAGCTATTCAGCTCCGGGGCTGATCCCGCGTGATGCAGTGGAGGGCGCCGCGGCCGCGGACGAGTTCCCGGCAATCGACCGGCACGATCCTCCGCCCGGGAAAACAGCCGGCCAGCGTGCGGACCGCCGGCTCGTCGGTCGGCACGCCGAACACCGGCACCATGACCACGCCGTTGGCCACGTAGAAGTTGAGGTGGCTCGCGGGCAGCTGCACGCCCTCGAAGCCGAACTGCGAGGGAATGTCGATCGGGATCACCTCCAGCCGACGGCCCCGGGCATCGACCACAGCGGCGAGCGTCGCGAGGTTCGCCTCGAGCGACCCATGGTTGGGATCGCGCAGGTCGGGCTGCCGTGCCGCCACCACGCGGCCGGGGGCGACGAACCGGGCGAGCTGGTCGATGTGGCCGTCGGTGTCGTCCCCCGCCAGTTCGCCCCCCAGCCAGATGACACGGTCCGCCGCGAGCCGAGCGACGAGCACCTGCTCCAGTTGGTCACGCGACAGCCCGGGGTTGCGTTTCGGATCGACGACACAGCGGTGGTTGACGAGCAGCGTGCCCGCACCGTCGGTCTCGATCGCGCCCCCTTCGAGCACCACGCCGGGCGCGACCACTTCCGCCCCCAGCCGGGCCGCGATGGCCCGTGCCACCCGCGCATCTTGATCCCAGGGAGGATATTTTCCTCCCCACGCGTTCCACTCCCAGCAGACGGCCACCGGTCCGCCGCCCGGCCCGCTGGCGTGCGGCTCCCGCGGCGCCGGCTCGCACGGAATCAGAAACACCGGTCCCGTGTCGCGGAGCCACGAGTCGTTCGTGGGGATGTCGATGCATTCCACGTCGGCCACGCCGCGGAGCGCCTCCCGCGCCTCCTCGAGGGCCGTGCCGCTCGCGATCACCTTCACCGGCTCGCAGGCGGCCAGGAGGCGGATGAACCGCGCGAAGAACGCGGGGATGACGGCGAAGTCGCCCAGGAACGTCGCCCGGCGATGCGGCCACGCGATCCACGTGGCCGCATGCGGCTCCCACTCGGCGGGCAGCCGGTATCCACCCGCGCTGGCCACGGCTACCTCCCCCAGCGCTGGAGCAGGTTTCCGTAGGCGTCGATCCGCCGGTCGCGGAAGAAGGGCCAGCGGGTCCGCGACCATTCGATCCGGGCGAGGTCGCACTCCACCACGATCGTCTCCGGCGCGTCGTGGCCGGCCCTCGCGAGCCGGTCGCCGTTGGGGGCGTAGACGACGCTCGCGCCCCAGAAACGCAGGCTCTCCTCGCGGCCGGTCCGGTTCACCGCCACCACGAACACGCCGTTGGCGATCGCGTGGCTCCTGAGCATCGTGTCCCACGATTCATACTGCTCGCGGTGCAGCGTCTCCTCGCCGTCGAGCCAGCCGATCGCCGTGGGATAGAAGAGCACCTCGGCCCCGGCCATGGCCGTGAGGCGGGCCGCCTCGGGATACCACTGGTCCCAGCAGACGAGCGGGCCGACCGCGAGCCGGCTCGTGGGCACCGCCATGAAGCCGGTGTCGCCCGGCGTGAAATAGAATTTCTCGTAGTAGTGCGGGTCGTCGGGGATGTGCATCTTGCGGTAGACACCCGCGGTCGAGCCATCGCGATCGAAGACGACGGCGGTGTTGTGGAAGAGGCCGTGCGACCGCCGCTCGAAGACGCTGCCCACGAGCACGACGGAGTGTTCGCGGGCCGCCGCGGCCAGCCGCTCCGTGAGCGGGCCGGGCACGCCCTCCGCCTCCGCGAACTTGGCGTGATCCTCGGCCTGGCAGGGATACTGCCCGGCGAAGAGTTCCTGCAGGCACACGACCTCCGCGCCGCGGCGGGCCGCCTCGGCGATGCCGGCGAGGGCCTGGGCGACGTTCTGCTCGCGATCGGCCGTGCAGGCCGACTGCACGAGGCCGATCCGCACCGCGGCCGCGACGGTTTTGCCGGAGGTCTTCATCTGCCACATGGTACGCGGGAATGCCGCGGATGCGACTGCGGGGCGGGAGACAGCCGCGATCGGACGCACC
>JBIIYN010000178.1:0-8146 GCA_044346795.1 Pirellulales bacterium
GGCGGCGCAACCCATGCCGCCATCCCGACACCGAATCGATCTCGGCCTGCGCCGGCCGGGAACCCGCGGCCGCGTCGATCGTGCACCAGGCCACCGCCGCATCCGCCAACAGCCGGAACACGCCGGTCATGAACTCGGCCGCATCCTCGATGGCGGCCACGCCCGCCGGCGTCGCGGTTTCTCCCCCGCCGATGTCGAGCATGCCGCCATCGACACCGTCGTCGGTGGAATCGCGCCACACCATCGACTCGTAGGCCGACGCCACGCTCGCCTCACCGCCCTCTGCATCGTCGCCCAGATCGAACCCCGCGTCGTCATCCTCCGCCCCGAAGCCGTCGGGCTCGCGGTCCGCACGGCTGCCTTGCCCCGGTTCCCGGCCGGTCGCAGCGGCCTCGATGACGTCGGCCACGCCGCTGGTATTGGCCTCGACGAGCTCGATGAACCGACGCACGCGGGACCGCCCCGCCTCCGATCGGTCGGCACAGGCCCGGTCCAGCCACCGCCCGGCCTCCACCAGCCACACGCTGCCGGAGCGACCGATGGCCGGTCCCTCCAGCAACGACGCCCAGTGCACGAGCAGCCCCAGCGCACCGTCGAGATCCCCCTCGAACAGCAGGCACTCGGTGGCCCGCTCATGGGTTTCCGGCGAGGAGAAGGATGCCACCTCCTGCCGCCAGAATCCGGGAGGCGGCGGCAGTGGCGCTGTCTCGCGGCGCCGCGACAGGGCCGCGATCACCTCGCGGGCCGAGTCGCCGACCTCGCGGCCCGAGAGATGCGTCACCCCCGACACGGTCGTCGTCGCGAACCGGTCCCACCAGTTCCCCAGCTTCTCGACCGCCCGCGCCGCGCGGTCCGCGGCCGCCGACGGACCATCGAGCCCGGCCTGCCGCCACACCGCCGCGTAGCCGTCGAGGATCGATCCGGTGATCGAGACGAGGTCGTCCACTCGCGGGTCGGTCAGGCTTTCACCACCCGCCTCGTGGAGCGGAAATTGGCCTCCCAGGCCGAGAATGTTCCACGGGTCGACCACCGCGCCGCAGTCCACCGCCCGCATGAGCAGATCCCCTGCGGCATCGAGTTGATCGAGCGCCGCGTCAAAGGCGGGCTGGCCCACGACGGCACCCGAACGCAGGGCCCGCCGCGCCCCGACGACATGGCTCGTCATCCGCGCCGCCATGCGGGCCGATGCGGCTGGCACCATGCCGGCCAGCCGCTCGGCAGCCTCCGCGCGGCCCAGCCGCGCCAGAACGGCGGCCAGCGACACGCTCTCGACCTGCCGCGCCCGGCGACTGGCAAGCAGGCTGTTGATGTGCCGGCGGACGCCGCCGAAAGGCTGTCGCAGTCGGCGGGCCTCCTCGTCCAGCAGCTGCCGATGATCGGCCGGAAGCTGGGTCATCAACCAGCGGTAAAACTCGTCGCGATACCCGGCGATCCGCGGCAGCAGATCCGCCAACGGCAGGCTCGCGGAGGAAGCCCCGGGCCCGTGCCCCGAGAGCCCCGAAGCCATCAGGATCACACCCGCCAGCACCGCCGCCGACTCGCGTCGCAGCTGCTGTTGCCGCTCGACCGACCGATCGGCCGGCGACTCCACCGCCGCCTCGGCCCACGACAGGATGCCGTCGAGCGTGGCCTGCTGCACGACCATGCGGCGATAAAAACCCTGGCCGTCGATGCGGGCTGGATCCCAGAGCCCGAAGAGATAGTTGGGCCGGCTTGCCGCCGGATGGAGAAAGTCGAACGCGCGAGGATCGACGGCCAGCTCTTCCAGCAGGTCGAGGTCAAAATCGGCCTGCCTCAGCAGCGGCGCCGGCGCCCGCTCGAGGATCGCCACCGCCTCGGCGACCAGACCATGGTAGCGACCATGCGCGGCCCCGACGCCCTGCACGAACAGCGGGATCGGCCGGACACGTTCGTGCGGATAGGGCTCCGACAGGCGGCCGTTCTCGAGCACGGCCACCGGTCGCCAGCCCACATAGTCGTTGAGCCTGCCGATCGCCTGCTGCACCACCACCTCGGGCGGTTCCCCCGCCGGGTCGGCGGCCAGGATGGCCTGCGCGGCCGCCATGAGAAAGAAGGGTCGCTCGAGGCCTCCGGGCGGCTGATGCTCGAGCAGATCGCCGTGAAAGGCACGGTAGGCGGGCGGAAGACGCGCAAATAGCAGGTCGAGCACCACCGTGGCCTGACGGGCGTCGCGGAAGGCCGGCTCGGTCGTCGCCAGCGACTCCAGCCGCCTCGACACGAGCGTCGCCACCCGGGCGGCGGCATCCGGCGGCTCGGCGAGCGTGCCGCCGGGAGCGGCGTCGGCTCCGCCGACCCGATCCCCTTCAACGGCCGCGAACAGCTCGTTCATGGCCTGCCACACGGCCGGATCGAAGGCCCCCGACGAAAAATTCAGATACCCCAGCAGGACCGCGGCGGGATCGTTCGGCCGGGCCCGCTTCGGTTCGTCCGGGGAGAGTCGGGAATGGGTCGGACCATCCTGCCGCATCGGCACGGTGCCTCGTTGGTTCGCGGACGGCGGCCCGACAACTGGCGGCCGCAATCGCCCCTTCGGGAGACCCGTGATCGTATCATTTTTGTGGGCCCGATTTCGTGGGCTAAGCTTGCTGGTCGGGAGGCCGGGCCGACGCCTTCCGCAGCCGCCTGGCCGCGGCCGTTCAGGCCCCTCCGCTTAGGTCGCTCGTCTATGGTCGCATCCGCACGCTTTCCAGCCCGGGTTTTCCTCGGCCTTCTCGCCGGCCTGCCGGCGTGCTCGGGCCTCGCGGTGGTGGCCCCGGCGACGGCCCGCGGCCAGACCTGCCTGGCGGGTACGGCCGGTGACGAATTCACGGCCGATCGGGCCGGGCTGACGCGGGAATGGATCCTGCAGCTTCCGCACCTGCCCGGCGGCTGGCGGCTCGATCAGGTCGTGGTGGGGGATGGTCTGGTGGTCGCCCAGACCAGCGACGGCACCGTGCATGCGATCCAATCGGCTCCCTGGGATGACGCCGCACCGCCGGCGGGCTCCCCGCGAAACGGTTCGCTGCTCTGGTCGCAGCCGGTCGGCTCGCGCGACGGCGTCACCACGCGGGCCGGGATCGGCCCCGATCTGGTGGCAGTGGCCCACGAGCGCGGCATCACCGGACTGGAGCGGACGACCGGCCACGTTCGCTGGCACGAGTCGTTCGGCCAATGCGCCACGGCGGGAACGGCGGTGATCGGCAATTGGGTCTATGCCCCCACGTCGGCCGGCACGATCAGCCGCTTCGCCGCGCATCCCCTGCGGCAAGCGATCGACGTCGCGAAGCCGGACGAGAAGGGCTCCGCCGAAAAGAAGCCCGTCGCCAGAACGGCCGGAAAAAAGCAGAAAGACGCCTGGCAGCAGAAGGAGAGCCTCGAGCCGATCGCCATCCATGACGGCGGCAGCGATCGCGTCGAAACCGCGCCATTGCCGCTGGGCAGCGGCGTGCTCTGGTGCACGTCGGACGGCCTGCTCGTCACCCTGCAGCCCGGCAAAGTGGATTGGAAGCGGCTCGAGTTCTCGCTCGTGAATCCCCCCGCCGGCTCCCCCGTGACCCGGGACCGCAGCATCTTCGCCGCCACCACGACGGGCGACCTGGCCCGCGTCGATCTCCCCGCCACGTTGCGGGAGCTGCAACTCGTCTGGCACACCGTCCTGCCCGGGCCGGCGGTCGCGGGACCGTTTCTGGCCGGCGACACCGTCGTGGTCTCGCTCGGCGACCTGGGCATCTTCGCCTTCTCCGCCGAGACGGGAGAGCAGCTGTGGCAGACCTGCCTGACCGGCAACATCCTCGCGGTCGGCGGGGGCCGGGTCTGGTTCGTGGACGAACGGGGGTTCTTGTCCGCGCTCGATCTGGCCGACGGCTCGCCCCGCGAGCGGCTCTGCCTGGGACCGTTCACCATGCAGGTGGTCAACAACCAGTCCGACCGGCTGATCCTGGCATCGGCATCGGGCATGGTCGTCTGCCTCGCCCCGCATGGGCCGCGCGGCACCCCGACCCAGGCCGATGGGGGTGAAGACGCCGCGGCTACCGGCCCCGCTGCACCGGCACCCGCGCCCTCGGATCCTGCCGCCACGCCTCGACCATGAGCGCGTAGAGGTCGCGGTCGTAGCGATGGAGCCGGTGCGGATCCTGGAAGAAGCACTCGGTCGCGACCGCGAAGAATTCCCCCGGCCCCTCGGAGGCGTAGTCGTCGAATGCGACGAATCGACCCTCGTCGAGCGCCTCGGCGAACCGCTCCCGGCACGCGGCCATCCGCCCCACCCACGACCGCCGCGCGGCCGCGGATTCGAGCGGCGGCACGCCGTCGATCTCGCCGTCGAGCAGGTCGATGGCATGGGCACACTCGTGAATCACCACGCTGCGGGGGCCGTCACGGAGCCGCCCCCCCTCCACGACCCGCGGCCAGGAGAGCACCATGCTGCCGCCGCTCCACGTCTCGCCCAGCCGCGGCTCCTGCCACTCCAGTTCGCCCCCGCCGTCCAGCGGCGTCGACCTCGGCACGAGGTAATCACCCGGGTAGACGAGCACCGATCGGAGCCGGTCGTAAAACTCGTCGGGCATGCCCAGCACGATCAACCCGGCCTGGGCCGCGATCGACAGGCGGACCTCGTCGTCGATCGTCATGCCGCGGCAGCCCTCGAAGCGTTTTTCGGCGATGAACACCGCCACCCACGCCCGCAGCCGGTCCTGCTCCCCCTCGTCGAGCCAGCGCAGTTGCCGCACGTTCCGGCCGAGGATGTCGGTCCACTCGGGCGGCCACGGCCGCTCGCGGATCAGGCGGCGGCGGCGAGACCGCATCCAACCGAGCATGGCGGAAACCTTGACGACGACCGACCCGCGGCACCGGCTCCCGTGCCGACCCGCGGCACCGGCTCCCGTGCCGACCCGCGGCACCGGCTCCCGTGCCGACCCGCGGCACCGGCTCCCGTGCCGTGCTCAGGGCCGCAACGGCATCCGGCGGAAAAACAGGTCGAGGGCGAGGATCAGGCAGCCGGCTGACACGGCGATGAACGACAGGAGGAGCATCGCCGTGTAGACGTTCATCGGCGGCCGCCGGGAGTCGGATGAAGAATCGTCGGCCATGTCGTTCGCACTCGCTCGAGGGTCTGGCGGCGGCCGCATCCAGCCCCGGATGCCAGCCTCCGCCGGAAGCTCCGCATCAGGCCTTGAGCCGGGTGGTCACCTTGTCGCCCCGCTGGACGATGCCGCGCGAGTATTCCCGCACGAGCACCGCCACGGCACGGTCGGGCTTCACGCTCTTCACGATCGCCCGCCCCAGGTACTCGCCGTCACGATAGACCTCGATCTGGTGTCCGGTCTGCAGGCCGTCGTCGAAGCCCAGCGACACCTCGATGGAGTCGTCGGCCACGGCCATCACCACACCCTGGATCGTCGGCACGCGGTCTTTCGGCTGGCTGTCGAGGGTGAGGCCGTTCTGCTTGAGGAGCAGCCGCGCCTGGGCGACCTGCTTTTCGAGTTGCGCCTTCCGCTCGTTGGCGATCTCGAGAAACGACTCCTTCTCGTGCAGTTGGGCGGCGAGTTCCGCGGCCCGTGTCACCTGCGCGTCGACCTTCTGCTGCCGCTCGCGAATGTCGGCCTGCAGTTTCTCGACGTCCTTGCGGGCCTCGGTCAGATCGTTCTCGACGGTCGCGAGCTCCGCGAGCTTCTCCTGCATCTCCGTCAGTTTCGTGTCGCCGGCTTCCTTCAGGCTCTTGAGCTGCTTGTCCTTCTCGATGAGCGCCTGCTGAAACTTGGCGATCACCTGATCGCGGGCCGCCTCCGAATCGGCGACGTTCTTCGTGAGCCGGGTGATCTCGGCGTTCAGGCTCGCCTCCTCGTCCTTGAGATCCTTCAGCTGCTGCTTCGTCTTCTCCGCGATCTCCTGCCAGTTGACGTGCGAGGAGTAGATGGCGACGGCGAAGCTCATGAGCATCAGGCTCATGACGAAGACCGCGAAGATGAAGATCTTGCCGATGACGTTTTTCATGGTCGAATCACCCGCGGTCGCGGAATGGTCACGCCCGGCCGGGCGGCATGGCACCGCCTCCCGTCCGCTCCCTTCCAGCCTATGGGTTCTTCGGCAGGCGGGTCAACGCGCCTGTAGCCGCCTCCGCCCGCGCCATCCCGACAGCAGCGCGACCGCTGCAACCGCCACGCACGCCCCCAGCGGCAGACTCCCCCACGTGAGCCACGGGCTCCGGCGGCCGTCGGCCCTGACCCGCACCCGCAGCGCATCGGTGGCCCGTCGCGGCCCCCGCGCCAGGAGCCGCCCCGAACCGTCGATCGAGGCCGAAAACCCGGTGTTGGCGGCGATCAGGAGCGGTGTTCGCACCTCGACCGCCCGGAAGATGGCCGCCGTGAGGTGCATGTCGAGTTCGCTCGAACCCCAAAACCACCCGTCGTTGGTGAGGTTGACGATCACGTCGGGCCTTCCGCCCCGCCGGTGCAGGTCGAGCACCAGCGATCGCACCGCCTCCGGCAGCGCCGTCTCGTAGCAGATGTTCACCGCCACCCGCCGGCCCGCGATCGTCACCGCCACCGGCTCGGTGCCGGCCGTCAAGCCGGTCGGCAGCGGCGTGAGCCGGTAGAGCCAGGGAAACCGTTCGGCCAGCGGGATGTATTCACCGAACATCACCGGGTGCTGCTTGCTGTAGCACGCCAGTGGCATGCCCTCGGGATCGAGAAACAGCCCGCAGTTGTAGTTCCGCGCGCCCGAGGGAGCGCGGGGCGTGACCACCTGCTTGTCGAGACCGACCAGCCAATGCGTGCCATAGCGCCGGGCAAACGCCGCGAGCAGCTGCAGCCGCTCCTCCTCGAGCGCCCGCCGACAGGCCGCCTGCCGGTCGGCGGCGGGTTGGCCGCCGGCGGCGGAGCCGTCGAGCGTGCGCTCGACGACGTCCTCCGGCAGCACCTCGTCGGGATCGATTTCCAACAGCCCCCACCGCCACATCGTCTCGGGCCAGGCGATCAGGTCGGGCCGCTTCGCACCCTCCGCGTCGAGCGCCGCCGCGGTCAGCTGGTCATAGTGCCGCACGACGTCGCCGGCGGCGGCGGGGTCGTGCTTGAGTTCGGTGTCGATCGATCCCTGGACGAGCAGCACGTCGAGTCCCGGGCCATCCGCCTCCGGCTCCTCCCGCAGCCGCCAGCCGCCGTAGCCGACGGCGGCGAGGAGCACGGCGGCGGCTGCGGCGGCGGACCCGGCCGCGTGGATCCGCTCCCGACCGCCGCGGGCCCGCATCGCGACGGCCACCGCGGCCGCGACCGTCATCACCACGCCGCCCACGCCCACCGCCCCGAGGCAGTCTGCCAGTTGGATGAGCGTGGTCCACCGCCACTGGGTGTGGCCGAGCGCCCCGAACGTGAATCCCCCGAGCACCCAGCCGCGCAGCTGCTCGCAGGCGATCCAGGCCAGCGGCGCCGCCGCCACGAGCGGCCACTTCCAGCCGTGCACGAGCCGGCGGGCGATCGCCACGAAGAGCGGCACGTAGCAGGCAAGGTAGGCGGAAAGGGCCACCCAGCCGATCGACGTGGCGGGGTGCGGCAGCCGCAGCCAGTGGATCGTCGCCAGCCAGTGGCAGAAACCGCCCACCCACAGGCTTCGCCACGGATGCGCCGCCGTCAGCCCTTCGGCCTGCACGAGCACCAACCACGGGAGAGGCGCGAGCCAGGCCAGCAGCCAGCAATCCGCCGGCGGCTGCACGAGAAACATCGTGGCCGCACCGGCGAGGGAGAGTCCCCTGACCCGCCGATCGTCGAGCCCATCCCACGGTGGCGTTCGGCTCCCGGTCATGAAGCGGCCTCGAACTCGGCGATCACCGCGCCCGGAGCCACGACCTCGTCCTCCTCGGCCAACTGCGTGGCCAACCGCCCCGAGACCGGCGCCTCCAGATCGATGGTGGCCCCGCCGGCGACCAGCTCCACCACGCGATCCCCCTCCAGCACGTCGGCCCCCTCGGGCACGAGCCACAGTGATATCCGCAGCGGCATGCCCACCAGCCCGCAGTCGGGCACGGCCAGAAGCTCGCGTCGAGGAGGTGGCGATCTTTCCATGCCTTGGCCATCCGGGGTGCGCGGTCGATGTTCGTGTGGCGCGGGCTGCGGGGTGGCCCGGCTCACGGCTGCCCGCGCAGCCAGTCGCCGCG
>JBIIYN010000179.1:0-8144 GCA_044346795.1 Pirellulales bacterium
AGGTCCGCGAGCGAGGTCTTTGTTCCGTGCTCTCTCGCCCACGCCGGGGCATTGCTCGGAACCACCGGAATCGCCCCCGAAGAACTGCAGGGCGACAAACGAGGCCGTCAACGTGCGGCTGGTGTCGGTCGCCAGCCTCGATGCCTACCGGGCACGCGGCGGTCGCCGAGGCCGATCCGGGCGGCCGATGCTCGCTCGCCCGGCCCCGTCACTTCCAGGGGGAATAGTCGGTGGGCACGAGAAACTCCGAGACCACGCCCCCCTGTGGTTCGGTGAGCGAGCCGCCCGCCCGCTCTTCCGACGCCGTCCTCGCCTTGACCCAGTCGGGGTCGACGCGGAAGTCCGCGAACGACTTTTCGGCCGCCTCGCGGCTCGCATGGCCGAGCAGGTAGACGAGCATCCTGTCGGACTGCGGGCTGCCCGGTGCCAGGTGCCAGTAGAGGAGGTGCGTCATGCCGTGCTTCGTGAAGAGCCCGAGCGTGTGGTCGCGAAACCGTGCGTCGAGCGCGGCGAGATTGCCGGCCGTCGCCGTGTAGGTGCGCAATTCAAACACCCTGCCGCCACTCTTGTCGACCTGCGGCACGGGGGAGTAGTCGGTCGGCACGAGGAACGTCTCCACGACCTTGGCCACGAGCCGGCCTTCCTTCTCCGAAGCGGCATGCGCGGCCTTCCAGTCCGGGTCGGCTTGAAAGGCTTTCCATGAGGCGTCGCGGACCGCGCGGTCGGGGTAGGCGAGGAAGTAGACGAGCTTGCGTTCCGGATTGTCGCCCACGGGCACGAAGTAGCCCACGTTCGTCATCCCGTGCTTCGCGAACAGCTTCAGGGTGTGGTCCCGAAAGCGGGCGTGGAGCTGCTCGAGCTTGCCCTCCGGCGCGTAGTACACCCGCATCTCGTAGAGGCCCGGCTGCGCCGCCTCGGCGGACGACCGGAGCGAACCGAAGGCCGCGACCGCTGCCAGCCACGCGATCCAATGTGCTGTGTTCATGCCCACGAATCTACGGCGGTCGGTAGGATCTGTCGAGGCTGGCTGCGTCTTGTCAGGCTCCGTGTCGACAGTTTATCGCGCGTTTTCCGCGGGGAAACGGTTCGTCGCCCGCGGGTCTTTCGGCATGGAGAGTGCATGATTCGGTTCAGCCGGCTCGAGGTCTACCAGCGGCTGCTCGACGAGGGGCTCGTGCCGATCTTCGTCCGGGCCGAGCCGGAAACCGCGGCGCAGACCCTCGCCGTGATCGCGGCAGGGGGCGCGACGGTGTGCGAATTCACCAACCGCAGCCCGCAGGCGGTCGAAGCCTTCCGCGTGGCCGAGGTCCGCGAGATGGTGCGGCAGGCCCGCGGAGGCTCTCCGCCCTCTCGAACGGCCATTTGAAGTAACGCTGTCGACAGTTTATCCTGGGGGTGAGTCGGTCGCTCGTGTCGCCTTCGTCGGGAACGTCGGTTCGCCGTCTCGGATGCCATGGCCGCGCAGGGAGTTTCCATGAAGATCGTCGTGACCGACCATTCCTTTCCCGACCTCGCCGTCGAAGAAACGATCGCCGCCGCGGCCGGCGCGACGCTCGTGGCGGCGCAGACGAAGGATCCCGCCCGGCTCGCCGTGGCGGTCGCCGACGCCGACGCCGTGATCACGCAGTTCGCGCCGGTGAACGCCGACGTCGTGAGCGCGATGCGGCGGGCCCGCGCGATCGTCCGCTACGGGATCGGCGTCGACAACGTCGACCTCGCCGCCGCGCGGTCCCGCGGCATCCCGGTCTGCAACGTCCCCGACTACTGCATCGACGAGGTGGCCGACCACACGCTGGCCTTCATCCTCGCCCTCACGCGACGGGTCGCGGAGCAGAGCCGGATGGTCCATGCCGGCGAATGGAGGCTCGCCGCCCCGCCCGCCGCCTTCCGCACGCTGGCCGGCATCACCTGCGGCGTCGTCGGCTTCGGCCGGATCGGCCGCGGCGTCGTGCGACGGCTCGTCGCCTTCGGCGGCCGGGTGCTCGTGAGCGATCCGGTGGCCACGGCCGAGGCGGTGGCCGCGGCCCGTGCCGAAGCCGTACCACTCCACAAGCTGCTCGCCGAGAGCGATCTCGTCACGCTCCACTGCCCGTCGCTGCCCGAGACGAGGGGCATGATCAACGCGGCCACGCTCGCGGCCGCCAAGCCGGGCCTGCTCGTGGTGAACCTCTCCCGCGGCGATCTCGTCGACTCCGCCGCGCTCGTCGCCGCGATCGACTCGGGCCGGGTCGCCGGCGCCGCGCTCGACGTGTTCGCCCCCGAGCCCATTCCCGCCGGCCATCCGATCCTCGGCCGGGCGAACGTGATCCTCGCGCCGCACGTCGCCAGCGTGAGCGCCGCGGCCGTTCATCGGCTGCGGACGACGGCCGCTGAACTCGCCGTGGCGGCGGTCGCGGGCAGGCCGCTGCCGTCGATCGTCAACGGACTGTCCGGCCCACGCGACGTTGCCATTTGAGCGAGAAGGAGCCTGCCATGATGCCGCAGTCGCAAACCCGGTCCCGAATCCGCGTCGTGCTGTTCACGATCGGCGCGGCCACGGTTGCCGCCGCCGTCTGCGGGGCCGCCGAGCCCGGCACGCCGCCGGCCGTCGTCGATCTCTCGCTCACGGTCGCGGCCGATCTCCCCTGTGTCTGGCCGGTGGGCATGACGCCGCTGGCGGTCGTGCCGACGGCCACGTTCGGCCACACCGGTCGGCACCGCGACATGCTCGTGATCGACGAGCACACGGGCACGCAGTGGGATGCGCCGGCCCACTTCGTGCCGCCCCCCGACTCGGGGCTCGATGGCGCTGGGCCGATGGGCGTGGTCACGGGCGAGAAGGTGCCGGTCTGGCAGTTCTGCGGCGAAGCCTGCGTCATCGACCTCACGAAGCATCGCGACGCGGCCGCCCCCGGCGAGAGTTTCCTGATCGGCCCTGAGCACGTGCGGGAATGGGAACTCGCCCACCGCCCGCTCGGCCCCGGCGACGTGGTCTGCTTCCGCACCGATTACACCGACACCTACTACAAGCCGTTTCCGGCGGGCGAGCGTTTCGTCTCCGACGCGCTGCGCAAGAAGACCCCCGGCTGGGCGGCGCCCAAGCCTGAGACGATGACCTACCTCGCCGACCGGGGCGTGAAGACGCTCGCCATCGACGGCGCGAGCATGGGGCCGCTGCCGAACCTCGCCGTGGCCACGCACCGGGCCGGCGGCAACCGCGGCATGGTGTGGGTCGAGTGCGCGACGAACCTCGGCAGCCTGCCGGTGACCGGCGCGTTCGTGGCGCTCCTGCCAGCCAAGCATGCCGGCGGCTCGGGGGGCGAGTGCCGGATGCTCGCCATCACGGAGCCGGGCCGGGCCGCGCCGCTCATCGCCCGCGCGAAGGCGAAGGGGGTCGTCGATCTCTCCGTGACGCTCGACGAGAACCTGCCGGTCGTCTGGCCCGGCTGGGGCCCCGGCGAGGAGGGCGGCCGGTACATCGCGAAGGTGCTCAACAGGTTTTCGAAGGAACGCGGTCCCTTCTTCGCCCTCGGGCATCTCTTCGACAGCCTCGCGGGCACGCACGTGGTGTTGCCGAGCTTTGCGCTGCCGGCCGACCGGGCCGAGATCGCCGCCGCCGAGCCCGCCATCCGCGAAGCCGTGGCCGGCTATGAGAAACGTCACGGGCCGCTCGGCACGTCGGCCATGCGTACGGCCGACGCGCCGCTCGCGAGCATGATGGGCCCGGCGCACGTCGTCGATCTGCGCGGGCTCGTCGGCACGGCGACGTTCGCCGAGGGCAGGCCCTCAAGCCCGCTCGTCAGCCGCGCCATGCTCGAGAAGCACGCGGCCACGCGGCCCTTCAAGGCCGGCGAGGTCGTGATCTTCTTCTCGGGCCACACCGACAAGCACCTCGCGCCCCTGCCGGCGGCGCCCGCGGTCGAGCCCTGCTTCGCCAAGCCACTCGCCGGACTGGCCGAGGGCTGGCCGGCCGTCGCGCCCGAGGCCGTCGCCTACCTCGCCGAGCGGGGCATCCGCTGCCTCGCCACCGACGGCCCCACGCTCGGCGGCGTCGATGCGACGACGGCCCGCGAGGTCGACTGGCTGGCCGGCTCGAAGGGGCTCGTCGTCGTGGAGATGCTCACCGGCCTCGGGGCGATCGCGGATCGCGAGGCCTTCTTTCTCTTCGCCCCGATCAAGATCGCCGCCACCCGCGGCGGCTACGGCCGGGCGCTGGCTCTCGTCGCAGAGCAGGCGGGCGAGAAGCCATGAACGACGTCGGCGACCGGACGATGCGGAAGGTGATCTGGCGGCTCGTGCCGTATCTGGCGCTGCTCTACACCTTCAACATCATCGACCGGGCCAACGTCGGCTTCGCGCGGCTCGGCATGGTGGACAGTCTCGGCTTCTCCAACTCCGTGATCGACTGGGGCTACGGCATCTTCTACGTCGGCTACCTGCTCTTCGAGGTGCCGAGCAACATGCTCCTGCGCCGGTTCGGCGCCCGCCGCTGGATCGCGCGGATCATGATCTCGTGGGGGCTCGTGTCGACGCTCACGGCGTGGGTGATCGGGCCCGTGAGCTACTTCGGCGCCCGGATTCTCCTGGGCGTGGCGGAGGCGGGCTTCTTCCCCGGCATCATCTTCTACCTGACGGCCTGGTTTCCGGCGGCGTTGCGGGCGCGGGTCGTCGCCTGGTTCATGCTCGCGATCCCGGTGGCGACGATCCTCGGCAACATCGCCTCGGGGCTGATCCTCGATTCGATGCAGGGCGTGGCCGGCCTCGAGGGCTGGCAGTGGCTCTTCATCCTCGAGGGGATTCCGTCGGTGCTGCTCGGCTTCTCGGCGCTCTTCCTCCTGCCGGATGGCCCGCGCGACGCGGGCTGGCTCGCGGCCGAGGAGCGGGAGTGGCTCGAGGCCGACCGGGCGCGGGAGGACGAGCGACGCATCGAGGCCGGCGGCAGCGACAAGCTCTCCGCGCTGGCCGACGCCCGCGTCTGGATCCTGATCGGCCTCTACCTCACCGTGGCCATCGGCACGAACGCCACCGGTGCCTATCTCCCCAAGCTCATCAAAGACTCGTTCCAGCCGCTGCTCGTCGGCCCGGGGGGCGGCACGACCGGCCTCTACTGGAAGGTGGGCGTGCTCTCGGTGCTGCCGCAGCTGGCGGCGGTGATCGCCATGCTCGCCGCGAGCCGGATCTCCGATACCATCGGTCGCCGGGCCCCTGTCGTGCTTGTCGCGCTCGGCCTGGCGGCGGCCGGCTGGATCCTGGCCGCCATGCCCGTGGGCCCGTGGGGCAAGCTCGCCGGGCTCTCACTCGCGCAGGCCGGCATGATGGCCGTGCTGCCCGTGTTCTGGGCGCTGCCGCCGCTCTTCCTGGGCGGCGCCGCCGCGGCGGCCGGGATCGCGCTGGTCAATTCCGTCGCCAATGGCGGCGGCATCTTCGCGCCGAAACTCGTCGGCTCGTTCGGCGTCGGGCCGATGGCCGGCTTCATGGTATTTGGCATGATCATGGCCGTCCTCGCTGCGTGGCTGATCGAGCGGCGGGCGGCCGGCCTCGCGCCAGGCACCACGCCCACCACCTGAACATGGCTCACAAAAACATGCCGACGAATCCGCTGCTTTTTGATCTCACCGGAAAAATCGCCGTCGTCTCCGGTGCCGCCAGCGGCATGGGCAAGGCCGCCAGCCAGGCCCTCGCCGCCCACGGTGCGACGGTGATCATGCTCGACCGCAACGAAGAAGGGCTCGCCGTCACCGGCAGGGAGATCGCGGCGGCGGGCGGCCGGGCGGTGGGCAGGCTGCACGACACGTCGAGCGTGGACGCGGCCCGCCGGCTCTTCGAGTGGATCGACGCGGAGCATGGCCGCGTCGACTTCCTCGCCAACGTCGCCGGCGACGGGCTGATGGTCGACCCGCTTTTGATCACGCCCGAGCAGATCCGCCAGGTGCTCGAGAATCTCGTCGTCGGCCGATTCGCCCACTGCCGCGAGGCGGCCCGGCGGATGTTCCGCCAGGGGGGCGGCTCGATCGTGAACATCGGCAGCATCGGCGGCATGACGTCGCTCGGCCGCGGCCACATCGCCTACGCGATGGCGATGGGGGCCGTGGCCCAGATGACCCGCGAACTCTCCACCGAGTGGGCCGCGCGGGGCGTGCGGGTCAATGCGATCCTGCCGGCCCAGGTGATGAATCCGGGCATCGAGCAGCGGATCGCCGCCGATCCGGCGATGGAGAAGAAATGGCTCTCGGGCATCCCGCGCGGTCGGCTCGGCCGGCCCGAGGACGTCCAGGGGCTCATCGTGCTGCTCGCCTCCGACGCCTCGTCGTGGATCACGGGCACGCTGATCCCGATGGACGGCGGCAACCTGGCGATGAACGCGGGCGGCACGATCGGCCCTCGGGCAACAGGAGACGACGCATGAACCGCGACAGCGAACGATCCGCCATCATGGCCAAGCCACGTCGATCGCGGGAACCTGGCGACACTCCCGCCGGCCTCGACCGGGATGCCCTGCTCGGGCTCTTCCGCGCGATGCTCGTGATCCGGCTCACCGAAGAGGAGCTCGCCCGCTGTCACCAGCGGGGACTCATCCACGGCGCCTGCCACACCTACGTGGGGCAGGAGGCGATCGCCGCCGGCGTCTGCGCCCACCTCGAGCCGCGCGACGTCATCTTCAGCACCCACAGGGGCCACGGCCACGCGCTGGCGAAGGGACTGCCTCCCGAGCAGCTCATCGCCGAACTCTTCGGCCGGGTGACCGGCTGCTCGCGGGGCCGCGGCGGCAGCATGCACCTCTTCGCCCCGGAGATCGGCATGCTCGGCACGAGCGGCATCGTCGGCCCCTGCGTGCTCCAGGCCGCCGGAGGCGGCTATGCCTTCAAGCTCGCCAAAAACGGCGGCGTGGCGGCGGCCTTCTTCGGCGACGGCGCGGTCAACAACGGCGCCTTCCACGAGGCGCTCAACATGGCGTCCATCTGGAAGCTGCCGACCCTCTTCATCTGCGAGAACAACCAGTTCGCGACCGAGGTGCCCTTCAGCGAGGCCAGCGGCATCCCCGACGTGGGCCGCCGCGCGGCCAACTACGGCCTCGCGGGAGAGGAGGTCGATGGCAACGACGTGCTCGCCGTGCATGCCGCGGCGGCGCGGGCGGTGGCGCGGGCGCGGGCCGGCGAAGGGGCCACGCTCATCGAGTGCAAGACCTACCGCACGCGGGCCCACGCCGAGGGCATGGGCGACTTCGACTACCGCACCCGCGAGGAGGTGGCTGCCTGGAAGGAACGCTGCCCGATCGCCGCCTTCCGCCGCCGGCTCGAGCACGATCACGGCATCGCCGCCGAGGATCTCGACGCGATCGAGCAGCAGGTGGCCGACGAGGTGGCCCGCGGCCGAGCGGCCGCCGAGGCGGCGCCGACTCCCACCGCCGCCGACGCGACCACGCACGTCTACGCGAGCCCTCGCGACGTCCGCGAGCCGGCGGCCGATCCCGCCGCCCGGCCGCTCTCCTTCATCCAGGCCACCGTCGAGGCGCTCGACGCCGCGATGGCCGCCGATCCGTCGGTGTTCGTGCTCGGCGAGGGGATCGGCCGCCGCGGCGGCAACTTCCGCACCACGGCCGGCCTGTACGCGAAGTACGGCCCCGACCGGCTCCGCGACACGCCGATCTGCGAACGGGGCTTCACGGGACTCGCCTGCGGTGCGGCGATGGCCGGGGCCCGGCCGGTGGTCGACTTCATGTTCGTCGACTTTCTGCTCGACGCCTGGGGAGAGATCGTCAACCAGATCGCGAAGGTGCAGTTCATGTCGAGCGGCCGGCTGAAGATGCCGGTCGTGCTCCGGGGCTGCATCGGCATCGGCCACTCGGCGGCCACCCACCATTCGGGCAGCTACTACGGCATGTTCGCGCAGGTGCCCGGGCTGCGGGTCGTCGTGCCCTCGACGCCCCGCGACGCCAAGGGGCTCTTCGCCCACGCGCTCAGGGGCGACGATCCGGTGCTGTTCCTCGAGCACCGCGAACTGCTCCAGCTCAAAGCGCCGGTCGAGGAGGGCGACTTCGAGATCCCGTTCGGAACGGCGCGGATCGCACGGGCCGGCACCGACGCCACGGTCGTGGCCGTGGGGCGGATGAACCATCTCAGCCTGGCGGCCGCCGAGGCCGTGGCCCGGGACGGCGCGAGCGTCGA
>JBIIYN010000443.1:0-8047 GCA_044346795.1 Pirellulales bacterium
GCGAACTCGATAAGCCTGCCAAGCCCAACAAGCCCGACGACTCGGCCGCTCCCGACGAGCCGGCCACGTCGGAGGAGCCGGCGGCGACCGCCGAGCAGGCCAAGACAGGCAGGCAGGCCCGTAGCCGCTCGATCGGCTCGATGATGCGGGCGGCCGCCATCTCCGCCAAGCCCGGCGGCACTCCTGTTCGGCTCGCGGTGCTCAAGGCGTTTCGTGAGTGGCTTGACGATCAGCGCGGCCGCGACGGCGAGCAGAACTGAACGGCGGCGACCCCGCCCCCGCAGGCAATTCCATTCACCGACCCCACAACCTCAAACCCTCCCAATCTTTCCAGTCTTTTACCAGTTCCTTCCAGCCCGTCCCCTTGTTTGCACAGGAGATTTCCATGGCCACCACGTTCAAAGCTTTGAAACGTTTTCTTGACCAGGCCGGCCTCAAGTACGAGACCCACGAGGAGCACAACGTCATCGCAATCGGTTTCAAAAGCGATGAAGACGAGAACACCTACCGGGACGCCGACGGCGATGCCCACATCCAGATTCTGGTGCGGCTGGCGGAGGCCGGCGAGTTCTGCGTCGCCATGGTTCCCAGAACGTGGAGCCTGGGCGGCTGCGAGCACCGTGCGGCCGTGTGTGAGGCGGCCGTGAGGATACAGTCGAAGCTGAAGCTCATCCGACTCGACCTCAATGACGAGGATCACCTCCAGGCCAACGTCGAGATTCCTCTCGAGAAGTCGCGGATGTGCGGCGAGCAGCTGCACCGGGCTGTCGCCTGTCTGCTGATCGCGGTGCGGCAGTTCGACCCGGTGATCCGGCACGCCATGCAGACCGGCGAGGTGGACCTCGAACTCGCCCGCGAAGACGACAAGCCGGAGCCCGACGCCAACATCGCCCGCATGCTCGAACTCGGCGAAGCGGCCGGCGGCCTCGACGCCCTCGAACGCCTCCTCGGCGACAGCGACGCCCCGCCGATCCAGGCGTGAGGCCGGCGGCAAACCCCGGTCATGGGCCGAGTCTTGACCAGATCTGTCGAGACTCGGCCCGACCATGGCCTGACGATAGCTGCCATCGCGTCGTTCACCACCTCGTCCACCACCTCCTCCGTCACATCGCCCCCTCGTCAGCCAACCTCCGGAGCCCGCGCCGCGGGATGACAGAAGATGCCCAAGCAGTCTGGTGCCAAAACTGGTGCTTCGAACACAGGTTCGATCACGTTCGTCCACACTTCCGACTGGCAGCTCGGCAAGCCGTTCGCCGGGATCGCCGATCCTGCCAAGCGGGCCCGCGTGCAGCAGGAGCGGTTCGAGGTGATTCGCCGCATCGGGGCCGTTGTCCGCGATCGGCAGGCCCGGTTCGTCGTCGTGGCCGGCGACATCTTCGACTCGCCGACCCCGGCCCGTGCCACGATCTCCGCGGCACTCGGCGCGATCGCCGAACTCGGCGTGCCGGTCTACGCGATCCCGGGCAACCACGACCATGCCGGCCCCGACAGCGTCTGGGAAAACGCCTTCTACCTTCGCGAACGGGAGCGGGTGGCCCCGAATTTTCATCTGCTCGTCACGCCGACCGCGACGGTCGTGGATCTCAGCGATCGGGAGAAGGGCCCCGGCGGCGACGTGAGCGGCGACATACAGCGCGTCGCACTGCTCTCGTGCCCTCTGCTCCGTCGCCATCAAGCCACGGATCCGACCGCCTGGATCCGCAGCTTCGACTTCTCGGCCGTAGGCGAGATCCCTCGAATCGCCATTGCGCACGGCAGCACGACGGTGTTCGCGAGCAGCGGTCAGCGCGACGACGACGGCGAAGTCGTCGGACCCGCCAACACCATCGCCCTCGACCGCCTGCCGATCGAACAGGAAATCGACTTCATCGCTCTGGGAGACTGGCACGGCTTCAGTCCGGTCGGTTTCAAGGCCTGGTATTCCGGCACGCCCGAGACCGACCGCTTTCCGAAGGCCGGCCAGGAACCGGGCCACGTGGCATGCGTCATTGTGAGCCGGGGGGGGCCGCCGCTGGTGGAGACGATTCGCACCGGCCGGTTCCGCTGGCTGACACACACGATCGCCCTCGACGCCGTGGCCGAGTCGGAGTTCGGCACACCGGCGGTCGCCTCCGGTGATGGTGGTGCCAGTGCCG
Source organism: Pirellulales bacterium (assembly GCA_044346795.1). Lineage (GTDB taxonomy): Bacteria > Planctomycetota > Planctomycetia > Pirellulales > UBA1268 > CAMCQY01. The sequence goes on from JBIIYN010000443.1 coordinate 2,136, forward strand.
GCGCCAACACCGGCATCGCCACCGGTGTTGCCACCAGCGTTGCCACAGACGGCGTCCCGGAATCTCGGGGGCCGGCGTATCTCGACGCCTGGCTGACGCAGGCTACTCATCCGACCGCGGAGGGCGAGCCCGGTTTCGACGGATCGCTGGCCCGGATCACCGTCACCGGCACCGTGTCATTGGCGGGCCGGCAGGAACTCGATCGGATCATCGAGTCGTGGGATGCGAGGCTCCTGCGGCTGGACTTCGCCGACGCCGTGCAGATCACGCCGACGGCGGATGAGATTCACGACCTGGCCGAGCGGCCGGGCGACCCGATCATCTCTCGCGTCGCCGAGGAACTGGTTCAGCAGCTCGAGGCTGGCGGGCCGCAGGCCGAGATCGACGTGATCCGACAGGCCATCTTCATGCTGCACGCACTCGCCCACCCTGAATCCTCGCACCGCTGCGACCACTCGCAGCGGCCGGTGCCGAAGGCGTCGCGGCAGTCCGAAACAACTTCGTCTCTGCCCGCAGGGGCAACGAACTAGTCCCGCACGAAACCCCCGTTACCACGTCCCACACCGTTAGACCGCAACCCCTCGGAGCAGCATTGCCATGAAGCTGATTTCAGCCACGATCAAGAATTATCGAATTCACAAGGAACTCAAGGTCGAATTCGACGCCGCGCGCACCGTCATCCTCGGTGGGAATGAGACCGGAAAAAGCACGGTGGTGGAAGCCATTCATTCGGCGCTTTTCCTCCGCAGCCGGGTGACCGGAGCGGTTCAGAAAGCCATGCTGTCTGAGCTCTGGGGAGGACATCCAACGGTTGAGGTTCTCCTTGAGAGCGGTGGCAAAACTTTTTTGATTACGAAGGTGTTCACCGGCAACCAGTCGGCGAGCACGACGCTCAAGGAATATGACTCTGCGGGATCAGCCTCAGGCGGCACCCCTGCGAAAACCAGGCACAACGAAGACGCCGAGGCCCGCATTCACGAGATTCTCCAGGCAGAGGATGTCGGGGGCGGTCGGAACCTCGATCAGCGGCTCAGGCACCAGTGGGCCGGGCTCTGGGTGTGGCAGGAGTCGGCCACGCGCGACCCCCTCGTGCACGCCAACGCCGACCGGCATGCGGAGCTGCTCCGCGAGCGGCTCTCGCGGATCGACGGCGGCGGCGTGCTCGAGTCGCCGCTCGATGCCACGGTGTCGGCCGACGTCACCGCGAGGCTGCATGAGACGTTTGCCGATGTCGAAAAGGGCAAGCCGCGGTCGGGCTCCGATCTTGAGAAGGCGAACAAGGCCCGTGAGGCGGCCGACGCCGCTTACGACCACGCCACCGCGACGGTCACCAGCCTGAATGCGGCGGTGGACACGATCGACTGGGCACGCCGAACGATCGCGATCAGCGAGACCGAGCTCGTGCGATACAGGGGCGAATTGGACGACGTCCGGCGGCGGCAGCAGGAGGCCGCAGAACTTGGCGCGGAGATTGCCGACCGACAGGCCGCCACGACCGCCGCGGAGGCGGCGCACGCCGAAGCGGTGCGGGCCGATCAGGAGATCGTCGCCTGCCGCCAGGAGCTCGTGGCATTGGAGGTTCAGCTTGATCCCCATGTGAAGACGCTCTCCGAGCTCGAGCGCGAAGAGACCGAGTGTGCTGTCTGGTGCGACAAGGCCACTAAGGAGGTGGTCGATGCGAGCCAGCGGCAGGCGGTTGCGACGGCCGCCTATGCGTTTCACGATGCCTGGGAGAAGCATGCCCGGCTGCTCGTGGAGCGAGAGGGCCTTGGGGGCCGGTGCGAGCTGATCGCCGAGCGGCGGCGGAGGGCGAAGGAACTCGAGACCGAGTTGGTGCAGGTGCCGGCGTTCACCGCCGACGACGTGGCGGGACTCTTCCAGCTCGAGCGGCGACTTGAGGCGGCCGAAGCGACGCTGCAGGCCATCGCCACGAAGGTGGAGGTGCTCTCGGCCACCGGGCCTGTGACGCTGGCTGGCGAGGGGCTGATTGCGGGGGACCCTGTGACGATCACGGCTGCTGCGGAACTGGCCGTGGGCGGCCCGAATGCGACGGCGATCATCCGGGTCACGCCCGGCGGTGGCCGGTCGCTGGCGGAGGCAACGCAGAGGCTCGAGGAAGCGAGGTCGGCCTTGCACGCGGCCCTGACGACCCACGGCATCGCGTCGATTGACGCCGCTCGCGAGGCGTTTGCTCGGCGGCAGTCGCTCGCCGCCGACATCCATGCCGTGAACCTCGCGATCGAGGGGCTGGGCGGTGCCCAGGCCGACGCCGATCTTGCAGCGCTCGATGCCGAGATCAAGAAGGCAGCGGCCGAAGTCCGCCGGCGTTCGCCCGACAATTCGATCCCGCGGGGAGGCCGGTCACGTTCCGAGGACCTCGCCGAAGTGCAGAAAGCGCTCGTCGCGGCACAGACGGCGATGAACGACGCCGTCGAGGTGGCCAAGATGGCGACCGCGGCCGTCGAACGCGCCCGTGTGGCCCTGATGTCTGTTACGAAGCGGCGACTGGATGCTGTGGAAAGCCTTCAGGCCAACCGTGCCCGCCTGCAGGCATTGCGGGCGAAGGCCTCGGTGCTCGAGGAGCGGCACGGCACGGATCGGCAGCCCCGAATCTTCGCCTTGGAAGAAGCCAAGAACCGGGCGGCAGCGCATCTTGCGGCATCGCGGGCCATGCTGTTGAGGCTCAGGCCCGAAGACCTAGAACTCAACCGGATTCGTCTCGACAGGGCCATCAACAACGCGATCCAAGACAAGCAGGATGCCGAAACGAAGCTGCAGTTGGCCCGGGCCAAGCTCGAACTCGCGGGCACTACCGATCCGCGGGAGGATCTGGCCCGGGCGGCGGCCGAGCAGCGGCTGGCGGCGACGGAGCAGTCGCGGGCTGCTCGGGAGGCCGAAGCGGTGAAGCTGCTGGCGTCGCTCTTCGCCGAAAAGAAACGGGATGTGGAGTCGCAATTCGTGGCGCCGCTCTCGAACCGCGTGACTGGCTACCTGGAGAAGGTCTTTGGCGAGGGCGCCACGGTCTCGGTCGACTACCGCGACGGCCACTTCAGCCAGCTGACGATTTCCCGTCGCGGGGCTGCCGATGAGCCGTTTGGCTTTTGGCAGCTGAGTTCCGGAACAAAGGAACAGGTTTCAGCGGCGTTTCGATTGGCTCTGGCGGAAATTATCGCCGAAGCCTACGACGGGAGCCTGCCCGTAATTTTCGACGACGCATTCGTAAATAGCGACGCTGAACGGCAGCCATCGCTCCAGCAGATGCTGGACCTGGCAGCCAGCCGCGGCCTGCAACTGATCGTGCTGTCCTGCCGGCCGGAAAGTCACGCCGGGCTGGGGGCGAAGACCGTCAGGCTCGCGGACAATCCGTTCGTCGTGCGATGATCTGTTGACTTAAGCCAAAAACCACCGTGACGCCGAGGATCGCCAAATGGGTTATCCCTACTGGTTTCTGCCGGGTTTATTCCAAAGTTTCGAAATTGTGGCGCCCGAGAATGATCAGAAGTTTGAATCAGAGCTTTACGCCCAGATGATGCTGGGCTTAAAAGGCAGTGAGCCGGCTGCGATTCTCTGCGCTGATGCGTCACGGTTGTCGTCGGCAGCGTTCAATATGTTTTTGAAGCCCGAGTTCGAAGTCCTGTGCAGCCTTGTGGTTGATGTACGCCTGCGTCACTTCACGGCAGCCAATGCCCAGACTCTTGTTCCGCTCGTCGAGAAAATGCCAAGACTGAGGACACTGGAACTGCTGAAGGGCTTCAGCCTTGATCGTGAATGCGTCGACGTGCTGAGCGGACTACCTCGACTCAGGGAGTTGGCCGCCGATGCTTTGAGCGGCTCCGACGCGTCGCATATGTATGACGTTATCGATCATCTGGCGAGCCTGAAGTCGCTTGAGCACCTTGTCGTGCCACGGTGCTATCTGGACTCGGACGAAATCGCTGCGGTCATTAATGCGTGCGGCTTGAGCGTGTTGGCGGTCGGCGATCAGTATGACGAAGACGAAGAAGAAGCGATCCAAGCACGACACCCGAGTTGTACGATTGACTGGGGTTTTATGGTGTGAGGTGTATCCGGCCACTACCGACTCGCATTGAGCGTCAGGCCCTCGGAAGGCATCCGGTCATTAGACGGGTAACGCCGGCGCGAAAGCGTGTCGCCCGAACGGTTCTGCGACGGCGTCGGCCGAGTGGCCTGCAATCAGGAGGAGTCAGTCATGTCGTTGAAGACCATAGATTACGGTGGACTTTTGTTTCCCTGCTCACGGCACGGTAAGACGGTTCCAGACAACACCTTTGACGCCAGGGTACGGATCACGCGATGTGACGTCCCTGAGCTCGCCCAAATGGGACGTCCGGCGAACGAGAAGATACGCGACCTTTGGATGAAGCGATTCGTCAACGAGATGCACTGGCTTCCCCTCGTCGAGACGCTCATAGGTTGCGATCGCGTGGCCAATCCGAAGGGGAATCGCGCATTTCTTTCGGCATTGAGGGCAGCAAATCCACTGCGGGTGTGCCACCGTCCGTGGGGGAAAAGCGAGCGATATGCGTGGGCATATCACTTGAAAGCACACGCCAAGAAGGTGTGCCCTGACCCGCGGATCTATGACCGGCTGCGCACACGGTGTTCGGAAGTCGCAACCGGAGCCGACGTGTTCTTCGTTTCCGCTGATTGCGAGCCGGCGGCCACGCAATCGCAAACTGGCGACGAAATGTGGGTCGTCAATTCATGGGTCTTCTACCGACACGTGTGTATCGGGAGTCGCACGCTGACCAATTTGGAACTGATGGCCATCGCACTAGGAATTGACGATCCTTCCGATGTCGCCGCGAAAGCGTACAAAAACGCCTGCTGACCTGGTTGTTGACGCCGCAGCCAGGGCCCACTACTGGAACACAATGAAGCAACGAGAGCCCCCGAGATCACGGCTTTGTTTGGCGTGCTGGCAAGCCATTCTGCACTGGCGTTAGTTTTCGCTGCACTGAGGCGAATTTCCTGACACATCGTTCGCAGTACTGCTGTAGCCTAGCTGCGGCCGCTGTCGCGGCAGCTTTCGCTTCGGAGTTGCGATGGCACTTCGCTTTTATCCCCGCCGCAAATCGTCTCAGTGCTTTGCGCTTATCATTGTCGGTCATGGGCACCTCGCTCCCATGCGACGACAGGACGCTAGCGAAGTCTTGTGCCTGGTTTAGGAGCTGTTGGATCGCTGGCGGCACAAGCTTCTTATTCCAGTACCGCTGAAAGAACCGCGTGGTATCAAACAAGCTTACGCGATGCACATCTTCGACATGCCATTTGTGCCACTGATCCGGATAAAAGCTTCGTAATTTGCTGCCAGAAAGCTCTACGTGCATCTGGAAGGTGGCCCACAGTCCATCGCAATGCCTGTAGTGCGGGCTGGCAGTGCTAATGCGGTGTTCGTAGAGGAATCGACTAAAGCTATACAAGTAAACATTGAAGAGGGGCAGTTCTTCCTGCTGATAGTCTTGCAATGAACCAAAATCTGTATAGTGCGCGTAGGCACCCGGAAGCCAGACTACATTTGGAATGAAGGAATACATTTCTGAACCGTTGGAATTGCCGTAGCCCTTTTGGCAGTCAGTGAACCAACGTGTGGGCACGATATGACTTGCGGCCCATCCCCTGTGTTTATAGCCCGCCACTAACGGATTCGGTGAGGCCGCGATCTTTAGCCCCGGAATGCTCTTGAGAGCAGAGTTCTCATCCTTGGCGTACATCTGATCGTTGGGCTCACCGCGTCTCTCAGCCGAGAATTTTTCTTTGACTCGCATGAGATGCGGAAGAAGTACCGGCATAACTTCATAGACGGTAGGATCTATCCAAATGCTATGAGGAAGCAAGAGCATGCGGCATTGCTTAACATTGTTTCGGTCCAGAGCGGCCGCGGGTTGTGT
>JBIIYN010000180.1:0-8041 GCA_044346795.1 Pirellulales bacterium
AAACCCTGCGAAACCCAAAAACGGAGAGGGCGGGATTCGAACCCGCGGTCCAGCTTTTGACCGGACACGTCTTTAGCAAAGACGCGCATTCGACCGCTCTGCCACCTCTCCAAACCCCGGAAAAACCCGCATGGACGGGGATCACGCCGGAGGCTCTATTCTGGACCCCGTCCGCCGGCCACGCAAGGAGGCTCCGCCCGCCATGAGGATCACGACGTTTCCGTCGCTCGTCCGGCACGCCGCCCGCGCCGCCCTCGTGCTGGCGGCGGCCACCGGGCCCGCCGCGGTCGCCGCCGAAATGATGGCCGCCGCCCGGGCAAGCATCCAGGCCGCCGACGCCAAGCGGCATGTCTGCGCTCTCGCCGACGACGCGCTTGAAGGCCGCGAGGGGGGCAGCCGCGGCGGACGGGCCGCCGGCAGCTACATCGTCAGCCACCTCGAGAAACTCGGGCTCGAACCGGCCGGTGACAACGGCAGCTGGTACCAGCAGTTTGGCGGGATGCGCAACATTCTCGCGATCGCCCGCGGCAGCGACCCGGCCGTCGCCAACGAGTTGGTCGTCGTCGGCGCCCACTACGATCACGTCGGCTACGGCAACTCCGGCAACAGCTACGGTCCCTTCGGATTCGTCCACAACGGCGCCGACGACAACGCCTCCGGCGTGGCCGGCCTGATCGAGGTGGCGGAGGCGATGCAGCACCTGCCGAACCGCCCCCGCAGGCCGATCCTCTTTGCCTTCTGGGACGGCGAGGAGAAGGGCCTGCTCGGCTCGTACCACTTCGTGCGGGTGCGGCCGGCCTTGATCGCCCCGATGTCGATCGTCTTCTCGGTGAACCTCGACATGATCGGGCGGCTCCGCGGCGAGCGGCTCGAGGTCTACGGGGCCCGCACCGCGGAGGGATTGCGGGCGGCGGTCTTCAGCTCCAACAACCGGCCGGGGGCGACGCCGCTCGAGCTGGCCTTCGATTGGGCGATCGAGGAGGACTCCGACCACTATCCGTTCATCGCGGCCAAAATCCCGACCGTCATGTTTCACACCGGGCTGCACGACCAGTATCACCGCCCCAGCGACGACGTGCAGCTCGTCAACTTCGAGGGAATCGAGCCCGTGGCGCGGCTCACGCTCGACTTCGTGACGGCCGTGGCCAACGATCCCGGCCCGGCCCGACGGTTTCGGCCCCAGGCGCGGCAGGAATCGGATGCCACGAGGAAGGCACTGGAAGGCCCGCCGCCGGCCGGAGCGTCAGCGACACCGGCCGCGAAGCCCGGCGACAATCCGCGGCCCCGCTGGGGCATCGGCACCCGCGAGGATCCTGCCGAGCTGACGGCCCCCGTGATCGTGAGGATCACGGCCGATTCACCCGCCGCGCGGGCCGGCATTGCTCTGGGCGATCGGGTGACCGCCATCGACGGCCAAGCGATCGGCAGTCAGGCGGAGATGGTCGCCCGGCTCGCAGCCGCAGGCGATCGAGTGGCTCTCGAGGTCGATCGCAAGGGGAGGCTCGTGAGGATCGACATGGCTCTGGAGCGGGGCCTTGAAGCACCCGCGTCTTCATCGCCCTGATGAAAGCCATGGCGATGAAGGTGGATCGGGACGGCCCGCCACGCGAATGATGCGACGTCAGTCGTCGTCCTCATCATCTTCGTCTTCGTCTTCCTCCTCCCACTCCTCGTCGTCGTCTTCCCACTCCTCGTCGTCGTCTTCCTCGTCGCCCTCTTCGTCGTCGTCTTCCTCTTCCTCGTCCTCATCGTCCTCGACTTCTTCCCACTCGTCGTCATCGTCTTCGAGTTCTTCGTCGCCGTCCTCCTCCTCGTCTTCTTCTTCGTCCTCGTCTTCATACTCCTCGTCTTCGTCCTCGTACTCTTCATCCTCGTCATCGTCTTCCTCGTCTTCCCGAGCGGCCATGACGGCCGGACGATCGATTTGGCCACCGGCCGGCGCATCGAACAGATCCTCTGCGGCGAGCAAATCGGGAAGTTCGCTCCACGAGAACACGTCGGCGTTCAGCACGTCTTGATGGCCTCGGCCACTCGTCGCAATCGTCACGGCAACACCTCCAAAAGTCTGTTCGCAAGCGCCGCTGCGGCGCCGCCCGCGAGTCGGATGCGAACAATTAAGGTCGGAACAAGGTCGGAACACGAAGGACGGAACGGAAGACTCTGAAACCAACCAGGCACGAACCAACAATCCAGGCACGAACAGGACCGACAACCGACGATCGGCCGGGGCGAACCCGCACCGGTTCGGAACATTTCTGTACCCGATCGTCCGAAATGATCCAACAGGCTGAACAAAAAAATCAGCCGTGGGCGAAGAATTCCGGGAAATCGACGCCCGCGCGGCCATTTTCTGCCGACCGGACGCGAAAGTGTGTCGCCGCCGCGAACTCCCTGCAAGTGGCTGCCGCGGGGAATCCGCCCGCCGCCCGGCTCTTAGCCGCTTGGATTGCCGCCCGGAGCGACCGCATCGGCCGGCCGGGCGGCATCTGGCGGGGCCCCGGAGACGGGTTCGATCCCGGGCCGATCACCCGTTTCGATCCGGGGCAAGTCCTCGATCCGGGCCAGCCCGAACGCCTGCAGAAATCGGCGCGAGGTCACGTAGACATTCGGCCGCCCAAGGTCTTCCGTGCGGCCCCCGATGGCGACGAAATCCCGCTCCATCAACTGCCTGAGCATGTCTTCGCAGCCCACGCCGCGAATGGCTTCGATCTCGGCGCGGGTGACAGGCTGCCGGTAGGCCACGATCGCCAACGTGTCGAGAGCGGCACCCGATAGCCGGTTTTCGGCCGGGGTGCCCAGGAGCCGTCGCACCCAGGGGCCCAGCGCAGCGCGGGTCAGCAGCCGAAAGCCGCCTGCGATCTGCTCGACACCAAAGGCAGACCCCGACTGATCCTGCAGCTGCTTCAGTTCGCGGATGAGCGTGCGGGCCCGGGTGCCGTCGGGCAGCCGCGCCAGCTTCGCCAGCCGCCGGGTCGAGAGCGGTTCTCGGGCGAGAAACAGGGCGGCTTCGAGCCGGGCCAGCTCGTCGGATCGAGGGTGCGGCCCCGGGCCGGTGGGCTGAGCGGTTCGTCCGCGGAGCCGACGCCTCGAGAGCCGGCGGATGAAGCCCGTGAACCGCCTCCTCTCGAGCCCTGGCGGGGGGCTCCAGCCACGGGTGAGTTCGAAACGGGATCGCGGTCCAAAAGCGGCTCGCATCGCGCCATCCTTCGTCAGTGGAAGGGCTTTTTCCGCGACCAATCAGCGGAACCGGTCGCTCGGCAGGCCGCCCGTAGCGTCCGCCCCGCCCGCTGCTGCCGTCGGCAGCGGCGGAGCCGGCCGCTGCCTCCATGCCAGCACCTGATCCAGCAATGCCGTCGAGGCGGAGCCGGCGTCATGACCGCTGGCCTGAAAAACCCGCTGGAGCTGGCCGGTCGCATCGACCGGCACGCGGCAGGAGCAACTGTAGAGCCCTTCCGGCCCCGCCTGCGGCAGGCACTCGAACGACACCGCCCCGAGGGATTGGAGTTGTTTCTCGACCGCCAACTGTTCTCGCGCCTGCTGATCGCGGACCTGCCGCGTGCGGTCGGCCAACAGGGCCACCGCCGGCCCCGGCGACGCGACCGATACCAGAGCCGCCGGCGGCGGCTCTGGGGCGGGGGCAGCGGCGCCGTCCCTCGCGGACCGTTCGTGCCAAAAAATCTGGGCGGCCGCGGTGAACTGCCGCCGCGCCGCCGCGCGGCAGTCCGGCGGGATCAGGTGCGAAAACATCGCCAACGACGGCACGATCAGCATGCAGCTCATCAGCACAAGGGAACGTAGCTTCATGGTTTTTCGTCCGCACGGAATCCGGCCGGCTGGGCCGCTCCCGGCCGGGTCGGAACGATAGCGGCAGCCCCGCCGGCCTTCAATGCGAAATCGGGGCCGACCGAGGGTGCCGGCAGGGCTCCGCCGGCGGGCGGGAGGCGCGGCCGCGGTGGTCGGGCGGCCCGGCCCGGTCCACAATGACGGCCGGCAAGCACCCCGGCGGACGGTTCCGCCGCGAGTCGTCCGCGGCATGGTCGGCAAGAGAGCACGATGTCGAAGATCGCGATCAGCCTGTGCGGTGAAGGACGCGGCCATGCCACCCGCATCGGCACGCTGGTCGAACACCTCGAACACGACCACGAGATCCTCCTGTTCACGCCGGCCGACGCGTGGGAACTGCTCGCGAAACGGTTCGGGGAGGGGCATCCGCGCGTGCGTGTCGTGGAGATTCCAGGCATCGTCTTCCAATACACCGACGGTCGGCTCGACGTGATGCGGTCGATCGCCGCCGGGCTCGACTACCAGGCCCGGCAGCTCGGCCCGCTCGTCGATCGGCTGATGCGGGAGCTGGACGCCTTTCACGCCGACCTCGCCATCACCGACTTCGAGCCCGCCCTGCCGCGGGCCGCCAGCCGGCAGGGAATCCCCCTGGTGAGCATCGACCACCAGCACTTCCTGCTCGCCTACGACCTCGAAGCCCTGTCGTGGTCGCTCCAATGGAACGCGTGGTTCATGAGCCACGCCGTGTGGATGTACGTCGTGGAGGCGACCGACACCGTGGTGTCGGCCTTTTTCCGGCCGCCCCTCCGCCGCGGATGGGAGCATGTCGTACAGGTGGGCCCGCTGCTCCGCCGCGAGGTCACGACGGCGGAGCCACACGACGGGGGATACCTGGTCAGCTACCTGCGGCGGCACACGCCCTTCTCCGCGGTCGAGTCGCTCGCCGACTGCGGTCTGCCGGTGCGGGTGTACGGCTTGGGGCAACGCGAGTCCGTCGGCAACGTGTCGTTCCACGCGATCGACGAGCGGCGGTTCGTGGAGGATCTGGCCGGCTGCCGGGCGCTGGTGAGTGCGGCCGGCAACCAACTCATCGGCGAGAGCCTGCACCTGGGCAAGCCGCTGCTCGTGCTGCCCGAGCGGGCCCATTCCGAGCAGTTGATGAACGGCTCGTTCCTGTCCGCGATGGGATGCGGCGATTTCGCGCTGCTCGAGGAGGTGACGCCGGCGCGGGTGCGGGAATTTCTCGATGGAATCGGCAGCTACGCGCCGGCGCTTGCCAGCGTGAAGGGCCGCATGGACGGCACTCCCGACACGCTGCGGGTCATCGGTCATCGGCTGAAGGCCGCTTCGGAAGCAGGCAGCGGACGATCGCCGGAGTCATCGCCCGCAGTGCCCGTGCGCGGTGGCTGATGACGGCCTTCACGGCGGGTGACAGCTCGCCGAATGTCCGATGGTATTCCGGCACGATGAACAGCGGATCGTAGCCGAAGCCGCCGGCCCCCTGCGCGCGCTCGGCGATCACGCCGCCACAGACGCCGCTCGACACGGCCACGATGTCGCCCGCGGGATCGGAGAGCGCGGCGTGGCAGGCGTAATGGGCGCGTCGTGCCGACGCCGGATGCCCCGCCAGCCGCTCGAGCAGCAGGGCGTTGTTGCGGGAGTCGGTGGCATCGGCGCCGGAGAACCGAGCCGAATAGATGCCCGGTGCGCCGCCGAGCGCCTCGACGACGAGCCCGCTGTCTTCGGCCAAGACCCAGCGGCCGAGCGCCCGGGCCTGCTGCGAGGCCTTGAGGGCCGCGTTTGCCGCGAACGAGCCGCCCGTTTCTTCGACTTCGACCGCGGCCAGGCCGGCGAGCGAGCAGCAGCCGATGCCCAGGGGCGCGAGCAGGTCGGCGAGTTCCCTGAGCTTGCCGGCGTTGGTCGTCCCCAGCACAAGCGTCTCGGCGGCGTCCATCGGCGCGTCTCCGTCGCGGCCTCGTGCGGCACGGCTCAACGCCGGCCGGTGGGCACCCGTGGCACGTCGATCGGCCGGGGCTGCACGTCGAGCAGCACGCCGTCGATGCTGCGCGGCATGATCTGGCCGGCCGCCAGCTTCGTCGGATCGGGGCCGAGTTCCCTGACGATCCGCACGATTTCCGGATGGGGGGCCGTCGTGCCGTCGGCCTGCGGCACGGTCAGTTGGTCGATGGTGCCGACGCAGACGATGCTCGAATCGCGGTCGTGGAATTCCCACGCCTGCCAGCCCCGGCGGCGCAGGGTTTCGGTGAGGCGATGCGCCTTCTCGGCCGCTTCCACGAGCCGCCCCTGGAATTCCACCTCCTGGCCCGCCTGGATGGCCTTCTGGTCGAAGGTGCCGGCGCCGGTGAAGGTCGCCACCCGCACGCTGTAGCGACCGGGGCAGTCGAGCAGACTGTTGGTGACGTCGGCATTCATGTCGAGCACGAACTTGTCGACCTGTTGACGCGCAAAAAAGTCTTCTGGCAGGAGCGGGTTGGGAATCACGAATGCCAGATGCATGGGCCCCTTGAAGGCGTTCTTGTCGAAGCCCATCATCCGCTTGAAATCGGCGAACGACTGGCTCTTCCCCTTGTTGCCGCTGAGCGACTCCGGCTGCAGGTTCTTGATCTTCGCGAGCATTTTCTGGCCGCGCGGATCGTCGAAGGAGGCGAAGTCGCCCACGAGCACGGCGACTTCGATCACCTGTTCCGCCTTGGCGAACCGCATCTTCTTCGGCGTGCCGTCGGGATTCAGGCCCAGGCCACGCTGGTTGCCCGTGAAGTCGAATGACTTCTCGTGCGTGTAGGCCTTCAGCTTGTGGGGGCCGCGCAGTTCCTGCACCAGCCGGCGGGCGTCGTCGCGGGCGCCCTCGCCTCGGAAGGTCGTGGCCAGCACCAGCCACGGGCCGTCGCTCTCGGCCAGCGGAAACATCGCCTTGGGGTCGATCGAGTCCTGCGAGAACCAGGCCGTGGGCAGCCAGCCTGACTGGGCTGCCGACTCGGCGGCATGTGCCGCCAGGCCGACGGCCAGCAGCATGGGCAGCATCCAACCGGACGAATCACGAACAGTCACGCGACGGGCTCCTGACGGGGCTCGGGTTTGCCTGCGGATGGCGGGGCCACGGGGGGGGACGATAGCGGCCGCCGGCCACCGGGGCCAGAGCGGTTGCCGCCGGGAAAGACAGGCAAGATGGAGACTGTTAAGGTGGGCGGAGTGATGACCAGGCGGGCCGCGTGGCCGGCCGGAAGAAAGGATGGCGTCGTGAACTCGCGGCCGAGGCTTCGGAACATCGTGACGGCCGCCGTGATCGCGGCCTGGCTGGCGACCTTGATTGTTCCGCCCGCCCTGCTGCTGCAGGCCCGTTCGGGGTGGCTGGAGCAGCTCGAACGCCCGGAGGCACAGGCCGGGTGGGATGCGTTTCGTCGCGACATGCGGCGGCAGTCGGGGCGGGATGGCCCGGTGCAGCGCAAGGTGCCCAAGAGCGTGGAACCCCCCGCCCGCGTCTGGCTGAGGGATTATTTCCAACTGGCCGTGATGGCCTGGGTGTTGTTCGTCGGCGTGCTCGGAGGCTTCTTCTGCCTGCTGGTGGCGGGCATGGCGGGCAGGGGTCGTGGCCCGTCACTTACCCAACAGCAGGCCCGCCGTCAGCACGACGACGACCAACAGCACGAGCGTGATGCCGAGAACACCGAGGAGTGAAAACACGATTGGCGACCCAAACGAGGGAATGCAGGGAAAGGGAAGGCAGGAGCGGGGAGTCGGCCGCGGGATTTTTCCCTGGGGGAGATGCGAGTCCGGCCTCTGCACGAGGATCGTAAACAGCACCGCCTGTGCGAACAAGGCGGGCTTGTTCGCACAGGCGGCATGCTCGACGGAGGGCCCGCGCCCCTGACAGTTCAGGCCCTCTTCGAGTGCTCCCTGACCCGACGGTCCACCCCCCGGCCCCCTTTTGGTGCGGGTAGCCGCCGGCTCAATCGCGCAGCGGACGGCGGAACACGTCGTCCGAGATCGTCTGCCGTGCCGTGCGGCCGACGTCGTCGAGCGTCCGTCTCTGCCCGACGGTGTGCCACGGGGTGACGTCGGCCAGCTCGGGCATGAGCTCGAGGATCTGCTCGATCAACATCGAAACCATGCGGGCCGTGGTGGTGTCGTGCGTGCGTTCGCGGATCGCCGCGGCCGTCTTCATCAGCTTTACCATGCGGGACCGTTGCAGCACGGGGCCGGAGAGCTGGCCTTCGCCCTCGACCAGCAACTCGGCGAC
>JBIIYN010000181.1:0-7996 GCA_044346795.1 Pirellulales bacterium
CGCACGGTTTCTGCCAAGTGATGATCGGTCGATAGGTCGAACGGAGATCTGTTGCCCGACTTCGGCCAGTGAGCTCCGCCCGGGACCAAAAGTCCCGGGCGGAGTTTTTTTATGCGCCGCCAGATCCCGGCGGTGACGCTTCGGGCTTGCATGGACGCCAAAAAAAGCCCCCGGCGTCAGCCGGGGGATCGGGCATCGGTTGGTGCACCATCCCGGCGCTCGCGCTTCGGGCTTGCATGGACGCCATAAAAGCCCCCGGCGTCAGCCGGGGGATCGCCCGACTTCGGGCGATGCGAGCACCTCATCGGGCGGGCCCTGGCGGGCGATCCGGCCCGCAGCCAGTTCGATCACCCGCGACGCCGCCCGCCGCGCGAAGCCGTGATCGTGCGTGACCACCACCATCGTCTGACCCGCCTTCGCGAGTTCCACGATCACCTCCATCACCTCGAGCGACATCGCCGGATCGAGCGCGCTGGTCGGCTCGTCGAAGAGCATCACACCGGGCCGCATCGCCAGCGCCCGGGCGATCGCCACCCGCTGCTGCTGGCCGCCGGAGAGGGTGGCGGGCCGGGCGTCGGCGAAGGTGCGGAGCCCCACCCGGTCGAGCAGGTCGAGGCCGCGGGCCCGCGCCTCCCCGGCGGGCAGCCCGAGCACCACGCGGGGCGCCAGGGCGACGTTCTCGACCGCCGACAGGTGGGAGAACAGGTTGAACTGCTGAAACACCATCCCCACGTCACGCCGCAGCCGCTCGAGCGCTCCGGCCGGGTGCGGACCGGCCTCGAGCCGATGCCCGGCGATCGTGATCCGCCCGGAGTCGAAGGTCTCCAGCCCGTTCAAGCACCGAAGCAGCGTGCTCTTGCCGCTCCCCGAGGGGCCGACGAGCGCCGTCACGGTGCCCTCGGCGCCCACGAGGCTCACGTCCTCGAGCACGCGGGCGAGCGCCCGCGACTTCGTCAGCGACGACACGGTGATCACGTCGGTCTCAGCCCTCCCTCGAGCCGCCGCCGGCCGGCCGCTCGAGACGCCGTTCGAACCACCGCGACAGGATCGCCAGCGGCCAGCTCATGCAAAGATAGAGCAGGGCGGTGACGACGGCCAGTTCCACGATCCGGCCGGTGGAGAGGGCCAGTACGCTGTACCGCTTCGTCAGCTCGATCACCGTGATCGCGGAGCAGACGCTCGTATCCTTGAAGAGCGCGATGAAGTCGCTCGTCACCGGCGGCATCACGATCCGCACCGCCTGCGGCACGAGCACGTGTCGCAGCGCCTGCCACTTCGAGAGCCCGAGCGCGAGGCTCGCCTCGAACTGCCCGGGCGGCACCGCCTTGAGCCCGGCCCGGTAGATCTCCGACTCGTACGCCGAGTAGTTGAGCGCGAGGCCGACGACCGCCGCCACGAGGGCCGGCAGGGCGAGGCCGATCTTGGGAAGCAGGAAGAAGATGGCGTAGAGCTGGAGCATGAGCGGCGTGCCGCGGAGCAGTTCGACGGAGCCGGTGAGGAAAAACCTCAGCCACGCGGGCCCGTACAACCGGCCCACGGCCACGGCCAGGCCGATGCCGACCGCCAGCGGAAACGAGAGGCAGGAGAGGAGCACGGTCATGCCGGCCGACTGCACGAGCAGGGGGAGCGTCTCGCGGCAGAGTTCGCCGAAGCCCTTGCGGCGGGCCGCTGGGATCTCGCCGGCGTCGCGGAGCAGGAGCATCTGCTGGCGGCCGGCGAGATCCCAGCGGTCGTAGAGGGCCTTGAGCCGACCGTCGGCGACGAGCCGGGTGAGGGCGGCATCGATCGCCGCGGAGAGCCGCGGCGTGTCGCGGGCGGTGAGGATCGTGTAGTAGCCGCCGGCGAACGGCCGCTCCACCGTCCGCAACCGGCCGAAGCGGTCGGCGTAGAAGCTGAAGATGCAGTCGTCCATCACGGCCGCGTCGAGCACGCCGCCCGACACCTGCTCGAGCGAATCGATCGTGCCGTCGTAGCCGACGACGTCGGCCTCGAGGTCGGCCCGCGACCGCATCACGCTCTCGGCGGCCGAGCCGGTGAGCACGCCCACCCGCCACCGGCCCGTCGGCCCCGGTGCGGCCAGCTTGGCGAACGTGTCGAGGGGCCCGTCGCGGCGGGCCAGCAGCTGGAGGCTGTAGGCGAAATACGGGCGCGAACAGTGGTAGTCGCGCCGGCGCTCGGGCGATCGTTCGATGCCGTTGATGACACAGTCGGCGGTGCGGCCGAGCAGCAGCGGCAGCCGGTCCCACTGACCCTGCACGAATCGCGGCTTCACCCCGAGTTCCTCGGCCAGGAGCGCCGCGAGCTCCACCTCGAATCCGGTCAGCCGTCGCGGATCGGCGGGGTCTGGGAAGACGTGAGGCCCACCCCCTTCCTGATCGGCGGCCCAGACGAGCTCGCCGCGGGCCACGACCTGGTCGAGTTCGGCGGCGACCGCCGGCACGGCCGCGCCGGCCACCAGCATGGCCCAAGCCAGGCTCAGCACCATGCTCATGAGCCGGGTCACGGCCACGGCGCACCCACGCAGCCGGAGGCTCATCGGGATTCTCCCCGCAGCCGGCCCAGGCCGCCGGTCGGCTCGGCGAGCCTTGCGACGAGCGCCTCGTGATCGTGGGCGAGCCGGTCGCCGGTCTCGATGAACCGGCTCGTCGCCGCGGCGGCCGCGGCGAAGTCGGCCAGCAGCGGATCGGTCAGGCGGGCCTCCGGCAGCCGGCCGACGAGCGACTGGATGTCGCCATCGAGCCCGACCCGCACCCGCGCAAACGCGATCCACCGCAGGAGGAATCCCCAGAGGATCAGCCAGACGACCGCCTCCTGAAGGAAGCCGCCGCCGTCGACGACGCGGCCCTGCCAGAGGTGCCCCACGAAAAAGTTCCAGCCCGCCCGCACGAGCACGGCCACGAGCAGTCCCGAGAAGAGCGCCTCGCACACCCAGCGAAACACCGGCCCGTCGATCCGGCCGCGTCGGGCGGCGACGAGCCGATCGATGCCTGACGAGAGCCATGCCGCCGTGCGTTCGAGGAGCGTGCCGACGGTCGACGTCACGGTGGCTTCGTCGAGCCGAGCCCGACCGACGAGCGGCTCGTCCACCCGCGCCCGCGCGGCAAGCCCGGCCAGCACGCTCCGCGACTGCTCGACCTCCGCCGCCGACAGCCCCAACTCCTCGACCGCCTGCCAGCCCCCCTGCCCCGCGGGAATCGCGGCGACCGCCTGCCCGGCCAGCAGCCGGCCGACGAGGCCGCTGCCGGCGGCCCGCATCCGCGGCCAGAGGCCGGCGACCGCCTCAACGGCATGGAGAAAGGTCGCGAACGGCCCGCCGTGCCAACGTTCGACGATCTCGGCGGTGAGGATTCGCTGCCAGGCCGCACGGCTGGCCCGCAGCCGGCCGCCGACCGCCTTCGCGAGAATGCCCTCGAGCCTGGTCCGTTCGCCGGCCACGCCGGCGGTGAGCTGCGCGACGGGCTCGCGTAGGCCGGCCAGGCTCTCGCCCGACTGCCGCAGAAACCAGCCGGCGAGGTCGAGGCTGCCGGTGCGGCGGACGCGGCGGGCGGCACGGCCCACCAGTTCCGCGTCGATCGCCTCGACGAGTTCACGAAATCCGGCGTCGGGCTCGAGCCCCGCGCCGGTGCGGGCGGCGGCCTCCACCGCATCGAGCCGGAAGATCCGCGGCACGAGGAAGCCCTGCGTCTCGAGCTCGCGCCGCCAGTCTTCGCGGATGTCTGGATCTCGCGAGGCGTGGGTCTGCACGAAGAGCAGGGGCCGGCCGGGCGCGAACGCGGCCACCTCGCGGGCGACGACCCACGACCGGTATTTCTGCGCGGTCGACACGAGCAGCAGCACGTCGCACGCGGGCAGCACGGCCTCGAGGAGGTCGCGGTTGTGATTGGTGTCGCTCGGCCGCGCTGGGCCGGGCGACTGCGACCCGGGCGCAGCCGCCCCGCCGGGCCGTGGCTCCGCCTGCGTGTCGGGATCGGGGCAGTCGACGAGCACGATGTTGGCGACGGCGGCGGCGGCGCTGCGGACGACGCGGGCGTTCATCACCTCCACCGGCAGCCAGGAAAGATCGACGTCGCGGGCCGCGACCACGACCGGGTTGATCGTGGTCGGCCGCGCCACGTCGCCGGCCGGGCTCACGTCGCAGCCGGCCAGCGCGTTGACCAGCGTGCTCTTGCCGGTGCCGGTGCCGCCGACGACGCCGACGACCAGCATCCGCGCCAGTTCGCGGCGGGCGCGGTCGAGCCGCGGCTCGATCTGCTCCCACTCAGACCGCACCGCCCGGGCCGGCGGCCATGCCGGCAGCGAGCCGCTCCACCGGGCGAGCGACTCGACCAGTTCGTCGAAGCTGGCGAAATCGACCGCTTCGCCCGGCGTCTGTCGCTCGTTCATCGCACCCCCTTCCGGCCCTGATCGGCAGCCGAATCACGCTCGTGCTTCAGGCCGAATTCCCGGCCACATTCCAGCAGCAGCCGCCGGGCCTCGGCCACCTCGGGTGCCGCGGCCGCATTGGCGAGCCGGTCGATCTCTTCGAGCCGGTCGCCGAGCACGACGTCGTGCAGCGTCTCGGCGAGCACGCGGCCGCGTTCCGCCGACCAGCCGGCGAACAGGGTTTCGATGAGCGGCTTGAGCCCGGCCATGGTGAGGCCGAGCGCCCCTTCGCCGGCGATCGTCGCGGCGGTGCCCACGACGACGTCGCCCACGTGGTGCACGAGCACGGAGAGTCCTCCGGCCGAGGCGGCAGCCGCGGGCACCGCCGCCGCGCCCGCCATGCCGAGGGCCACGGTGATCGCCGGCCGCGCCACCGCGCCGACGTTGAGCCCGGTGAGGATGAACCGCACCATGCCGGGGTTTTCCTTCGCGAAGCGGTCGAGTTCGTTGCGGACGAACACGCGATAGTCTTCCGACACGAGCGGCAGGGCTGCATGCCGCCGTTCGAGGTCGGCATACCAGGCGGCCCGGTCTCCCTCCACGAGCCTCGCCCCGAGCATCGCGGCCAGCCGCGGATTGCGGCGGCAGGCGTCGTCGAGCCGCGCGATGAAGTCGCCGAGGGCGGTCTTCAAGGCGGCCAGTTCGAGCGTGGAAAAATCCTCGCGTCGCTCCGCCTCGCCGCGGACGATTCCCGCCCGCCGCGCCACCCAGCCCACGCCCTTGCCGGCGACTCGATAGACCTTGCTGACGGCAAGGTCGAGCCCCGACCGCCGCGGCTCGAGCCACTGCCAGATCTCGTTCCAGACGATCTCCCGGGGCGCGGTGGGCAGTTCGACCCGCACGCGGGCCTCGTCGAGCAGCAGCCGCCGGGCGTCCCGCCACTCGCGGGCGCTGGTCTCGAAGGAATCGAGCCACGCGCCGGCGCCTGCCTGCGGGTCGAGCACGACCCGCAGGGCACCTTCCATCGCCCGCAGCTTGATCGCGTCGAAGTCGCAGTCGGCCAGCCGGGCGGCAAGGTCGATCGCGGCACCGTCGGGCGTAAGTTCGGGCAGCGGATGAAACTCGATCCGGCCCGCCTCGGCCGCGCGGAAGTCGTGCGGCACGGCATAGACCGCCAGCGGCACGACGCCCGTCTCGGCGGTGAAGGTCGCCAGCCAGCCGCCGATGCGGTCGCGCTGCCGCGGCCAGTCGATCATGTTGAAGATGACGACCACGGCCTTGCCGGCGGCGGCCGCGGCGGCGAAGAAGTCGCGGACGGCGGCGTCGTTGTATTTCTGCTGGGTGAGCACGGCCACGATCACGTCGCAGGCGTTGCGCACCAGTTCCGCGCGGTGCCAGTTGTCCCGCAGCGTGCCGTCGATGTCGGGGGTGTCGAGGAGCACGAGCCGGGCCGGCTGCCGGCCGCCCGCGTCCTCGCGCCAGACGAGCCGGTCGGCGTTGCCGGTGGCGTCGGGGCCCAGGTCGATCGCGTCCTGCACGCCCGCCCACGGCGCGGGTGAAAAGCCGGGAAAGAGCGCCGCCAGATCGGTGCGGGCGGCGAGCCCCTCGGGCAGGCTCGCCACAGGATGCCTCGTCCGCGCGGCCTCGGGCACGGAGCGGCTGATCTCGGCGCCCACGAGCGTGTTGGTGATGAGGCTCTTGCCGGTGTTCGTGCCGCCGCACACGGCCGCCACGAGCAGGGGCTCCCGCGACACCTGCGGCCGCAGCTTGCCGAACAGCACGCCGTGCCAGTCGTCGGCCCGCGGATCGGGGGCCCCCAGCGAGCGGGCCAGCGGCTCGAGGGTGTCGATCAGCCCGCACAGCGCCTCGACGCTGCCGGCCCACGCCGCGAACCCCGTCCCAGGGAAAGATGCCATCGCGCTACACTTTGGATGGAAAACGTCTAGACTTACGGCATCAGTGTGTCTTCCGCCGCCCATTGCCGCAAATCCGACGGAGGTCGGCCGCCGTCTCCTTGGCCGGCATCGAGTCTCCGCGCACCGCTCCTCCTCGCATCCTGATCCCCGCCATGCTTGCACGCCGTCCGATCTTCCCCGGTGTCATCGAGATGAACCACCAGGCCGGCTGGCGGATCGGCTGCAACGTCTACCTCGTCTACGACGATCGCGACTGGGCGTTGATCGACATCGGCTACGAGGAGAGCGTGGACGAGATCGTAGAGATGATCCGGGAGATGGATTTCCCGCTGTCGCAGTGCAAGGCCCTCGTGGCCACGCACGCCGACGTCGACCACATCCAGGGCCTCGCCAAGGCGAAGGTCATTCTCAAGGCGCCGGTGCTCGCCCATCCGCTGGCGGTCGAATCGCTGGAAACGGGCGACCGCATCAAGACGTTCGCCGAGATCGCCGCGCAGAACGTGCACCTCGACATGCCGACAGTGAAGATCGACCGCCAGGTAGTGGACGGCGACACGATCGAGATCGGCGGTCATCGGCTCGAGGTCTGGCACACGCCCGGCCACACCGACAGCCAGCTGGCGTTTCGGATGGATAACCTGCTGCTCTCCGGCGACAACATCTACCGGGACGGTTCGGTGGGCGCGATCGACGCCCACCACGGCAGCGACATTCCCGCCTTCATCCGGTCGCTCGAGCGGATCGCGGCCAGCGACGTGGAGTGGCTCCTGCCCAGCCACGGCCCGATCTTCCGCAAGGACGATCGGCTGCTGGCGAAGACACTCGACCGGCTGCGGGGCTACCTGAGCCTGGCCGACTTCGGCACGTGCGCCCAGCACTGGCCGCTGATCGAGGAATGGGATCGGGAGTTGGCCGAGGGCCGGCTCCCGGCCGCGAAGGCGTAGGCACCAGGTTGCACCAAGGGACTTCGAGGCGAATGGCTGCGCAACCAGAGACCGGTCGCGACACCCTCGAATAGAAGCCCGGAGCGGAAGCGACGGGACGGGTCCAAAAAAACCCCACCACCCCGGTCTTTCGACCCTGCCGGTTTTTCCGTGAAGAACGGTCGTCCGACCGGCCGATACCTCCTCCGAGACCGTTGGATCTACGAGGGGGGACAATCCGATGCTTCGACCAATGCTTGGCACGGCCATTCTGGCCGGCGCCATGATGCTGGCGGCTTCCGCCGCGCAGGCCCAGCCGCCGGCCGTCGGCCAGCAGGCCTACGGCTACCAGTGGGGCAACTCCTACAACGCCACAGACTGGAACCGCTTCTACCACTATCCCTATGTCTGGTATCCGCACAACTTCTACGCGGACAGCTACCAGCAGAGCGCCAACGACCTGTACTACCGCTATCCGCAGGAGATGCGGGTGCCGGTCTACAACCGGGCGTGGCAGAACGAATACCCGAAGTCGCGCCGCTACTACCAGGGTCACCACTTCCACTTGGACGTGTTTTGACCTCGCCCGACACGCAGCATCCGCCGTTTGACGACGAGCGCCAGGCGGCGCGGTGGTGGCTCGCCAACGTCTATGCGGGCGACGACGCCGTGCAACTCACGCCCCGCGCGGTGGTCACCGGGATGATCATCGGCGGTGTGATGTCGATCTCGAACCTCTACGTGGGGCTCAAGACCGGCTGGGGCCTGGGCGTGACGATCACGGCGTCGATCATC
>JBIIYN010000182.1:0-7926 GCA_044346795.1 Pirellulales bacterium
GTTCGACCGCGACGATGCAGTGCTCGTCGACGGTGTACTTGTGGTAGTTGTTGAACTGCAGCAGGTGCCGAGCGTGGGCGAACTCCGGGATGAGAACCTCGAGCGCCGACACCTCGTGCAGCCGCCGCAGGGCGGTGCCCAGCCGCCGCGGCCGGGCGAACAATCCGAGGAACCTCCGACGGGCCGCGGCGTCGGCCGGCAGCCTGTCGGCGTGGCCTCGCACGGCCTCCCACGTCGCATGGTCGATCGGCAGATCATAGAGCGTGGAGAGTTCGACGAGCCGCACGACCGAATCGAGGCTCCCGGCCACCTGCGCGAGGCGGCCTGAAGCGGCCGCCACGTCGTGCGGCCCCACGCGAAACAGCCCGTCGACGCTGTTCCCCAGCACGCCGGCCACCAGGGAGCGGGCCGCCGTGTTTCGGCGGAGGCCGGCGACCAGCGTCTCCACCACCTGCGCCACGCCGCGGGTGTGCCGGAAGTAATCCCGCATGAACCGCTCCACGCCGAGTTGCCCGTCGCGTGATTCGATGCCGCGGGCCGCGGCCACGCGGAGCTGCTCGTCGCGGGTGAGCGCATCGGCCGCCTTGCCCGCGGCGAGATGCATGTCGTTGCGCAGCCGGGTGAGGAACTCCGCCGCATCGCGGAGCGTGTCGGCATCCCGTCGCGACAGACCGCCCGCGAGGGCCAGGCCGTCAAACGAGGCCTCGCCCCACAGCACGCGGCCCAGCCACCGCACCAGCTGGATGTCGCGCAGGCCGCCGGGCGAACGCTTCACGTTCGGCTCCAGCAGCGAAACCGTCTCGCCATACCGGCCCGCCTCCTCGCGGCGGGCCGCGACGAGGGCCCTGGCATGCCGCCGTGGAGCCCGCCCCAGCCTCTTCCGCAGTCGCGTCTCGAGCCGCGCGACGAGGTCGGCATTCCCGGCCAGCGGTCGGCAGTCGAGGAGCGAACTGAGAATCGTCGCATCGGCGGCGGCCAGCCGCAGGGCCTCGGTCAGCGTCCGGACGCTCTGTCCCACCTCGGCCCCCGCATCGAAGAGATCCTGCAGCAGCCGCTTGGCTATGGCGGCGACCGGCGCGGCCGCCCGCCGCTCGTAGAGCAGCATCAGATCGATGTCGGAATGGGCCGCCATCTCGCGTCGTCCGTATCCGCCATGGGCGACGAGTGCCGCGTGCCGCCGCAGCGTCGCGGCGTCCGCGGGCGGCAGTTCCTCCAGGAGCGACTCCCACAGCCCGACGACGATCGCGTCGTAGAGATCGGAGGCAAGTCCGCAGGTCTGGATGCCCGGGCCGCCGGCGGCATGCTGCGCGGCGATCCGCCGCCGCAGCGTCGCCAGGTCGGCCGCCGCCTTCGTGACGGCGGGGCGGAAGGTCGTCGCGGCGGTCGAGGCGGGGCCGTCGGTCATGATGCCGGATGCCAGGGATCGTCGGCGACGCCTGCCCGCCTGTTGGCCACCCGGGCCAGCACGAAGAGCAGGTCGCCCAGGCGGTTGAGATACTCGATCGCATTCGCCGGGATCGTGGTCTCGAGCCGACCCGCCAGCGTCACCACGCGCCGCTCGGCCCGCCGGCAGACGGTGCGGGCGACGTGGAGGGCCGCCGCCAACGGCGTTCCCGTCGGCAGGATGAAGCACGTGAGCGGCTCGAGCAACGCCTCGTGCCGATCGATCTCCTGCTCCAAATGCGAGACATGGCCGGTCGTGATCCGCTCCTCGACGGCGCCGGGCGTCGCCAACTGGGCGCCCAAGTCGAACAGCTCGCACTGGATCCGCCGCAGCAGGGCGTCGAAGCCGTCCGCGGCCGGCAGCGTGCGAACCATGCCGAGGTGGCTGTTGAGTTCGTCCACCGTGCCGAAGGCCTCGATGCGGGCGTGGTCTTTCAGCACCCTCGGTCCCCCGAACAGCCCCGTCTCTCCGGCATCTCCGGTCTTCGTGTAGATCTTCATGCCATCGGCTTCTCTTTCTGGTCGTCTCGGTCGTCGCCTGACCGCCGGTGGCGGCGGTTTTGCCGCGGGGACGACTGCCTGTCAGCCGCCCGCCGCGCATCGCATATACTGGGGAGCATGAGCAAAACCTTCAATCCGCTTTTTTGTCGACGCGGCGGCGGCATCGCCCGAATGACGCGGAAAATGCCCTGCTTCGTCGCGGTGGCGTGGCTTGCCCTGACCGCGGTGCCGACGGCGTCGGCCGCCGACGAGGCTGCCGACACGCGGTCACCGCTCGAACGGCGATTCCTGTCTCGACCGGTCCAGGTCACGACGGGCATGCCCAAGGCGGGCGAGGGCTATTTCGCGCCCGATGCCCGGACGATCTGCTACCAGGCCGTACCGCCCGACTACCCCTTCTACCAGATCTTCGTGCAGCCCTTCGACTCGGCCGCGCCGCGGCCGGCGAACCCGGTGCGGCTGAGCACCGGTCGCGGCCGGACGACCTGCAGCTGGTTTTCTCCCGACGGCCGGCGGCTCTTGTTCGCGTCGAGCCATCTGGATCCCCGCCTCGACGCCACGGAAGCGGCCGCGCGGGCCCAGGCCGAGGAAGATCGAAAAACGGGCCGGCGACGCCGCTACCAATGGGACTTCGATCCGCACTCCGACATCTTCGTGGCCGATCTCGGACCGGCGGCAGGACGCGACGCCGTCCTCGTACGGCTCACGCGTGAGGCGGGCTACGACGCCGAGTGCTCGTTTTCGCCGGACGGAAGGCAGATCTTGTTCGTCAGCGACCGCGACGGCGACCCCGACATCTACGTCATGGACGCCGACGGCGGCAACGTCCGTCAACTGACGAACCAGCCCGGGTATGACGGTGGCCCGTTCTTTTCCCCCGACGGCCGCTTCATCGCCTACCGGACCGACCGCCTGGAGAAGGACCTGCTCCAGATTCACGTCATGAGGGCGGACGGGTCGGACGACACGGCGGTCACGAGCGGGAAGGGGGTGCGTTGGGCGCCGTACTGGCATCCCACGAAACCCTGGCTGATCTGGACGGGTGCCGATCACTCCGATCCCACGGCACGGCCGAATTATGATCTCTGGGTCGCCCGGCATGATCGAGTCGGAGCCGAAGCGGAGGGTTCGCGTGGCTTCCGGACCGGGCCACCGCTGCGGATCACCGACCACGAGGGGGCCGACGTGCTGCCCGCGTTTTCGCCCGATGGCACGCTGCTCATGTGGACGGCCAGCCGCGGGGACGCCGGCGGTGGCCGAACCGCGACGAGCCAGTTGTGGGTGAGCCGGATCGACGCCGCCGCGATCGACACGGCCCTCGCCCCCGTCGCCGAAGGGACGGCGCAGCCATGAGCCAGGACAAGCAAGCCGCGGGACCACCGGCCGACGGACCGGGGTCGATCGCCATGATCGGGGGCGGCCAGATGGCACTCGCCCTCGCGGAGGGCTTCTGCCGCGCGGGGCTGCTCGGGGCGGCCGACATCATCGTGCACGACCCGGTGCCCGCCGCGCGGGAGCGACTCGCGGCACGGGTGCCCGGCATCCGCTTCGCCTCCGGAGGCGGCGAAGCAGCCGCTGCGGCGGGGATCGTCTTTCTCGCGGTCAAGCCGCAGCAGGCGGCCGCGGCCTGCCGCGAATGCTCGGCCGCCCTCTCCGCCGAGGCCGTGGTCGTCTCGATCGTGGCGGGCCTCACGCTCGCGAACCTCGCCGACCTGACCGGAAGCCGCAGGATCGTCCGAGTGATGCCCAACACGCCGTGCCTGGTCGGCCGGGGCGTGTCGGTGGTCTGCCGCACCCCGGAGGTGCCCGCTGCGGGGCTGGCACGGGTGCTCGCGTTGCTCGCCTCGGTGGGGAGCGTACACGAAGCCGACGAGTCGCTCCTGGACGCCGTTACCGGCCTCTCGGGCTCGGGCCCGGGATTCGTGGCGCTCGTCGTCGAGGCGCTCGCCGACGGTGGTGTGAAGGCTGGACTGCCGCGTAGTCTCGCCCTCGCGTTGGCCACCGAAACACTCTCCGGCACGGCCGCCCTGCTCGCCGAGACGGGAGAACATCCGGCACAGATCAAGGACCGCGTCTCGAGCCCCGGCGGCACCACGATCGCAGGCTTGGCGGTGCTCGAACAGCGAGGCGTCCGCGGTGCCCTGATCGACGCCGTCGTGGCGGCCGCCGCCCGAGCCCGCGAACTGGGGCGATAGTCGCCACTCGGAGTCGGCTGGCCCCATGGCCTGGCAAACCGAGGGACGAGGCGTAGGGGTCGGCGGAAGCTCGAGGAGCATTGGGCCGCCTCGGCCCACGCGACGAGACTTTTGCCGCCCTGCAGCCGGTGCCAAACCGTAAGCCGAATACCGGCCAATCGCTGTAGAGCGAGGTGCCACCTACCGCTTCTTGGCGGTCTTTTTGGCGGGTTTCTTCGCGGCGGCTGGCTTGGCGGACTTGGCGGTTTTTTTGGCCGTCTTCCTCGCGGGGGCGGCTTTCGCCTTGCCGGCCTTCGCCCGGCCCGCCTTCGTGCCGCCGAAGACCTTGTCCCAACCCTCGGCGTAGCTGCCGTTGCTTCCGACACGGATGACCGACATTCGATACCTCGTTGCTTCCTGGATCGCTGGATGGCTGCGGCTGGAAAACCCCGGGCTCGATGCTGCCGCCGACGAGCTGCATCGCCTCGCCTGTTGGTAGCGGGCGCCGCCCGCCGGTGTCAAGCGTGGTGAGCCGCAGATACGATCTCCAACGCGACCCTGCCAAAGACCGCAGGCAGCGGACCGCGACCAGACGCAGCGTCGGCAACGCCCGCGACCGAAAGCCCGGTCGTTGCGAACACCAGTTCGTTGCGGTCGCGAAGCAGGGGGGTGACGTCGTGCGTCCATCGTCTCGTGCCGGCCGGCAGCGGAGGCAGGGGAACGGCGTTCAGCGTGACGCCGGCCGCGACCTCCGCCTGCAAGACGACCAGCAGCACCCGATCTCCGGGCTCGAGCCTTGCGGGCCTGCCAAACCGCCGCCTCCATTCCGTGCCGCCATCGACCGCCGGCGCAGGGGGCTCCCAGGCCGCTCCGAGATGGATCGAGTGGTGGCGGGTCATGGAGGCCTGCTATACTCCGCGGCGGCACGGGGCTCCGACCCCGATTCATACCCGATCCCCACACCGAACACGAAGGAGCTCGAGCCCATGGGAAAAGCACTGGAATTCACCGACGTCAATTTTCAGCAGGAAGTGCTCGATTCCCCGGTGCCGGTGCTCGTCGACTTCTGGGCTCCATGGTGCGGACCGTGCCGGATGATCGGACCGACGATCGAGGAACTGTCGGTCGAGAACGCCGGATCGTTCCGGGTCGGAAAGGTGAACGTCGACGAAAACAGCCAGCTGGCGATGACCTACAACGTGGCGAGCATCCCCACGATCATGATCTTCAATGGCGGCCGGCTCGTGCAGCAGTTCATGGGCGTGCAGCCGAAGGCGAAGCTGCAGCAGGCCCTCGACGAGGCGAAGTCGGCCTGACGTCTACGACATCGATGCCTGCAGTTCGGCGGCCTCCTCGGTCACGGCGGGGAAGCTCGCAGACGCATCGCCCTGCGGCACGTTCCGCCGGAGCGCGGGGAGCGCACGGAACCGGTCGAGCGCCCGGTCATCGACGAAACCCGACAATTGGGCGTGCAGCCCCGGCTCCCGGAGCTTTTCCACGGCCTTCGCCTCGATCTGCCGGACCCGTTCCCGCGTGACGTCGAACAGCGTTCCGACCTCCTCGAGCGTGTAGCTGTAGCCGTCGGCCAGCCCGAACCGCAGCCGGATGATCTCTCGTTCGCGATACGACAGGCCGTCCAGCGCCCGGCCGATGACCGACTTGAGCGCCTGACGGTTGACGTCGAGCAGGGGATCGTCCTCGCGATGGTCGCTGACGAACTCGCCGACGGCCCCGTCGTCGCCCTCGCCGAGCGGCTGATCGAGCGACACGGGGTGCCGCGACATCCGCCAGATGCAAGCGGCCTCCTCGACCGACAGCCCGGTGATTTCCGCCATCTCTTCGATGTTCGGCTCCCGGCCGTGACGCTGCACGAACAGCCGCGAGGCGTTGCGGAGCTTGGTGATCGTATCGACCATGTGTACGGGCACCCGGATGGTGCGGCTCTGGTCGGCGATCGCCCTGGTGATGGCCTGACGAATCCACCAGGTGGCATACGTCGAAAACTTGAAGCCTCGGGCATGCTCGAATTTGTCGACGGCCCGCATCAGCCCGGAATTGCCCTCCTGGATGAGGTCGAGAAAGGAGAGCCCGCGATTCCGGTACCGCTTGGCGATCGACACGACGAGCCGCAGGTTACCGGACGCGAGTTCACGTTTGGCAACGTCGTACCGCCGCTGCAGGTCGTCGAGCCTGGCGAGTCGTCGCGCCAGCGTGCGGCCGCTCTCCCGCGTGGACAGGAGCAGCCTGCGACGTTCCCGCTGGAGCACGTCCCGCTCGCCGCCGGCCCGCGGCTCGCCGAGTTGGCCGTGGATCTCCGTGATGCGGTCGCCGATCGACCGCAGCTGCTTGAGGAGCGGCGTCAGTCGCTGGATTCGCAGATGCATTTCCTCGACCAGACGCACCGCCTTGTTCCGTTGACGCACGAGCCGCCGCCAGGCGGCACGCCGCCGCTCCAGCGGCACGCTGCGTGACATGGCGATGCGGTACAGCCGCGCCTTCTCCTGCTCGATGAGCCGGAGCGTGGCGAGATTGGGGCCCAGTCGCTTGAGCAAGCGGGCCTTCTCCTTCGTGTTGGTGACGGCCACCTCGATCGTGCGATCGAGCCGGATCGTGCCCGCCTTCACCCGCTCGAGCAGGCCGACGGCCCCGGCCAGGATGAAGTCGTTGGCCAGCATGGTGTGGCGAAACTTCCGGCGCCACAGTTCGATCTGCCGGGCGCTGGAAACCTCGGTCGCGCGGGTGAGAAGCGGATTGCCCCCCATCTGCAGGAGGTAGAGCCTGACGGGGTCGTCGATGCGGGCCGTCGACTTCCGCGGCCGCGGCCCCGGCGGCGGCAACGGCCGCGCGGCCGGCTTGGAGAGACCGGACGGGGACACGGGCTTCGGCGAAGGGGGACCGGCACGACGCATGGGAAACTCCTCTGGCTCGGGTGGAACGACGGCGACCGTCCGGAGATTCATGTCCGCACATCCCGCGCCGAAGCGGGCGGGCCCCGGGCCGTTCCGGCCGCCGGCGGCCGTTTTCCGGGGCGAAAGCCCGATAGCACGCCTGAAAGTCCCCGCCGCTGCCCGACCGCCCCATGTCGCCTCCGGGCGACAGAGGGGGGCGACGCGCCGTCCGAAGGCAACGTCCCGGTCCGTCCGGCTCAAGATCAGTCGGCCCGGCACACGAAACACACCTCGGGGAGGCGGGGGGCGGCGCCGGTATACTTTGCCTGACCGAAACCCGCGATCGCGTCGCTGCCGGGGCCGGTCGGTGCCTCCGGCTGCGGCGGGTTTTCCGACCGCGCCTTCGCTGCCGTCCGATTCTGTGGTGAACGTGGGGTTTGTCGAGTTCGCGGACGGCCGTCCGCCGCTGTGGGTGCCGCATGGAAATCGTTCTGCTGGCAGTGATCGGCCTGGTCTTGCTCCTGGGCGTGGTCGCTCTGGCCGTCGGCAACAAGGGGTGGAGTTGGGGCACCGTGGCCGCGGGCGTGTTGCTGCTGTTCGCGGCCACCGGCTACCTCTACCTCGCGACCCGGCTGGCCGAGCGGGAGCGGTCCTGGCGCACGGAGGTCACCAAGACCCAGTCCGAGATCGACCGCATCGTCGGTGACGGCAAGCCGGGCGCCGCGGCGACGCCGAAGTCGGTGGCGGCACTGCGGCACGAGCGCGACCGCTGGACGCGGGCCTTGGCGTTCGTCGACACGTGGCACGGACGCCGCTGGAGGAACGCCACGCTCTCCCCCCCGCGAAACGGCAACCCGGGCACGATTTCCATCGAGATGCCCAGCGAGGAGAGCGAGTCCGGTGCGCTGCCGGCCGGCGCC
>JBIIYN010000183.1:0-7796 GCA_044346795.1 Pirellulales bacterium
AGCCGCACGTCGGGGACCGAACTGGTAGGTTTTTCCGGACATGGCGACGACGGGATCCAGCAGAACGGCGGCCAGGATCTGGATGGGGTGGCAGCCGCCACCGTGCCGACAGCCGCCCTGGTCGCCCGCCTGTTCGGCGAGATGGAGCACGGCGGGATCATCGAGATCCACATCAACGGGGGCAGCGTGATCCTGCCCGAGTTCTACGAGTCGCGCTGGTCGCGCGGATCGCACGGGCTCTTCGCCAGCCGGGCCGCCGACGGCACGGTCACACTCACGGCGGTCGCCTGGGATTCGATCCAGAAGATCGTCGTCCGCCAGGTCGAGGGGCTGCCGGACGGCATGTTCGAGTGAGCGGTGGCCGGGGCCGCGGCGACTGATGGTCACTCGTGCTCGTCGAGGTCGCCCTCGGTGATCGTGACGAAGCCCTTGTTGGCCAGGGTCTCGAGACCCATCTCCGTATTGTCCACCATCAGGGCGACTGCCGGCCGGCCACGGGGCCGCGACATGATCGGATAGGCCTGGATGATGTTCACCTCTGCCTGCAGCAAGGCCGTGCAGATTCTCAGCAGTGGCTGGCTGTCGTCGGGCAACTCCACGCCGATCAGGTCGCTCTCGATCAGTGCCAGCCCCGCCCGCTCGAGGATTTCGCGGCCCTGTTCGGGGTGGCTGAGCAGAAATCGGGCAAACGCACACTCGCCCGAGTCATTGATCGAGAGGGCGACGATCTTCACCTTCGAGCCCTCGAACCGTCGCACCACCTCCAGCAGTTGCCCCACCCTGTTTTCCATGAAGACGGTGAACTGCCGCAGTGTCGGCCAGTTGCGTCCCCTGGCGGTGGCGTATCCCACCCCTCCGCCCTCTCCCGTGTGGCCAGTGCTCACGTTTCGAACTCCTCGGGGTTCCGGTCAGGCAGGATGCTGGAAACTCGGGCCGTCTGCGTGAAGCCACCGGGGCGGGGGCGTGGTCGCGGGGCTCTGCCGCCCGTGCGGCCGAAAGAATAGAGTCTCGGGGCCGGGCTGGTCAACGAAGCCGGGCATGCCGGCCGCTCCGGCCGGCATCGGAAGCCCCCTCCACCCGCTTCAGGAATGCCGATCATGGGCGAGACGGTGCACGAGATCGAGATCAGGGTGCGCTACCAGGAGACCGACGGGCAGCGGCGGCTCCACCACGCCAACTACCTCACCTACTTCGAGATGGGCCGCACCGAGATGCTGCGGGCCTGCGGCCGGACCTACCGGGAATTCGAGGACGAGGGTCTTTTCATGGTGGTGGCTGACGTCGCGTGCAAGTACCACGCCCCGGCCGATTACGACGACCTGCTGCGGCTGCGGACGCGGGTGGAAAAAATCGGTGCCGCCCACATCAGGCATGCCTACGAGCTGATCCGCGGCACCACCATCCTGGCCACGGGCACCACGACGGTGGTCTGCGTCGACCGGGAGGGCAAGATTCGCCGGTTGCCCGACTGGATGCTTGCCTAGCAGCCTGTCTCCCGTGCCGATGGACCGGCGGGCGGGGGAACGCACGGAAACTGTCCACCGCGGCCGGAGGCCCTGGATCGCGGGAACTTGCTCTCGTTCGCGGGCCGCCGAACAGTGCCGTGGGCGTTCTGTCCGCGCCCGCATCATTTTCCCCGGAGACTTCCACCATGATCCTTGCAGCCGAACGAGAACTGTGCCACGTGGGTGAAACGTCGGGCATGGCCGATCACGACCACGACCTCGTGCACGACCTGGGCCGCCGACTCGACGCGCTGTGGCGGTACGACCAATACATCGCGAACGCGGAATGGCGCGACGACCTGCGGCAGTTCTGGTGCGATGCCAAGGCGATGGAGCAGCAGGCCATCCAGCGGATCAGGCAACTGATCGCGCAGGAGGTGCGCAACGGCTGCTTCTGACGGCCGGCCGCCCGCTAGCGCCATTCCGAAATAGCTGTAGCGATGCCCTGGTGAACCAGGAAGGGGAGGCGACGGGATCGGCGAAAGCTCGAGGAGCTTTGGGCTATCCTGCCCACGCGACGAGACTTTTGCCGTCCCGTAGCCGCCGCCACACCAAAGTCGTATGCGGGCTAGCGGGGCTGGCCGGGCTGCCAGTCGGGCTCGTCGTCGTCCACCGTGTCGGCCTCGAGGCCGTCGTACGACTGCAGGCTGATCCCGGCCGCTTCCATGCGAGTAGCCCGGGAATCGGCCGCGTCCTCGGCGTCGTCGATGTAGGCGAGCAGCGACTGCATCTCGCTCTCCGAGATCTCCGCCAACCGGTAGCTGCGGAGGATTTCGATCGCGGGATCGTCGGGCGGCTGGATCCGTTCGGCCGCGGCCTCGTCGCGGCACCGCACGTACTGTTCGCACAGCGAAACGAGTTCCTCTCGAACCATCGAAACCTCCCTGCTTGTGGGTTCGCGGACCTGCCGCGGGGCGGTCGAAATGGATTGGGCCCGCGACCGGCGACTACGAACAGTGTCTACGGCGGCCGTGAGGGAATTGTTCGCGGGGCGTATGGATTCCGTGAGCCGGCCGGGGGCCGCGGGCTCCGGCGCGGGGCGGTTTCCGGTACCATCGGGACCGCATCCTCCCCTCACGGTCACGCATGGCCATCGTTCATCTCGACGACGTCTCGATCGGCTACCGGGGGCCTCCCCTGCTGGACGGCGTGACCAGGCAGATCGAGGCGGGGCAGCGGGTCGGCCTCCTGGGCCGCAACGGGTCCGGAAAAACAACGCTCCTGCGGCTGATCGCCGGGGAGGAGCAGCCCGATCGCGGCAGCTGCACCCTGGCCCCCGGCGCCCGCGTCGCGTGCCTCTCTCAGGACGTGCCGCGGAACCTCGCCGGTACGGCGTTCGCCCTGGTGCGACAGGCCCTCGTTCCCGGCATCGAGGCCCACCGGATCGAGGGCTGGGAGGCCGACGAGCGGGTGCAGCGGACGCTCTCCCGCATGCAGATCGACGGCGACGCCGACGTGGGGGCGATGTCGGCGGGGCTGGTGCGGCGGACCCTGCTGGCCCGCGCGTTGGTCGCCGATCCGCAGGTGCTGCTGCTCGACGAGCCCACCAACCACCTCGATCTCGCCGCCATCGGCTGGCTGGAGGAATTTCTGGCGGCCTGGTCCGGGACGCTCGTGTTCGTGACCCACGACCGTGCGTTCCTGCGGAAGCTCGCGACCCGGATCTGGGAGATCGACCGCGGCAAGCTCTTCGACTGGTCGTGCGACTACGAAAAGTTCCTCGCGCGGAAGGCCGAGGCGCTGGCCGCCGAGGAGAAGCAGGATGCACTCTTCGACAAGCGGCTGGCGGAGGAGGAGGCGTGGATCCGCCGGGGGATCAAGGCGCGTCGCACCCGCAACGAGGGTCGGGTGCGGACGCTCGAGGCCATGCGGGTCGAACGCGGCAGGCGGCGGGAGCGGGTCGGTCAGGCCAGGCTCGTGATCCAGGAAGCGGCCCGCAGCGGCAACCTCGTCTGCGCGGCCGAAAATGTTTCGTTCGGCTACGGCGGCCGGCCGATTCTCTCCGACTTCTCCACGATGATCCTTCGCGGCGACAAGGTGGGCATCATCGGTCCCAACGGCGTGGGAAAGACCACGCTCTTGCGGCTGCTGCTCGGTCAGCTCGCGCCGGAAGGGGGAAGTGTCCGGCTCGGCACGCAACTCGCGGTGGCCTATTTCGACCAGCTGCGCGGGCAGCTCGAAGACGACAGGTCGATCGCCGACAACATCGCCGGCGGCAACGACACCGTCGTCATCGGCGGCCAGCGTCGGCACGTCGTCGGCTACCTGCAGGATTTTCTCTTCGCGCCGGAGCGGGCGCGGACGGAGGTGCGGTTCCTCTCGGGCGGCGAGCGGAATCGTGTGCTCCTCGCGAAGCTCTTCACGCAGCCCGCCAACGTGATCGTACTCGACGAGCCGACCAACGACCTTGACGCCGAGACGTTGGAACTGCTCGAGCAGCGGCTCGTGGAGTTTGCCGGCACGATCCTGATGGTGAGCCACGACCGCGAATTTCTCAACCACGTGGCGACCAGCGTGATCGCCTACGAAGAAGGCGGCGTCCGCGAATACGTCGGCGGCTACGACGACTGGCTGCGGCAGCGTGCGGCGGCCGCACCGCGGGGCCCCGCCCACGACGCCGCTTCGAGCCGCCGTCCGCCCCTGCAGGCGGCCCCGCCGCAGCCGGCGTCCGCCGCGGCGAAGCGACGCACCTACAAGGAGCAACGTGAGCTGGATCTGCTGCCCGCCACGATCGAGAACCTCGAAACCGAGATCGCCACGCTGCACGAGCAGGTGGCGTCGCCGGGCTTCTACAAGCAGCCGGCCGCCGAGATCGCTGCAGCGCAGCGGCGGCTGAAAGACTGCGAAGCCCGCCTGGCCGCCGCCTTCCAACGCTGGGAGGAGCTCGAGTAACAAGCTCTCGAGGAGGCTCACGCACGTCGAAAGCCTGCCTGTTTCGCAAGCGAACCCAAGTGACGAGGCGGAGGGGTCGGCGAATGCTCGAGGAGCATTGGGCCGCCGCGGCCCACGCGACGCCCTTCCGTCGTCGGAGCGACGGACGAAACAATGCGTTGCCGCCCCGAAGCCGGCGCTCTACCAAAGCCGGCTGCGCTCTAGCAGAATTTGACGAGGAGCACGCCGCCGAACACCAGCGCCGCGCCGAGCATCCGGCCGGCGGTCAGCCCCTGCCGGGGCAGGTCCATCAGGCCGAAGTGATCGAGCACGAGCGAGCAGACGAGCTGCCCGGCCACGACCGCGGCGATGAAGGTCGCGGCGCCGAGCTTCGGAGCGATCGCGGCGCCGGCCAGCACGATCAGGGCGCCCAGCGGTCCGCCGATCCAGTTCCACCAGGGCGTCGCCCGCATGGCCGCGATCGGAGGCGGGCTCGGCCGCAGTGCCAGCATCACGATCGCGGCCGTCATGATCGTGCCGCAGATCGAGAAAAAGGCCGCATAACGCGGGTCGTCGAGGTTGGTCCGCAGCGAGCCGTTGGCCGCCGCCTGCAGGGCGATGCAGCCGCCGGCCGCGGCGGCCGACAGGATCCAGATGGTGTCCATGGATGTTCCTTTTCGGGAATCGTTGCTATGACAGCGTGATTCCTGGTTCCGGTCCGGGTGATCGGGCGATCGGCATGGACATGAGCATCGAACGGCGGGCGGATGGCGCCAAGGCGTCGGCGGATGCCGTCGTGGAGCTGGTGTTGGGCGGGAGGATCGACGCGGAATCCGGCACGGAGCTGGAGCACGCCGTCGCGGAGGAACTGCGACGCGGTCACCTCGCCATCCGGCTCGACTGCGCCGGCGTGAACTTTCTGAGCTCCGCCGGAATCCGCGTGCTGTTCAACGTGCATCGTGCCGCCCAGGCGGCCGGGGGAACCTGCCTGATCGGTGCGGCCAGTGAACCGGTGGCCCGCGTGCTGGAGATGACGAGGCTGGCCCCGATCCTCAGGGAACCGCAGGGGCCGGCAGGGCCGGGGCACGCGGTGTCGCTGCGAGCCGCCGTGCCGTCGGGGAAGCCGGCCGCTGCCGAGTTGCTGACCGGCAGGATCCGCCTCGTCGGCCTGGAGCCATCCGGCGCGGGCGGGCTGCAGGGCGAGGTCGTGGGCTCGTCCGCGGCGTTGCTCGGCCGCCCACTCGGCCACCCACTCGGCCCGACGTCGCGGCGTGTGCCGAGGCACGCCTGTGGGCTGGGGGTGGCGGCGCTTTCCGACGACCGGGCCGTCGCGGAGAGTGCCGGCGAGATGCTGGCCGCCTGCGGGGCCGTCTTTCACCGGGGACCGCAGCCGTTCGCGGCGGTCGACTACAGCCTGGGCGAGGGCAGCCTCGTGCCGACCGTGCACCTCGTGTCGGGCCTCATCTGGGAGGGGCTGCCGCGAGGTCGGTGCGGCTTCGAACCGGCCGGCGACGAGGCGGCGGTGCGGTTCGACGAACTGGCGGCGGCGTTGCTCGAACGGGCGGGGAGCGAGTGCCTGGCGGTGGTCATCGCGGCCGAGGTCCAGGGCCTCGTCGGCGCCGAGTTGATCCGACCGCTGGCCGAGGCGACCGCCGACGACCACCCCCGCACCACCGATCCGGCCGTGGCCGCCCGGTGGCTGAGTTTTTCCCGCGAGCCTGTGCATGCCCGGCAGACCGCGCTCGTCGTGGGCGTGGTCTGCCGTGGCCTGCCGACCGGCGCCCTGGCGGACTTCGTGCGGCCCCTCGGCGCCGGGGGTCCCTGCGGCCATGCCCATGCCGCGGTCTTTCCCGCGCGGCCGCTCAAGCGGGGCGGCGTCGACCTTGCCGCCACGGTCGCCGATCTCTCCGCTTCCGAGCCGCTGGCGGTCATGCATCTGATCGGCGATCCGCATCCGGTGCTCGGCAGCGGCCAGTCGGAGTTCGTCCGCGGCTGCTGCTGGTTCGCACCGCTGGTGATCGCAGGCCGAACGGACGACGAGGAGCCGGCGGCATGATCACGCTCCTCTCCACCTGGACGTTCGGCGTGGCGCTCGCATTCGTGGCGCTCGGCGTGTTCGTCAGCTACAAGCTCTTCTCGTTTCCCGACATCACCACCGACGGCTCCTTCACGCTCGGAGCAGTGGTCGCGACCGTGCTGCTCGTGGCGGGGGTGGATCCGATCCCGGCCACGTTGGCGGGCATGGCCGCCGGAGCGGCGGCCGGAGCCTGCACCGGCATGCTCCACGCCGTTCTCGGGATCGAACCGCTGCTCTCCGGCATCCTCATGACCACGGCCCTGGCGAGCGTGAACCTCGTCGTGCTGGGTCGCAGCAACGTGCCGCTCTCCGGGGTGACCACGCTGCTCGACCGGGCCGAGGCGGTGTTGACGCCGGCGGCCCGCCTGCTCGGCTTCGTCGATGCGGCGGCCGGGGAGGCGGCCCGGCTGATCTTCTTGTTGCTCGCGGCGTTCGCGACGGTCGCCGGGCTCTACGCCTTCTTTCGCACGCGGCTGGGAACGGCCATGCGTGCCGGGGGCGACACGCCCACCATGGCGCGGGCGCTCGGCCGCAACACCGGGGTGCTCACGGTGGCCGGCCTGGCGATCGCCAACTCGCTCGTGGCGCTCTCCGGCGCGGTCGTCGCACAGTGCCAGGGCTTCGCCGACGTACAGATGGGGATCGGCATGGTGGTGTGGGGCATGGCGAGCGTGTTCCTCGGCGCGGCACTCGTGGGCCAGGTGCGGCTCGGCGGGGCGCTCCTGGCCACGCTTGCCGGCAGCGTGACCTTTCGCCTGCTGGTGGCCGCCGCACTCCGCGCCGGGCTCGATCCCGACTGGCTCAAGTTCACGACGGCCGTGGTCGTGCTCGCGGCGCTCGTCGCGCCGCGTTTCCTCGTCCGCCGCCACCAGGCCTCCGTGGTCCGCTGACACCATCCCCGACCGTGGACCATTCCATGCTCGCACTCCACGATGCAACGGTCACGTTTTCCGCTCCCGGCGGGCCGCTCGTTCGGGCGGTGGACGGCGTGTCGGCGACGATTCCCGGCGGCCAGTTCGTCGTGGTCATCGGCACGAACGGATCCGGGAAGAGCACGCTCCTCGGCGCGATCGCGGGGACGGTGCGCCTCGACGGCGGCAGCATCCATCTCGCCGGCCACGAGATCACGCGTTGGCGGGAGGACCAGCGGGCCGCGCTCGTTGGGCGGGTCTTCCAGGATCCCCGTGCCGGCACGGCGGCGAGCCTCACGGTGCTTGAAAACATCGCGGTGGCCGCCTGCCGCGGCCGCCTGGCCGGGCTCTCGTGGGCGACCGGGCGGCGGCTGCGGAACGAGGCCGCCGAGCGGCTGGAACGCATCGTGCCGGGGCTGGAGACCCGTCTTG
>JBIIYN010000015.1:0-23407 GCA_044346795.1 Pirellulales bacterium
CGACGGCGGCGGCCGCCGCGAGGCTGCCCTGCGCGTCGATCCGCGTGATCTCCGACGACGCCACGCAGGATCTGCCCCGGGAGATCGCGGCGCTGGTTCAGCCCCAGTCGGGCATGCGCCGACTGGGCGCGGCGATCAGCGCGATCGGCCGCCGGCCGCAGGCCGCCCTCGACATGTGGCAGCTCTGGGAACACGCCGTCGTCGACGGCCGCACGCTGGCCGCGGCGATCGAACGGTTCCTGGAGAGCCTCAGTCGCGACCGACAAGCCAGCGGATGACCGGGTTCTTCGGCAGGTCGGGCGTCAGCGGGGCGACGGGCCGGCCGAGGTGCCGCCCCGCCGCGATGGCGGCCAGCCGACCGCTCCGCACGGCACCCTCCATCGTCGAAGGCCAGCCCGTGGCCGTCCAATCGCCCGCCAGGAACAGGTTCGGCACCGCCGTCGCCGCGGCCGGCCGCACGGCATCGACGCCCGGCCGCACCGAGAGCACGGCGGTTGGATCGGTGACCACCCGTGATCCGACGAGTTCGGCGGCGCGGGCTTCGGGAAATGTCTCTCTCAGTTCCGCCACCACGGCCTCCACCAGCCGATCGCGATCGCCCCCGAGCACGCCGCGCGAGGCGCTGATCACCACCTGGCAGTAGCCGGGCTGCCCTCCCTCGGCCGCATCGGGGCGGAAGACCCACTGCGAGACGCGGCCGACGAGCACCGCATGCGGCAGGTCGATGCAGTCGCGGTCGAACCAGAGGTGCACGGCCGTGATCGGCGAACCGGCGAACGTGTCGTCGGCCATCGGCACGAGGTCGGCCGCGACACGCGCCGCCTGTCTCCAGGGCACCGCGATGATCGCGGCATCGCAGGGCGTGCGACGGTCGCCGGAGACCACCGCGACGGCCCGGCCGGCGGCGTCGCGTTCGACGGCCGTCACGCTCCGCCCCGCCTCCACCGTCACCCCGCGCGACTCGAGCCAGGCCACGAGCCGCCCGCCGAAGAGCGTGCCGAGCGGTTCCAGCGGCACGAAGATGTCGGCGGCATCGCGGTGCGCGAGGAAGGCGTCGACCGCCACCTTCCGCGCGGCGCCGACGCTCACCAGATCGATCGATTCGCCCAGCGCGCTTTCGAGCACCGGCTGCCAGAAGAGCCGGATCACCCGCTCGGGCTGGCCTGCCGATTCGAGCCACGCCAGCGCCGTCCCGCCCCCCTCGCGCTCCCGTGCCAGCTTCAGCATGCCGAGCCCGAGCGACAGTTTCTCGCGCCACGAGAAATGCCGCATGCCGAGCAGCAGCGGCGCCAGGTGCAGAGGCGCCGGCAGCACGCGAGAAGGCGTGCAGGCGGCCCGGTCGCCATCGGGACCGATGAACCAGAGCGTGCGGTCGCGGCGGAGGGCGTCGGCGAGGCCGGCCTGCCGGCAGAGGTCGAGGAAGTTGGTGCAGCAGCCCATCGCCACGTGCTGGCAGGCATCGACGAGGCCGCCCGCGAGGGGATCCTCGAACGAGGCCGCCCGTCCACCGGCTCGGCGCCGAGCCTCGAGCACCGTCACGCGCACGCCCGCCGAGGGCAGCGCGGCTGCGGCGGCGAGCCCTGCCAGGCCACCCCCGACCACGACCACGTGCGGCCGGCCGGTCGCGTCGGACGCGGATGGAAGGCTGTCGTTCATGCCAGTTGGACGCTCCGACCAGATCGAGATGAAAGGCTTGTCAGTGGGAAAACCGCTGCGGCCGCGGGCCGAGCAGCAGGGTGGCCACCGCCGAGACGGCGATCCGTGACCGAGCGGGCCGAACCCGCTCTGAAAAAATCCGTGTGCCCGCCCGCCGGACGGCCTCGAACAGCGCCGCGTACACGCCGAACATGGCCCGAAACACGACACGGCCATCGGTGGAGAGCAGGGGATCGAGCCGTGCCGCCTGCCGGTACCAGTTGGCCGCCCGCGCCACGTGCAGGCTCGCCAGCCGCTCGAAACCCGTGCCGAACCGGCCGTCCCGCAGATCCTTGGAACGACACCCGCACGCACGAAAATCCTCCTCTGCGAGATAGACCCGCCCCCTGGCAAGGTCCTCGGGAATGTCCCGGAGAATGTTCGTCAGTTGGAAGGCGAGCCCACAGGCCCGGGCGGCGGGCAGCGCCCGCCCCGGGGAGCGAAAGCCCCAGATGTGGATGGCGGCAAGCCCGACGGCGCTCGCCACGCGGCTGCAGTAGGCCTCGAGTTCAGCGGCCGTGTCGTAATCGCTCCGATCAAGGTCCATCCTGCAGCCGGCGACGATGTCGCGCAGGTATTCCGACGGCACCGCGAACCGCCGAGCCGTGTCGACGACGGCCCTGATCACCGGATCCGCCGATGCCGCACCGGCGAGCGCCGCGACGAGGTCGACCTCGAAGGCATCGAGCGACTGCCGGGCGACTGCCACATCCGTGCCGTCATCGACGATGTCGTCGGCGCGGCGGCAGAACGCGTAGAGAGCGGTGGTGCCGCGACGCTTGGCATCGGGCAGGAGCCGGATCGGCAGCGCGAAGTTCGAGCCCGACCGCCGCATCAAGGAGTCGCATGCCCGGTGATCGGCGGCGAGCGTATTCATGCGCGGCCACCATCGCGATCGGGAAGCAACGTCTGCAGGCTCCACCAGGCCCGCGCCGCCAGGCGGAGCTTGGTCCACTTTCCCACCGTCGGCCGCCGCGACAGGGTGTCGTAGCCGGCCCGTTCGATCGCGTCGGCCACGGCCCGTCCCCCGGCCAGAAACATGGCGATCGCGGATGTGAGTGCGGGCGGCGCGACCTCCACGAGCGGGGCCCCCGCGTCGAACTGTCCGCGGGCCCAGGCCACCTGGTCGCGCACCAACTCCCGGAGCGGAGCCTCGGCCCGCGGGGCGTCGAGCATCGACTCGGCGACACCGTGCCGCAGCATGTCGTCCCGGGGCAGGTACACGCGGCCCGCGAGGCGGTCGCGGCGGATGTCCTGCCAGAAATTCACCAACTGCAGCCCCGTGCAGATGTGATCCGACAGCGTGACACGGGCCGCATCGCGACAGCCCTCGAGCGCCAGCACGATCCGGCCCACGGGATCGGCGGAGCGGCGGCAGTAGGCGACGAGCGCGTCGCGGTCGGCATACCGCACGGCCACGCCGGCCGCGTCGAACCGCCGGTCTTCCTCGAATGCGTCGAGCAGGTGGGCGAAGGGCTCGATCGTGAGGCCCGCCTGCCGCGCGGTCGCGGCCAGCGCGACGTAGACAGGATGCCCGGGCCGACCGGCGAAGCACTCCTCGAGCCCCCGCCGCCAGTCGGCCAGCCCGACGGCCGCCTCCGTCGGGCTGGACGCTTCGTCGGCCAGATCGTCGCTCCACCGGGCGAACGCATACACGTTGGCCATGTGCTGCCGGAGCCGGGCCGGCACGAGCCTGCTGGCGACCGTGAAGTTCTCGTAGTGACGGCTGGCCACGTCCCGGCAGAACGCCTCCGCGGCGGCGAGGTCGCCCCCGGCGGGAACGGCCGCGAGCTGCCAGGCCGTCGGATCGCGGCGGGCGGGCTGCGCAGAGCAGGGGATGTCGGGGAGGGAATCGGAAACCACGGGAGACTCGCAGGGGCGACTCTCGACTGGCAGCGGCGTCCAGCCCAACGGATTATCTGGCCGGAAGGGGGATGGCTCCGCTACGATGCCGGAAGGACCAGCATACTGGAGCCGCCCCAATCGGAACCATCGCGATGAAGATTCTGCTCGCCAGCCCCCGAGGATTCTGTGCCGGCGTGAACATGGCCATCGACACGCTCGAGACGGCGATCCGTCTCTACGGCACGCCCGTCTACGTGTTCCACGAGATCGTCCACAACAAGCACGTGGTCGATCGGTTCGTGGCCGAGGGGGCGGTGTTCGTGGGCGCCGTGGAGGAGGTGCCTGAGGGGGCGGTGCTGCTCTTTTCAGCGCATGGTGTGGCGCCGGAAGTGCGGCAGGTGGCGGCGGAGCGGCGGCTGCGAGCCATCGACGCCACCTGCCCGCTGGTGACCAAGGTGCACCTGGAGGCGATCAAGTACGCCAAGGCGGGCTATCGGATCATGCTGATCGGCCACGAAGGCCACGACGAGGTGATCGGCACGATGGGACAGGCGCCCGATGCCTTCACCCTCGTGGAGACGACCGAGGAGGTCGATGCGCTCCCGTTCGGCCCGGATGACCGCCTCGCCTACCTGACGCAGACGACGCTGTCCGTGGACGACGCCTCGCGGATCATCAACAGGCTCAAGCAACGGTTTCCACAGATCGTGGGCCCGCCCAAGGACGACATCTGCTATGCCACCCAGAACCGCCAGGAGGCGGTCCGCCTGCTCTCGGAGGGAGCCGATCACGTGCTGGTGCTGGGCAGCCAAAACAGTTCCAACAGCCAGCGACTCGCGGAGTTGGCCCGCGAGCGCGGCATTGCCGCCCACCTCATCGACGGTGCCAACGAGATCGATCCGAGCTGGTTCTCGGGTGACGAAACGGTGGTGATCACGGCCGGCGCGAGCGCCCCGGAGAGCGTCGTGCAGGACTGCGTGTCCTGGCTGAAAGGCCGCTACGGCGCCACGGTGGAAGAGCGGACGATCCGCGCCGAGGACGTCTACTTCCCGCTGCCGAAGGAACTCCGCGCCGCCGCTGTCGCCCGCGCTCCGCTCGAGTAAAAGCCCGAAGCGCAAGCGACGGGATGCGGTCGAATCGACGACACCCGGGACTGAAGGGCCGGGATGGCCGAGCCCGACGCGAACCCAGTCCCCCGGCTTACGCCGGGGGCTTGTATGAGGGTCGGGCCGGGCACGCGAAGCGAGCCTCAGGCGCCTCCGAGCCCACGATCCAGCCACTGCGAACGACGTCACCGAGGAGCCGCCGAAGCGAGCGGAGCGTGCCCGGCCCGGGCTGTGTTCAAGGAAAACATCGCATCGTGCGATTTTTCCTTGGCGGGCCTCCGCCCGCCGGTGCTAACCCGGCCCTCCGGGCCTGGCGCGACGAGGACGGGCCGGGTACGCGAAGCGAGCCTCAGGCGCCTCCGAGCCCACGATCCAGCCACTGCGAACGACGTCACCGAGGAGCCGCCGTAGCGAGCGGAGCGTGCCCGGCCCGGCCGGCGGGGTTCACGAGAAACCCGACCCTAATGAGTCAGCTTCTTGTGGCGGAAGCGGTGCGGCTCGTCCCCCTCGATGCCTTGGCGCTCGCGGCGGCTCCGCTCGTAGACCTCGAAGTTGCCCTCGCAGACGTGGACGTAGCCGTCCCCCTCGAAGGCGATGATGTGCGTGGCGAGGCGGTCGAGGAACCAGCGGTCGTGCGTGATCACCACCACCGAGCCCGCGAAGCTCGAGATGCCCTCCTCGAGCGATCGCAGCGTGTCGACGTCGAGGTCGTTGGTCGGCTCGTCAAGCAGCAGGAGATTCGCGCCCCCGCGGAGCAGTTTGGCCAGGTGCACGCGGTTGCGCTCGCCGCCGGAGAGCGTCCCCACCTTCTTCTGCTGGTCGGGCCCCATGAAGTTGAACTTCGCCACATAGCTGCGGGCGTTCACGGTGCGCTTGCCCAGTTCGATCGTGTCGTGGCCGCCCGAGATCTCCTCGAACACCGTCTTGTCCGGGTCGAGCGCGTCGCGATTTTGGTCGACGTAGCCGATGTCCACCGTGTGGCCCGTCTTGATCGTACCCGTGTCGGGCTTCTCCTGGCCGACGAGCATCCGGAAGAGAGTCGTCTTGCCCGCGCCGTTGGGGCCGATGATGCCCACGATCCCGCCCGCCGGCAGCCGGAACGACAGGTTCTCGAAGAGCAGCTTGTCGCCAAAGGCCTTGGAGATGCCCTCGGCCTCGATCACGAGATCGCCGAGCGGCCGGCTGGCGGGGATGAAGATCTCGATCTCCGAGTCCCGCACGGCCGCCTGCTCGGCGGCCAGTTTCTCGTAGGACGCCACGCGGGCCTTGCTCTTCGCCTGCCGCGCCTTGGGCGACATGCGGATCCACTCCAACTCCTTGTCGAGCGTCTTCTGCCGGGCCGAGGCCTGCTTCTCCTCGAGTTCGAGGCGGGCCTTCTTCTGCTGGAGCCAGGAGGAGTAGTTGCCCTCGAAGGGGATGCCCCGGCCATGGTCGACCTCGAGAATCCACTTGGCGACGTTGTCGAGAAAATAGCGGTCGTGCGTGACGGCCACGACCGTGCCCGTGTAGTCGGCGAGATGCCGCTCGAGCCAGTCGACGCTCTCCGCGTCGAGGTGGTTGGTGGGCTCGTCGAGCAGCAGGAGGTCGGGCTTTTCGAGGAGCAGCTTGCAGAGCGCCACCCGCCGCCGCTCGCCGCCGGAGAGGTTC
The DNA here is from genome assembly GCA_044346795.1 of Pirellulales bacterium. Lineage (GTDB taxonomy): Bacteria > Planctomycetota > Planctomycetia > Pirellulales > UBA1268 > CAMCQY01. Next base: position 6,294 of record JBIIYN010000015.1, read on the forward strand.
GTGACGGCCCAGTCGCCGGGAGGCAGGTTCATGGCGTCCATGGCGATCTCCACCTGGCGGTCGAGGTCCCAGAGATTCTTCGCATCGATTTCGTCCTGCACCGAGGCCTGCTCGGTGAGCAACTTCTCCATCTCGGCATCGTCGAGCGGCTCGCCGAGCCGGGCATTGATCTCCTCGTACCGCCGCAGCACGGCACGGGAATGATCAACCGCCTCCATCACGTTCTCGAACACGGTCTTCGCCTGGTCGAGCTGCGGCTCCTGCCGCAAGTAGCCCACGGTGTAGCCGTCCGCGAGCCGCGTTTCGCCGTCGTATTCCCTGTCGATGCCGGCCATGATCTTCATCAGCGTGCTCTTGCCGGCGCCGTTGCGGCCCAGCAGGCCGATCTTCGCCCCGGGATAGAAGGCGAGGTTGATGTTCTTGAGCAGTTCGCGCTGACCGAATTTCTTGGTGAGATCGGTGATCTGGAAGATGAAGGCGGGGCCCATCGGAAGGGGATTCTCTCCGTGACGACTCGTGGCGGGATGGCGCGCACGGCATGCCAGCGGAACGCCGGCCGCAGCGAGGCGACGACGAGCCACGTCACCTCCCGCCAGCTTAGCAGACCGTGGAACAAGTCGGCCGCCGCGCCGAGGACGGCCGCGGGCAAAGTGTCCGGGCCGCGGCGGCGGAACCGCGTCGCCTCGTTGCAGGCCGGATGCCGATGGACTACCATTCGGTGCCGATTTTCAGCCGGTTCGTCCGCCCGTCCTGCCGCGAAGGAGCCCCTGGCCCATGCCCGACTACGCAAACCCCGACGTGCTCGTTTCCACCGCCTGGGTCGCGGAGCATCTGACCGACCCCACGGTGCGGATCGTCGAATCGGACGAGGACCGGGCGCTCTACGCGCAGGGCCACGTTCCCGGGGCCGTCGAGATCGACTGGCAGGTGGATCTTCAGCACCAGGTGGTGCGGGACTACATCGACCGGTCCGCGTTCGAAAAGCTCTGTGCCGAGCGGGGCATCTCCAACGACACGACGGTCGTGTTTTACGGCGACAAGAACAACTGGTGGGCCTGCTACGCGTTCTGGGTGTTCAAGCTGTACGGCCACAAGGACTGCCGCGTGATGAACGGCGGACGGAAACGCTGGGAACTCGACGGCCGCGCCTGGTCGAACGACCGCGTGACCTACCCGCACGCCCGCTACACCGCCGCGGAGCAGGATGGCGCGATCAGGGCGCTGCGGGACGAGGTGCTCAAGCACCAGCGGGCCGGCAAGCAACTGCTCGACGTCCGTTCGCCGGAGGAATACCGCGGTGAGCGGATGCACATGCCCGACTACCCCAACGAGGGCGCCGTCCGCGGCGGGCACATTCCCGGGGCCCACAACGTGCCGTGGCCGATGAACTGCAACGAGGACGGCACCTTCAAGACGGCGAAGGATCTCGAGAAGCTCTACGTGCGCGAGCTGAAGATGAAGCGTCGCTCGCCCACCATCGCCTATTGCCGGATCGGCGAGCGGTCGAGCCTGACCTGGTTCGTGCTCAAGTACCTTCTCGGCTTCGGCAACGTGAAGAACTACGACGGCTCGTGGCTCGAATGGGGCAACTGCGTGGGGGTGCCGATCGTGAAGGGGGCCGCCCCTGGCGGCGTCGCCGCGACGCCGCCCGCGGCGCACGCTTCCTGAGGCAGCCATCGAGAACGCATGAACGGCGTCAATGAAAGGCTCGACGCGATCATCGGCGAGTTCGCCGACCTGGACGGCCGTGAAAAGCTCGAACTGCTTCTCGATTTCGCCGCCGGCCTGCCCGCCTTGCCCGCGGAATACCAGGCCCGCAAGGAGACCGAGGATCGTCGGGTGCACGAGTGCCAGACGCCCGTGTTTCTCTGGGCGGAGGTCGAAGACGGCGCCGCGAAGCTGATCGCCGAGGTGGCGCCGGAGGCGCCGACGGTCAAGGGATTCGTGGCCATTCTGGCCAGCGCCGTCAACGGCCGGCCGGCGACCGAGGCGGCCGGGCTTCCCGAGGACGTGCTCGAACGCATGGGCTTGGCCGACGTGCTGGGCATCCTGCGATCGCGAGGCCTGCGGGCGATCCTGTTCCGCGTGAAGCGGGAACTGGCCGAAAAGTCCACCGCCTGATCGAGACCTCCACCTCCCTCACGAGGAACGCATGACGACCGCGGCAAACAGGCTGAAGGTGGTGGCCGGCATCGATCTGGGCGGCACGGCGATCAACTACACGTTCCTCGATCAGCAGGGACAGTTCCTGATCCACGGGCTCTGCGAGCATCCGGCCCGAAGCGTGGAGGGGCCCGACGTCTGCCTCGGGCAGATCGCCGACGGCCTGGCGCTGGCCGCCGACCGGGCTGGCATCCGGGCGGACGACGTCGTGGCCATCGGCCTCGACACGCCGGGCCCCGCGAGCGGTTCCGGCGTGCTCAGCCGGCGCGGCTCGACCAACTTCGTGCATCCGGAGTGGGCGGGCTACGACATCCGCGCCGGCCTCGAGCGACGGCTCGGGCGGCCGGTGACATACTTGAACGACGGCAACGCCGCCGCGCTCTGGGGCCACGTCGCCATTTTCGGCTCGCAGAACCAGGCGACGAGCGTGTCGGCGATCATCGGCACCGGCCTGGGGGGCGGCGTGATCACGGCCGGGAAGGTGGTCACCGGCCGCAATGGTTTCGGCGGGGAACTCGGGCACGTGCTGATCCCCCACGGCCAGATCCCCGGCATCGAGGGCCTCCTGCCGACCTGCAACTGCGGCCGTACCGGCGATCTGGAGTCGCTCTGTTCGCTCACGGCTATCCGGCGCACGCTCCTGCCGCATTTCCTGTCGCGTCATCCCGGGCACGAACTGGCCTGCGGAGGCGACGTCGCCGAGGCGGCCAAACTCGTGCGCGGGCTCGCCGAGCGGGGGGACGACCTCTGCCGGCAGATCTTCCAAGTGCAGGCCAGGGCCCTGGGCCTGTTCTTCGACGAGATGATCAACGTCTTCGATCCCGACGCCCTGATGGTGGGTGGCGGCGCGGTGGAGACGTCGGAGGAGTTCCGCCGGTGGTTCGTGGCGGAGATCCGCGCCGGCATGCCGACCCAGCGCGAGGAACAGGCGGGGATTCCGATCCACGTCATCCCGGACGGCGACACGGCGGGCGCCCGCGGTGCGGCCCTCGACGCCGCCCGCATCGCCCGCGAACGCGGCTTGTAGGACGACGGCCGCACGTGTGCATTCGACTTTGGTACAGCACCGGCTTCGGGGCGGCAACGCATTTCTTCGTCCGCCGCTCCCACGGCGGAATGGCGTCGCGTGGGCAGGATAGCCCAAAGCTCCTCGAGCTTTCGCCGACCCCTTCGCCTCCGTCTACCGGTTTACCAAGACATCGATACGTCTATTCAGATGCGATCTGAGGACGAGGGCGGGCCGGGCACGCGAAGCGAGCCTCAGGCGCCTCCGAGCCCACAAGGCAACCTGGTCGAAAAAGGTTACCGAGGAGCCGCCGAAGCGAGCGGAGCGTGTCCGGCCCGCCCGGCCGTTGCCAGATGGCGTCACGCCACGCGGTCGAGGATCGGCAGCGAGGGCAGGCCGTTGGGCTCTAGCCGCGGCACGGGAGAGGGCAGGGGGGCGAGCGTCTCGTCACCGGGACGTGCCCGGGGAGGGCCCACAAGCATCAGACGGGCGGTTCGCATCAGTCCCCGGAGCGAACCGAAGGTGGCCTCCACCGCGGCGGGTTCGTAGCCGCAGTGCACCATGCAGTCCTGGCACTTGGGATTGCCGCTGGCCCGCCCGTAGGCGGACCAGTCGGTCTGGTCCATCATCTCCCGATAGGTCTTCGCATAGCCCTCGTCGAGGAGGTAGCAGGGCCGCTGCCAGCCGAAGAGGTTGTAGGTGGGCGTGCCCCACGGCCGGCACTCGAGATCCCACGCCCCCTTCAAAAACTCGATGAACACCGGCGACTGGTTGAATTTCCACCGCCGCGGGGCATCGGCGAGAATCCGACGGAAGAGCGACTGACTCCGCTCCCGCGGCAGAAAGTGTGCCTGGTCGGGCGCCTTGGCGTAGGAATAGCCGGGGGAGATCATCATGCCCTCGACACCGAGCGCCATCACCTGGTCGAAGAAAGACCGATACCGCGCCGGATCGGCGGAGGCGAAGAGCGTGGAGTTGGTGGTCACGCGAAATCCGGCCTTTCGCGCGGCCCGGATCGCGGACACGGCCATGTCGTACACGCCCTCGCGACAGACGGCGTGATCGTGCTCCTCCCGCGGGCCGTCGAGATGCACGGAAAACGCCAGGTAACGCGAGGGCGAGAACCGCGGCAGCATCTCCTCGAGCTTGAGCGCGTTGGTGCAGAGGTAGAGATACTTCCTGCGAGCCACGATCCCCGCCACGATCTGCTCGATCTGCGGATGGAGCAGCGGCTCGCCGCCGGGAATCGACACGATCGGCGCGCCGCACTCGTCAACCGCCTGGAAGCACCGCTCGGGCGAGAGATGCGACCGCAGGACCTCGGCGGGATGCTGGATCTTGCCGCATCCCCCGCAGGCGAGATTGCAGCGGAAAAGCGGCTCGAGCATGAGCACGAGCGGATAGCGCGTGTTGCCCCGCAGCCGCTGTGTGGCCACGTGCCTGAGCACGGCCATCATCTGCCCGATCGGCACGCTCATGCGACACGCTCCCTGGCGGCCTTCCCGCAGGACGACAGCTGCGAAAATCGGGCCAACGCCATGAGTGGGAAGTAGATCGGGTAATAGTGATAGCGGAGGTAGAACACCTTCGGGAAACCCGTGCCGGTGAACTCGGGCTCATCCCATGAACCGTCCGCCGACTGCCGCGTGGCCAACCACTGCACGCCGCGACGAGCCTCGCGCGAGTCGTGCCGCCCCGCCGCCACGAGACCGGCGACGGCCCAGGCGGTCTGCGAGGCGGTCGGTGGGCCGCATCCTGCCAGGGACGGATCGGTGTAGCTCTCCGGAGTCTCGCCCCAGCCGCCACACGGCTGCTGATGGCCGGCGAGCCAGTCGGCGCCGGCGCGCACGGACGCGTCGCACGACGCCACGCCGACCGACCGCAGGCCCTCGATGGCCTGCCACGTGCCGTAGATGTAGTTCACACCCCACCGGCCGAACCAGCTGCCGTCGGCCTCCTGACTGCGGCGCAGGAAGGCGACGCCACGGTCGATGCTGGGGCGACCTGTGCGGAGCCCGAGTTTCCCGAACGCCTCGAGCACGCGGCCCGCCAGATCGGGCGTGCTGGGATCGATCATCGCGTTGTGATCGGCGAAGGGCACCTTGCAGAGCAGTTCGAGGTTGTTGTCGCGATCGAAGGCACCCCAGCCGCCATCAGACCCCTGCATCGACTCGAGCCACGGGACGGCCCGTCCGACCGCCGCCTGCACGCGGGCGAACCGGCGGACGGAATCCGGATCGGAATCACGGCCCGTGACGGCAACCTCCCGCCAGGTTGCCAGCGCGATCAGGACCATCGCGGTGTCGTCGACGTCGGGATAGAAGCGGTTGGCATACTGAAAGCACCAGCCCGACGGGGCGACCCGTCCGGCCGCCCGCGTCCAATCCCCGGCCGTGCGAATCTCGCGATCGAGCAGCCAGTCTACCGCGGCCGACAACGGATCCGGCGTGCCTGGGACAACGCCCGCGACGCCACGCATGCCGGCGGATCGCCACCTGTGTCCGGCCGCCACGCCGTCGGACAGCGCCCGAAGCGAGATGGCGGTATCCCAGACCGGAGACCGGCAGGGCTCGAGCCTCGTGATCCCCTGCTCGGTCGTGCCGCCCGATTCCAACTCCACGAGCCGGTCCAGTTGCCGCCAGCACTCCTGCACCTCGGCCGACTCCTCCTCGCAGCCCATGGCCCGCAAGGCCACGATGCTCCAGACGATCGGTGGAAAGATCGCCCCCAGCCCGTCGCTGCCGTCAAACCGTTCGAGCATCCAGCGGCGGCACGCCGCGACGGCACGACGACGGAGCGGGCGAATGCCCAGGCTGTCGCATGCCTTGACCACCCTGTCGACGCCGCGAAAAAAACGCGCCCAGCCGTCGCTGCCGCCGACACGCGCGGGGCCACGTCGCCCCGCCGGCGATGCGAACAATTCCGCGACGCCCTGAGCGGCCGGGATCTCGTGCACCGGCTTGAACGCCCAGATGAGCGACAAGGGTACGATCATCGTCCGCGACCAGGCGGAAACGCGGTGCAGGTTCACCGGAAACCAGTCGGGCAGGAGCACCATTTCGGGAGGCACCGCGGGACATGCCGCGTAGGACATCTGCCCGAGCAGCGCCAGATAGAACTTGGTGAAACTATTGACGGCCCATGGCCCGCCTGCCTGCTCGATGGCGTGACGGGCACGGCGGAGCGGTTCGGAGTCGGGATCGAATCCCGTCAGTTTCAGCGCGAAGTATGCCTTGACGCTGGCGCTCACGTCCACCGGCCCGCCCGGATAGATCGCCCAACCGCCGTCCGGCAATTGCTCCTCGACGATGCGTCGGGCAGCGCCGGTCACCTCGGGCTGGCCGAGCTTTTCGGCCCACGCGAGGATCAGGATGTATTCACTTTCGAGGATCGTGTCACCCTCGAGCGGCCCCCGCCAGTGGCCGTCCCGAGCCTGCCTCGCCACCAGCCAACCCGAAGTGGCATCGATCGCCTGATCGATCACCCCGTCGAACTGTCCTTGCCTGGCGAGCGTTTCAGCCGCATCGAGGCCGAGCCTGTCCGAGACGGGCCTTTCCACCACGGCACGCTCGACAACGGGCCGCTGCGAGGGGGCCACGCCGACGCCGCCACGAACCCCGGAGCCGGCAAATGGGGCCGCCGAACCCAAACGGGCGGAATCGTCCCCTGTCGCCAGAGCATCTCCTCCGACCGCCACACCGCCTGCTTCCGTCCTTGGTCCGGTAAGGCTCATGAAACCAGTACCCTGCTGCACGCTTGAAGCGGCGATCCATCGCCGCACACCCGGCAAGCTCGTGGTGGGAGAATAGAGAACCACGAGAACATCGACAAGCCGGAAACAGCGAGGCAAATCGTGACGCCCCTCCGCGACGCGCGCGATCCCCATAAAAGCCCCCGGCGCAAGCCGGTGGATCAGCGTTCAGACGGCGTGGCGTCACGCACGATCCCTGCGGCGGGGGCGGCCAATCGACGGGGAAAGATGGGCTGTGTTTGCCGGCTGTCATGTGTCCGCTGCCACGGCGTGGACGGCCGTCGCGGAACCGTCCGGCAGCAGCAGCGACACCCGCGTGCCCCGGCCCGGCCGGGAGTCGAGCAGCACCCTGCCGCCATTGAGTTCGACGAGCCTCCATGCCTTCGAGAGGCCGAGCCCCGCGCCCCGTCCAGCCTCGCGGCCGCTGAAAAATGGGTCGAATGCCCGCCGTGCGGCGTCGATCGACATGCCGCGGCCGTCATCGACGACGCTGATCTCGCACCAGCCGCCGTCGACCGGGGCGCGTCGAACCGCCTCGAGCACGACCCGACCGCCGAGCACGACCGCTTCGATCGCATTGACCACGACGACTCTCAGCGCCTCCTCGATCTGCACCCGATCGACCAGCACGTTCACGGGCGCCGGCAGCGGGCTGTATTCGAGCCGCACCGTTCGCATGGCCGCCTGCGGGCGGGTCGAGTCGATCACCGCGGTGACAATGGCGCCCACCTCGGTCGATTCGGGCCGTGGCTTCGGCGGCCGCGCAAAGAGCATCAGCCCACCGATCATGTCGCGGGCCCGGAACGACTGATCGACGATCGTGGAAAGTCGGCGCCGACGTTCGGGGTCGGCTTCCTCGAGCAGAAGCGCTTGGGCGCGAGTGGCGATGTTCGCCAGCGGATTGTTGATCTCGTGCCCGGCCCCATAGGCCAGCTCGCGCATCGCCTCGAGCCGAGCCTCTGCAACCGCCTGCTGGAACCGCTCCTGCAGCTGGGCGTGCCTCAGGGCGGCCTGCACGGCATCGCGGAGCAAGGCTGCCTCGACCACAGGCGACCCGCCCGGCGTGAGCGTCGGCCACCGTTCGTCTCCGGGCAAGACGAGCGACGCGGCCAACTGGTCCAGCAGCCCGGCGTCTTCCTGCGCCACCGCGGCCAGCCAGTCAGCCAGCGCAGGCACGCGGCCGGACACCAACGACAACCTCTCGGCCGGCGAGGGGGAAAGGCCGTACGGCTGTCCCTTGCCCGCGGTCGAAACCAGCACCGCTCCGGCCACGGTCAGGCAATGTTCGCGGCTCAGTGCGGCCACGGCCGGCGGCACTGCCCCCGCTTCGCGCACGAGCCACGCGGCCGCCGCGACGGGCTCGACAGCGGGCTCGGGGTGGTTCGTCACGGAAGGCTCCCTCCGAAAACAGACCTGCAAGCGCACCTGCTGGAAACAGGACGGCAGCGCCGGAACCGAGCCGGCGCTGCCGCCATGAAAGAGGACTGGAGCTTGAGGATCCGGAACCCGTGACTCCGGGGTTCAGGAACCGGCAGCCACCGACTCAATGTCAAGCAAGCTGCAGATTCGATCGACGAGCACCTCGGCCTCGAACGGCTTCTGCAGGAACTCGTTGGCCCCGGAGGCCTTCAAGTCCTCGATCTTGTCGGGCTCGCACATGCCGGAGATGCAGATGATCCGCACCTCGTCCATGGTGGAGTCGCTGCGAACCCGCTGGCAGACTTCCTTGCCGTTGATGTCCGGCAGCATGACGTCGAGCACGATCAGGTCCGGGCGATAATCCTTGACCATCATGCCGGCATCGAAGCCGTTGTTGACGCTCCGCGTCTCGAAGCGGCCGTCCCGCTCGAGCACGTCGGTGATCAATTCGACGAGATCCTGATCGTCGTCGACGACGAGAATCTTCCGCCGGCCACTTTCAAGGGCATCGGTCGGGATGCCGTTGTCGCGCATGAACAGAAACAGCTGATCGCGAGGAATCCTCCGGAACCGGCTGCCCGGAACGCGAAATCCCTTCAACTGCCCGGAGTCGAAGCAGCGAATGATCGTCTGCTGACTCACCTTGCAAATCTTGGCGGCCTCGCCGGTCGTGTACACAGTCTTCTGCATCTGCTTTACCACCCTCTCCCTAGCCGTGGTGCAGCTAGTCAATACGGAGCTGAGAAGCTTCACTCTTTCCGAGAGCCAGCCCTGAGCCCCTAGGCTTCCTTGTTGCCGTAATGCCCGCAATCCGTCGCGCTTCACGCTGACATTTCGAAGCCAGGCCGGGATTCTCTCACTCGCCCGGCTGTTTACCCGGCGAAATTGATCCCTCTCGAACCGGCCACGAACCTGATCACCGTGGTGGAAGGCGTGAGCCACGAAAGGCTGCGAAGGGAATCCGTTTCCCTGACAGCCTCCCGGCTTACCATCCTTGCCACACCCGCAACTCTAGCGGCATCTTGCGCATTGAGTCAAGGTCGCTCCATTCGCCGCAAACGCCTTGTGCGCAAGAACTTCGGCATTGCCCCCCAAGTCACGGCAAATTTCTTGCGGCCACCTGGCGGACCCGTCAGCCGGGCACCACGATTTCCAGCAGTTCCACCGCCGGCCGACCATTCAACTGAATGGCGGCAACGCGGCCATGGAGCGGGCCACTGCCGTGAACACGGCCGGCCGGCCAGAGCAGCCTCGAGAGGTGCGGGCCGGGGGTCACCTCCAACAGGCTCACGTGCCGCACGTCGCGGAGTACGCCGGCCTCGATCAGAATGCGGCCCAAGGGCCGCCGCTCTTCGAGGATCTCCCGAACGGTCGCGGCTTCGAGGGTCGTCAGGTCCAGCTGCACGATCCCGTACTGCACGATCGTGCCGGCCTGATTCTCGAGCAGGATTTCCCGCGCATAAAAGGCCGTCGACAGCTGATTCCCCGCTCTGGCGCCGCGGCTCGCGACGACTCGCAGCCGCACGGGCCCCCCGTGAAACCGCTCCATCGCCACGGTCATGTGGCTCTCATGATCAAGCAGCGAACGGTCCCGCTCGGGCACGTCGCTTGGAGCGACCCCGCGCATCCGGCCGAACTCTTCGGGGCTGCAAAAAAGCCCTACGAGCCCCTCGGCCCTGCCGACCGCGTCGAGTTGAACAGAATCAGATTTCATGGTGCCTTGCCGCGCGCAACGAGTCCGAAACAGGCAAGCATGGCCGGAAAAACCGGGAGGCGAGGCGAAGGGGTCGGCAAATGCTCGAGGAGCTTTGGGCCGCCGCGGCCCACGCGACGAGACCTTTGCCGCCCCGAAGCCGTTGCTGCTCGAAAAACGCCTGTGCAACGAGGATCCCATTCCACAACGCCGGTGGATTGTCGGGAAAACCGCAGGCGTCCGCAATCGTCAGGCCAAATACTGCGAGGCCGCCTGCTCCGGCACGGCGAGATCCAGCAGGAATTCCAGCACGTCCCGCAGCCGCCGCCAGCGGCAGGTCGCCGCGGCGGCGGCCGCCAGCCGCCGCTCTTCGGCCACGATCTTCGCCGCCTGCTCGAAAACCCCGGCCTTCGCATAGAGTTCCCGAACCTCGGCCACCGCGGTGGCGATGCCGGCACCGCCACCCTCGCCGCGACTCGCCGCCAGGGCCAACTGCCTGAGCCGAAAGCGATCCGCGTCCTCCAGCCGCTCCATCGCCACCGCCCACATCACCGTGGGACGGCCCCCGAGCAGATCGCCGGCCGCCCGACGGTTGTTCTCGAGGTCGCCGCTCCAGTCCTTGAGATCGTTGAGCACCTGAAACCCAGTGCCCACGTGGAGGGCGTAGCCGCCGATCTGGCCGGCCTCGGCGGGCTGGACCCCCGCCAGCCGAATTCCCATGGACACCGCGGCTTCGAACGCCGGCGAGGTCTTCAGGCCGTAGATCGTGAGCGCTTCGCGGGGACTGAGCCGCTTGTCGCCGCCCTCCCGCCACTGCAGCTCCGCTCCCTGACCCTGCGCCAGCCTGATGTGGGCGTCGGAAAGAATCAGCACTAGGTCGCGGAGCGTGGCCGCATCCATGCCGGGCAGCCCCGACACGATGCGATACCCCAGGCCGAGCAGGTAATCGCCGGCGTTGATGGCCGCCGGGATGCCGTGCTCGACATGAAGCGTCGGCCGACCGTACCGCATGGTGTCCTGATCCTCGATGTCGTCGTGGACCAGCGATGCCTTGTGGAAGACTTCGATGGCCACGGAGGCCGCCTTGACGGCGTCTCGCCCCGCCTCCTGCTCACGGCGTCCATGTCCATGATCAGCCGGGGGTCTGTCGTCGCGGATCGCGTCGTGGGCGGCGAGACAGATGAACGGCCGGAGAAACTTGCCGCCACGGGTGAGAAAGTCTGTCGCCATCCCGGCCGTCGCGTCGAGAGCCGGGAGAGCGACCTCCGCGTCGGCCGACCCGCCCGGAAGCGGACCGAAAACGGGCCCGAGCGACAGCCGATCGGCCACGTCGGCAAGGCTTTTCGCCGTGAACATCTCGGCCGCCTCCCGCAGCAGCGGCAGGTAGTCGCCGACGGGAGCGGCCCCACCTCCGGCCACACCGAGCAGCCCCAGCACCCATTCCACGTCGATCGCACTGGCGGCGAGCGAACCGGCGCACCCCGCCCCCGGCCCTGCAGCAAGCGGCTCGTACGGGACCGCGGCCACGGGCAGGGAGAAGGCCGGCAGCATCGCAAACGCCTTTTCGAGATCGCCCAGACGGGCGATCCCGAGCACGCCGTCATACTGGCCCGTCAGCAGGCTCCCGATGCCTGCCAGCGCGTGGTCGACCGGCTCGACGACCCATCCGCTGTCGCGTGCAGCCGACCAGATCGTGGCGATGCCGCAGCTCGGGCCACAGACCCTCGGCACGGCCGTTGATTCCTTTACCGGCTCCGGCCCGCCGCAGGCCGCCGGACAATGCGGCAGCAGGAGCAGGCGGCGGCCGGACGGGGCCGCGGCGAGACGATCGCGCCAGAATTCCGACACGATCGTGACCATCGTCCAGCCGACGTGCTCCGGCCCCGCCGAGGCCCGTCTCACGACGGTCTCGGCACAGGCCCGCAGGCCGGCCGCCGTGCGGACCGTCGCCGGCACACCCTCGGCCCGCCAGACCGACACCAGATCCGACGCAATGGCCCGCAGTCGTTCCCGCAGTTGCCGTGAATCCGGGCACCGGAGAGTGGCCGGCGACGAGGCGGACTTGGCGGGTTCCACCCTGCGAGGAGAGCCAAGCGACGGGGCCGCCCGATTCAGGGCCGCTGATGATTCGAACAAGCAACACCTCTCGGAGGGGTGGGGTCGGGGACCCGTCGGGACGGATCGGCGCCGCCCGTCGGCAAAGAAACCGTACCGGAGCCCGGCGAGTAACCCGAGACGGTCCCGGGACGCGTTCAGCGGTCGAAAAACCGCGGCAAAAGGGCGTCGACCTCGAGGAGTCCCCGGCGGGAGAGCACGGGCCCGGCGGAGGTCAGTTCGAGGTATCCCTCCGACTCGAGCGACCGCCATTCGGCCGACCATGCCGCGAGCGGATCGACGCCAAACTTCCGCTCGAGCCTCTTCGTGTCGAGGCTGCCCCGCTTCAGCCCGAGCACCAATTCGCGGACGAGCAGCTCTCGTGCGGTCGGCACGAGCCCGCGGTGGAGGGGCAGTCGCCCCGCCTCGACCGCCGCGAGGTAGTCGTCCCAGTGCGTTGCATTTTGGTAGTGCACGCCGGAGAGGTGGCCGAAACTGGCCACTCCCAGCGCGACGAGGTCGCTCCCCTCCCACAGCATGTCGCGGTAATGGAAGTGGACGCGCTGCGGATCGCGGACGAGCGTGTAGCCGCTGGAGATGGCGTAGCCACGCTCGAGACAGCGGTCGAAGGCCCAATCGACCCAGGCCCGCTTCGTCGGCCAGTCCGCCACGGGCACCTGTCCGCCTCCGTCCCGAGCATCCCGCACGAAGACGGTGTTGAGGGGCAGCTCCATCTGGTAGATCGTGATGCTGTCGGGCTCGAGCGCCAGCGTCTGCTCGACGGTCCGCTGCCAGGAATCGAAGGTGTCGCCCAGCATCCCGGCAATCAGGTCGATGTTGGTGTTCGGGAAGCCCGCGGCCTGGATCCAGTCCCAGGCTCTGAGAATCTCGGCCGACAGGTGCGCCCGACCGTTCGCCTCGAGCACCTCGTCGGCGAAGTTCTCGACGCCCAGTGAAATCCGCGTCATGCCGAGCGACTTGAGCGTCCGCACCTTCGGCTCGGAAAGCGTGCCCGGTTCGCATTCGAACGTCACCTCCTCGGCGTGCTCCCAGCCGAAGCTCTCGTGCAGGCCGGCGACCAGCCGCTCCAGCTGCTTCACGCTGAGAAACGAGGGCGTGCCGCCCCCGAAGTAGACGTAGCGGAGCGGCCGGCCGTGGACGGCGGGCCGCGCGGCGGCCAGCGCCGCCTCGCGGGCCAACGCCAGGGAATAACGCTCCACGTCGGCCGCCGCCACGTCGGTGTAGACCCTGAAGTAGCAGAACTTGCACCGCTTCCGGCAGAACGGGATGTGGAGGTAGAGGCCCAGGGGTGGTGACGCCCCTCCGGACGTCGGGGGAACCGGCGTCGCGAAGGCGGCGAGCACCTCCGGCACCGCCTCCGTGGTCCACCGGGAAAAGGGCGGATAGTTGGCGACGAAATAGCTGCCCGGCTCGGTGGCGTTGCTCATGAAAGTTCAGTCGACTGCTACTCAGAATGATCGCCGGCTTCGGGGCGGCAACGAATTGCTTCATCCGCCGCTCCGACGGCGGAATGGCGTCGCGTGGGCAGGATAGCCCAAAGCTCCTCGAGCTTTCGCCGACCCGTTCACCTCGGTCTTCTGGTTTAGCAGGGCATCGGTACGACCGTTTCTTGTTTATGCTCGGCTTGAGTGGCCGCGGGCGGCGAGCAGGTCGTCGAAATCGCGGATGTGGTAGGCGATCTTGGCGGTGTCGAGCACCCGGCAGAGTGATCGCAGCGCGATCCCCATGCCGTCGGGGCCGCTCGTGCCGCCGAACTGCCCGCCGCCGCGGACATGGGGCTCGAGGTCGAGAAACACGCCCGGGATTCCCCGCCGCTCGAGCTTCTTGGAGAGCGTCGGGAGCATGGTCTTCAGGTCGGCGAGGATGGCGGCATGGCCGCCCGCACCCTCGTCGGCCGGCACGAAGTTGTCGAGCATGTGCTCGTCCACGTGCTTGCCGCGAGCCTTGCCCGACACCTTGCGGTAGTCCTTGATGTGCACCCAGCCGAGCCCAGGCTTCATCACCTGCCACTGGCGGTAGACCTCGGCGGTCGAGAACCCCTGCACGATCAGGTTGGCCGCGTCGAAGACGAGCACGAGCGCCGGGTGGTTGACCCGCCTGTGGATTTCCGCGAGCAGGTCGCCGGTCTGGCCGACGAGATTGGCCTCCACCTCGAGACCGAAGGTGAGGTCGGACCGGTGGCAGGCCTCCGCGATCTGGCCGAGCCGATCGGCCGCCTCTTCGAGGTGGTCCTCCGGCCTGACGCCCTTGGGCGGATAGAACGAAAACCCGCGGATGAGCTTCGTCTCGAAGGCATGGGCGAGTTCGCAGGCTCGGGCGACGTCCTTGGCGAGATACTGCTTGAAGGGGACGTAGGCGTTTTTCGTGCCGTCGGCCTTGTCGACGAGTTTCACCTTCCCGATGGGCGAGGCGATCGAGGCGACGTTGAGTCCGTATTCATCCTCGAGGTGCCTGATCTTCTGGATCTCGGCCAGCGACAGCTTCATGACGTTCTTCACGCCCTTCCCCACGTCGATGAACCGCAGGCTGTAGTACTCGAGGCCGATGGCGGCCAGCGCCGTGAACTGCTCGACGGCCGTGAGGTGGAAGGCCGACTCGTCGGCGAGGGCGGAGAGCAGGACGCGGGCGGGCTGGGCGGATCGGGCCATGGGGGAGGTGCCTCGGAGGATGAACGCGTGAACCCGGGGATTGTCCCCCGACCCCCCGCGAAAAGAAAGGGGCGGAGGCCGGCTTCTCCGGTCGGCCAGCAAGGCCGGGAGCCTTGCCGTGAGGTCATCCCGCCGGGGACAGGTGGTCGCCCGAGGGGTGCGAGACGACGATCCGCGAGGAAATGCCCCCCCGCGGCGTGAAGTGGGCCACCAGGGTCATCCGCCGCGGCTGGAGCACCGCCACCAAATCGTCGAGGATGCGATTGGTGACGTTCTCGTAGAAGATCCCTTCGTTGCGAAACGCCTGCAGGTACAATTTGAGGCTCTTCAGCTCGACGATCAGGGCGTCCGGCACGTAGCGGAAGGTGAGCGTGCCGAAATCGGGCTGGCCCGTCTTCGGGCAGACCGACGTGAACTCCGGACAGATGATCTCGACGAGATAGTCGCGGCCGGGATGCTGATTCGGAAACACCTCGAACTGGTCGCGTGACGGCCCGACGGGCGTGGGTGGAATGCTCATGATGGAGACCAGTGTGCCATGAAACCCGCCTCTCCGAAAGCGGCGGCCGCAGATGCCGCCAAAGCCGCCGTCGTCCTGCTCTCCGGCGGGCTCGACTCCGCCACCGCCGCCGCCTGGGCCTCGCGGCAGGGCTACCGGCTCTCGGCCCTGTCGATCGACTACGGCCAGCGACACCGCTGCGAACTCGACGCCGCCCGGGCGGTCGCCCGCGTGCTCGGCATCGTCGACCACGTCGTGCTGCCGATCGACCTGGCCGCCTTCGGCGGCAGCGCCCTGGTCGATCCGGCCACGCCGGTGCCGAAAGACCGCTCGTCCGAGGCCATCGGCCACGGCATCCCGATCACCTACGTGCCGGCGCGGAACACGGTGTTTCTGAGCCTGGCCCTGGCGATGGCCGAGAGCCGCGGCGCCGGCGGCATCGTGCTGGGCGTCAACGCGATCGACTACAGCGGCTATCCCGATTGCCGCCCGGAGTATCTCGATGCGTTCGAACAGGTGGCCCGACTGGGCACGAAGGCGGGCGTCGAGGGCCGTGCCATCGAGCTGGTGGCCCCGCTGGCCACGCTCTCGAAGGCCGACATCATCCGCCTGGGGCTGTCGCTCGGCCTCGACTACGGGCTCACGACGAGCTGCTACGACCCCGACGCCAACGGCCGGCCCTGCGGCCGCTGCGATTCCTGCCTCCTGCGGGCGGCCGGCTTCGCTGCCGTCGGCGCGACCGACCCGCGGGCGGCGGACTGACCCGCTTTCTTTCGCACTCCATTGATTTCATGCGCATCGCCGAAACCTACGCGTCCCTGCAGGGCGAAGGCCTGCTCGCCGGCACGCCCAGCGTGTTCGTGCGGACCAGCGGCTGCAACCTCCGCTGCCACTGGTGCGACACGCCGTTCACCTCCTGGGAGCCGGTGGGCGACCAGCGGTCGGTGGCCGAGGTCGTGGCGGCCGTGACGGCGCCGGGCCTTGGGCATGCCGTGATCACGGGCGGCGAGCCGCTGCTCTTTCCGGAGGTGGCCGCACTCTGCCGCACCCTCCGGGACGCGGGGCAGCACGTCACGATCGAGACGGCGGGCACGGTGCTGCTCGACGCTCCCGCCGACCTCATGTCGATCAGCCCGAAGCTGGAGTCATCGGCGCCGCCCGTGGGCACGGCCGGCGGCTGGGCCGACCGCCACGAGCAGGCCCGCCGTCGCGACGACGTGATCCTCGCCCTGATGGATCGCGGCCCGTACCAGCTCAAGTTCGTGATCGACACGCCCGCGGACCTCGCCGAGGCGGTCGCCTGGATCGGCGACCTCGAGGCGGCGCGGCCCGAGGGCATCGACCGCAGCCGCGTGCTCTTCATGCCGCAGGGCAGGGGAGCGGAGGAACTTGCCCGGACGACCGCATGGCTCGAGCCGGAGTGCCGCGCCCGCGGCATCCACCTCGCCCACCGCTTCCACATCGAGTGGTTCGGCCACACAAGAGGGACTTAATTCACGGAAAACATCGCTTCGTGTGATTTTTCCTTGGCGGGCCTCCGCCCGCTGGCGCTAACCCGGCCCTCCGGGCCTGACGCGATCAGGCCGGGGCGGGCACGCAAAGCGAGCGGCCGTCTTCACGCGACCGCTCGGCATCTTGCCGACGGTCGCTTGGCGACCGCAGGTCGCTGGTGCTTACCCGGGCCTCCGGCCCTAGCGCGATGGGGAAGGCCGGGGCGGGCACGCAAAGCGAGCGGCCGTCTTCACGCGACCGCTCGGCATCTTGCCGACGGTCGCTTGGCGACCGCAGGTCGCTGGTGCTTACCCGGGCCTCCGGCCCTC
>JBIIYN010000184.1:0-7674 GCA_044346795.1 Pirellulales bacterium
TTTCTTGGCGGGCCTCCGCCCGCTGGTTCTTACCCGGCCCTCCGGGCCTGGCGCAGGGGGTAGCGCGACCAGCGTACGCCCATGATGCTGAGGAGCCGGTCGGAGGCACGCGCAGGAGCCGGTGAATTCTGCGACTCACGAGCGATGCACGATTCATCCAAGAGCATCCCGTAGCAGAATCCGCCGGCGACGAGCATGCCGCAGCCGGCGAACCAATGCGTGGCGGGTAACTACCGTCCATAGAACTCGTCGGAGGTCATCCGCGGAGCGCGAGGCACCGTGTTCGGCGTCCGCGTCACAGAAGGAACTCCAGTGGGCTGGCCCATCCCCGGCCGCGGCACGTTCGGCGCACCAACCGCCGGTGCGCCGGGTGGCGTGGGCCCACGATACGGTCCGATCCCGGGTCGCGACATCAAGGGAGGCTGGCTGGTGGGTCGACCGGCGTTGAGATCGGGTGGCACCCCACCGGCACCATAGCCCGGCCTCGCACCTGGCGCGCCGGCCCGCACACCGCCTGCGATGATCCCCGGACGTGCCCCCAACTGCTGCCGCTCCTGGCCAGCTCCCAAAGACTGCGGACTGCGGGCTGCAGGATTCTGCGCTGGATTCTGCGTGGCACTCTGCCCCGGCAGCACCCGCGCACGGCTGCTGAGATCGGCGCCGCCCGCATCGCGTGGTCTCGGCAGACCTTGGCGTCCCGCCGCCGACGGCATTCCCGGCAACCGCGATCTGGCGTCGGGCGCCGGCGCTCCATTGGACAATCCGTTGGGCAGCTTCGGTGTGACCGAAGGGATCGTGGATGACATGGCTGGAGCGCGGGTCCCGGGAAGCGGCTCGCTATCCCGCCGTGCGGGCCGCGGCGGCATGTCGTCGCGAGCTGCCGCGTCGCCTTCGGCTCGTGGCCTCTCGCCATTGCCCGGCACGAGAATCAGCCCATCGTCGGCGGCGGCTGCATCCGGCGGCACCGATCGTCCGGTCAGAGGATCGGTTGCCACCCGCGGCCGGCCGGTGACCGGATCGGTGCCAGAATTCATCATGGCTTCGTTGCGTGAACGCCGCATGCGGCCGCGGGCGATCTCGGCTTCGCTCGCATCGACCTTGCCGTCGCGGTCGATGTCCCACTTCCGCATGAGTTCCTGCCGCGAAGCCGAGGGAGCCTGCGCCGCCACCGGTGGCGACAGGAGCGCCTGCCCTGCAACACACGCGATCGCGAGCCAGCAGAGACGGCCCCCGGGCACCGCGCGACTCTCTCCGCCTCGTCGCGGACGGCTCGTATTCATGGACGACATCTCCTGCAAAGCCTCACATCGCAACCCATGGATCCTCATTGTACGGCACCGTGGCCAAAACCACCCACATCTGGCGGCGTCACGTGGCGGCGGTCGCCGCTGCAGCCACGTTCGCCGCCATGCGGGCGGCCGCGGCGGCCGAATCGCCTGCGGATTGTTCGAGTTCGTGTGCGGCAACGTGGCAGTGCACGGTATGGCCATCGACCACGGTCGCGGGGGGCTCGGTCTGTCGGCAGACCAGTTGCGCCAGCGGACAGCGGGGATGAAACCGGCAGCCGGACGGAGGCCGCGCCGGGCTTGGCACGTCTCCGGTGAGCACGATCCGCCTGCGCCGGCGGTGCGGCTCGACGCTGGGCACGGCGGAGAAGAGCGCGAGCGTGTAGGGATGCAGCGGCTCGGCGTAGAGCCGCTCGGCTGTGGCCTGCTCGACGATCCGCCCCAGGTACATCACGGCCACGTCATCGGACACGTATTCCACGACCGACAGATCGTGTGAGATGAAGAGGTAGGTGAGCCCCAGTTGCTCCCGCAGTTCCATGAGGAGATTCACCACCTGCGCCTGAATCGAGACATCGAGCGCCGAGATCGGCTCGTCGAGCACGAGGAAGTCGGGCTCGATCACGATCGCGCGGGCGATGGCGATCCGCTGCCTCTGGCCACCGGAGAACTCGTGCGGGTAGCGGTCGAGTGCCGCCTTGGTCATGCCGGTTCGAGCCAGCGCGCGTGTCATCCGCTCGAGCCGCTCCGCCGCCGTGCCGAGCCGGTGAATGATCAGCCCTTCTTCAAGGATCGTCCGGACTTTCATCCGTGGATTCAGCGAGCCGTAGGGATCCTGGAACACGATCTGCATCCGTCGCCGTAGCGCACGCAGTTCAGCGCCGCCGGCGGCCAGCACGTCGCGGCCGTCGAACCGCACCCTCCCGCCCGTGGGCTCCACCAGCCGCAGGAGGCTGCGGCCGACCGTCGTCTTGCCGCAGCCACTCTCACCGACGAGCCCGAGCGTGCGGCCCTTCGCGATCGAGAGGCTCACGCCGTCGACGGCGCGGACGGCCCCCACCGCACGGCGCAGCAGTCCCTTTCGCATGGGGAAGTGCGTCTTGAGTCCGACGACATCGACGAGCGGCGGCGTCATGCGACCCCCTCCAGTGTCGCGTCCGACCGCGTGGGTTCGCCCAGCGCATCGGCGTAGGAGCAACGCACGAAGTGCCCCGGCTCCAGTTCGCGCAGTTCCGGCATGCCGCCGGCACACTCTGGCAGCCGCGCAAAGGCACACCGCGGATGAAAGCGGCAGCCAGCGGGAAAATGCTGCGGCGCTGGCACCATGCCGGGGATCGTCCGCAGCCGCCCGGCCGCGTGCCCAGCCGTCCTTCCAGCGCGGCCGACCCGTTCCGGCCGCGCGGCGAGCAGGCCGATCGTGTAGGGGTGGAGGGGCTTCGCGAAGAGCGCGGCGGCCGGCGCCCGTTCGACGATCCGGCCGGCATACATCACGGCCACATCGTCACAGGTCTCGGCCACCACGCCGAGGTCGTGCGTGATCAGCAGGATGGCCGTGCCGAGACGCTGCCGCAGATCCGCGAGCAGGTCGAGGATCTGCGCCTGGATCGTGACGTCGAGCGCGGTGGTGGGCTCGTCGGCGATGATGAGATCGGGCTCGCAGGCCAGCGCCATCGCGATCACCACCCGCTGCCGCATGCCACCGGAAAGTTGGTGGGGATACTCGTCGAGCCGTCGCTTGGGATCGGCCATCCGCACCAGTTCGAGCATCTCGAGCGCCCGCGCTCTGGCCTCGGCCCGTGACACGTCGCGGTGCAGGAGCACCGCCTCGGCGATCTGGTCGCCGATCGTGAACACGGGGTTCAGGCTCGTCATCGGCTCCTGAAAGATCATGCCGATCCGGCCGCCGCGGACTTCCCGCAGCCGCCGCTCCGGCAGCGACACGAGGTTCTCGATGCCGGCGCCGCGGCTGTCCGCGAGCAGGATCTCGCCCGACTCGATCACGCCGGGCGCCGCCACGAGCCGGAGGATCGACATCGCCGTCACGCTCTTCCCGCAGCCGCTCTCCCCCACGAGCCCGAGCGTGCGGCCGCGCTCGATCGACAGCGACACCCCGTCCACCGCCGGCACGCGTCCCGCGGGCGTATGAAAGGCGGTCACGAGATTTTTGATTTCAAGCAGTGGCATAAGGATCAGCGGCGGCGGTTTGTCGGAGCTGAAGCCGAGCGGATTGGTTCGCGGTCTGCGGCATGCTCATCGCCGGCGGACTTTGCTACAGGAGGCTCCTCTTTGATGGTCAATTTTTCGTGAGTCGCAAAGTTCACCGGCTCTTGCGCGTGCCTCCGACCGCTCCTCAGCATCGATGGATTTTGGTTGTCGGGGAGAGGTCTCTACAGGACGGCATGGTCGTGCTCACTTCCGCGCCTCCCGCAGTCTCGGATCGGTGACCTCCTGCAGGCCCTCGCCGATGAGGTTGTAGGCCAGCACGGTGAGGAAGATGGCCACGCCGGGAAACACCACCAGCCACCACATCGAGAGGTTGCTGCGGCCGTCGTTCAACAGCGACCCCCAGCTCGCAGCGGGGGGGGGCGGGCCGAAGCCGAGAAACGACAGCGCGCTCTCCGTGAGGATCGCCGAGGCGATGCCGAACGTGACCGGCACGAGCACCGGGGCCAGGGCGTTTGGCAGGATGTGCCGCAGCATGATCCGCACGGGGCCGGCCCCGGCGGCCCGCGCCGCCGTCACGAACTCGCTCTGCCGGAGCCGGAGGAATTCGCCGCGGGTGAGGCGGGCGATGCCCGTCCAGCCCGTCGCGCCGATGATCGCCATCGTCTTCCAGATCGTCGGCTTCTCCACGATCGCGACGACGGCCAGGATGAGCACGAGCGTCGGCACGCACATCACGATCTCCGTGATGCGGCTCGTCAGCATGTCGACCCAGCCGCCGAAGTAGCCCCCCAGCGCGCCGACGATGATCCCGATCGTGCCGGCGAGCCCCATCGACACAACGCCCACCAAGAGCGCGATCGTCGTGCCGTGCACCATCTTGGCGAAGACGTCCACGCCGTACTGGTCGGTGCCGAAGAGGTTGATGCGGTTGGGCCGGCCCTCGTCCTTCGCCGGATTGGCCGGCCGGCCGGGCCATTCGTTCTCGCGGACGGCGCGGTGCGGATCCTGGAAGACGAGCGGCCAGATGGCCCAGCTGTCGGGATCCTTCTCCGCGAGGTTCCGGGGATAGGTGCCGCGGAAGCGGTCCTTGGCGAAGATCGTGGGCTCGAGCCGGCGGTCGAAGTAGCCGAGGCACGGGGCGTAGAGGCGGCCCTTGTAGCGGCAGAGCACCGGCTTCGTGCCGGCGATGGCCGGGGCGAACACCGCCACCGCCACGAGGAACGTCACGAACACGAGCGCCGCCATCGCCAGGGGCTTGCGGCGATACCGGGCCCAGGCCTCGGCCCAGAAGCCGCGCGAGCGACCTTCGCGATCCACCGCCGGCACGCCGTTTTCCGCGTTCACGCTCATCCGCTCACTCCACGCTCACGCGCGGGTCGACGAGGCAGTAGAGCAGGTCGGCGAGCAGTTGGCCGACGAGCGTGAGCACGCTGAACATGAGCGTCAGCCCCATGATCGTCGGGTAGTCGCGTTCGCGGATGCTCTCGAAGAAGAGCCGCCCCATGCCCGGCCACGTGAAGATCTGCTCGATGATCACCGAGCCGCCGATGAGCCCCGGCAGCGAGAGGCCCAGGAGCGTGACGAGCGGAATGAGCGTGTTGCGGAAGGCATGGCGGAAGAGCACGCGGGCCGGCCCCGCCCCCTTGGCCCGGGCCGTGCGGATGTAGTCCTGGCGGACCGCCTCCTCCATGTTCGCCTTGATGAAGCGGCTGTCGTAGGCGAGGCTCACGTAGGTCTGGCAGGTGACCGGCAGGATGGCGTGCCGGGCGACGTCGATCGCGCGGGCCGCGAAGCCGGCGTCGGCGGGCAGGTCGCTCATGCCGAAGAGCGGCAGTTCCCAGGACGTGCCCCGCAGCCAGACGGCGAACACGATCTGCAGGAAGAGCGCCGCCACGAAGGTGGGGAACGAATAGAGGATGTAGAGCAGGAGGCTCGTCGCCCGCTCGTCGGCCATGCCGCTGCGGGCCGAGGCGTAGAGCCCCAGCGGCACGCCCACGAGCCAGGTGAGCAGAAGCGCCGTGCCGGAAATGAGAAACGTCGGGCCGATCCGCTCGGCGATCAACGCCGTCACCGGCTGCTTCCGCGAGAAGGAGCGGCCGAGGTCGCCGCGGGCCACGTTGCCGAGCCAGCGGAGATAGCCCTCGTGCCACGGCCGGTCGAGGCCGTAGATCCGCTTCATCCGCTCCTGGTCCTCGGGGTTGAGCTTGCGGCTCGGGTCGCTCTCCCCGAGCTGCACCGTCAGCGGCGTGCCCGGCATGTTCCGCGCCAGCCCGTAGACGATGAACGTGATCGCCACGAGCGTGAGGATTCCCAGCAGCAGCCGACGCAGCAGGTAGGTGGCCATCGCTCACTCCTGCCGCGGCATCCACAGGCTGCCGAAGCCCGGCGAATAGTTGTACGGCCCGCGCGGGCTGAACACGTAGCCTCGCAGATCCTTGGAGAAGCCGTAGAAGCTGTTCCGCCAGTAGAGCCAGGTGTAGGGCTGGTCGTCGTAGAGGATCTCCTGGATGCGGCCGTATTTCTCCGCCCGCTTCGCGCGGTCGAGCTCGCGGCGGCCCTCCGCGAAGAGCCTGTCGACCTCGGGATTGGAATAGCTGACGAAGTTGCGGCCGGCCCCGGTGGCCCAGATGTTCTCCGACGAGTCGGGGTCGGTGCCGGAGCCCCAGCCGCCGAAGTAGGCCTGGAACTTCTTCTTCTGCGTGAGGTCCTGGATCACGGTGGCCTCGGTCGGCCGCACGTTCAGCCGCACGCCCACCTGCTCCAGGCTCTCCTTCAGGAGGGTGCAGATGGCGATTCGCAGCGGCTGCTGGTTGACGAGCATCGAGAATTCGAAGGGCACGAGCCGGCCGTTGATCTCCTTGTCGCGCACGCCGTCGTTGTCGTGGTCGATCCAGCCCGCCTCGTCGAGAAGCGCCTCGGCTTTGTCGAGGTCCTGCTTGTAGGGCTGCGGTTTCCGCTTCGGCGCCATCCAGGAATCCTCCGGAAAGTTACCCGCGGCGGGCTTGTAGAGGCCGTAGCAGAGCTTTTCGAGCATCGCGTCGTGGTCGAAGGCGTAGCTCATGGCTCGGCGGACCCGGCGGTCGGCGAAGAACGGGCTGTCGATGTTCCAGCCGAAGTGGAAGCTCACCCACTCGGAGGCCGTCACCTTCGTGTTGGAGGCGTAGAAATCGTCGCCGGTCGTCTGCGTCGTCCACTGCTCGGGCGTGAGGGCGAGTTCGTCGATCTCCCCCGCCTTGAGTGCCAACAGCGACGTGTTGGGATCCTCGACGATCCGGAACCGCACCTCCCGGAAAAAAGGCTCCTCGCGGACCTTCTTGCCGCCGACGTGCGTCCAGCCGGCCCGCCGCCGCAGCACGATCTGCTGACCGCGTTTGCGTTCCACGATCTCGTAAGGCCCTCCCGACACGGGCGACTCCTCGAGTTTCACGTGCTCGGGGCTCTCCTTGAGCGTCGGGTCGTCCTCCCAGGTCTTTTCATACACGTGCTTCGGCAGCACCGGGAAGTTGACGTTCCAGATGTTCGTCGCCAGCGGCTCCTTGTGGAAGAAGACGACGGTGCGGTCGTCGTAGGCATGCACCCATCGCATCTGGTCGGTGCCGCTCCGCACGGCGGGCACCGGCACCCGCCGGTCCATGATCACCTGGTAGGTGAAGGCGATGTCATGGGCGGTGATCGGCTCCCCGTCGCTCCAGACGAGATCGTCCCGCAACACCACCTTGTCGAGCAGACCGTCGGCGCTCGTCTGCCAGCTCACCACCGTCTCGGCGGAGGCGAACGGCTCCAGGTCGCGGCCGAAGGAGAAGAGCCCGAAGCCGGTGAGTCCGAGGATGTCGAATTCCGCGGTGGTGCTGATCATGATCGGATTGGTGCTGCCGAGGTCGCCGGCCACGTGCCTGTCGATCCGCGCGGAGAGATCCGCGGCTCCATCGTCGGGCAGGCGGCCGAGCGACGAGAGGATCTGCCGGTTGATCGCGGCCGAGGTGTTCCGCAGCGCCAGGGCGTCCGCGGCCGGCATGGCCGGCCGCTCCTGCGCCAACTGTTCACGGAGCATGACGAGCCCGTCACGGACGGGCCGGTCGATCCAGGTCGAATCGCCGTTGAGGGAGGCGAGCGGCGGCGGATCGAAGGGCTCGAGCGGCTTGTCCTGGGAGGCGACCGCGGCGGTGGCCGTCTGGCCGGTGGTCGATTCGGGCAGCACCTTCGCGGGCAGTTCCTCCGCCCG
>JBIIYN010000185.1:0-7619 GCA_044346795.1 Pirellulales bacterium
AGGCTGCCTTGCCCACGACCGCGTCGCATGGATGCGACGCCCGCACCAGCGACCTGCGGTCGCCAAGCGATGGTCGGCCAGGATGGCCGAGCCGTCGCGTGAACTCAGAAGGTGAGGTTCTCTTCCGCGAAGGTCGCGCGGCTGTCGTAGGCGTGGAACGTGCGGGCGATCTTGCGAGACAGCACCTGGAGGAAGAGGGCCCGAAATTGCGGCTCGGATTGGTCGGTCGCGGGCACGGCGCTGTCGCCGGGAAAGGTGAAGTCGTCGAACCGCTTCTCGAACAGCACCGTCTTTTCGGCGACGTCGTACACGCGGACGTTCGCTGAAGCGCGGCCGCGATAGAGCGTCGATCCCTCGTGCATGCGGAACTGCTCGAGATCGATGCCGACCACGATGTCGGCGTCGAGCGACTTGCCGAGCGTCGGATAGTCGACCCATGCATGCTCGTCGATCCAGCGGGCCACTTCACGCTGGTCGATGATCCGCGCCTTGCGCACGTTCTGGGACAGGTGCGATCCCACCATGGCGGCGAGTTCCCGGGCCGAGCTGGCATCGCTGAACTCGAGTTCCACGATCGGCTTGCAGACCACCGCCACGTGCTTGCCCCGCAGTCCCTTGAACTCGGCCGGCGCGTCCTTCTCCGGGGACACCAGATACGCCACGGTGGTGATCATCGAGCAGCCGCCGGCACAGCAGGGCAGGAGCAGGGCCAGGGCCGCGAGGCGGATCGAGGAGCCGATCGTGCCGAAGAAGCCGGTCCGGGAGAGCATGCGATGATCCTCGTGCAGGGAGGTTGTTTCGTGCCGCGGCCCGAGGCCGGGCGGCCGAAGGGCCTGTTGTCGCGGGCGGGGAGGGTAGCCAGCGGCAGGCGGCTGCTCAATGCCGCTTCCCGGCAGGGAAATCCGCCAACCAGCCCGGTTTTTCTCTTTTCCGCGGTCGGGGCCGCGGGCGAGAATGGCGACCATGGCCATGCTTGACGCCTCCACGTCCGCCACCGAGAGCGGTTTCCTCGCGGCCCTCGCCGGCGGCCTGCCGGACCACGGCTTCTGGTCGGCACCCGCGGTTGTGGCCGTGTCTGGTGGCGCCGATAGCGTGGCGCTGCTGCTGGGGCTGCACGGCCTGGCCGCGACGCGGCGGGACGAGCCGCGGCTGCTCGTGGCCCACGCCCGCCATGATCTCCGCGTCGAGGCATCCGCCGACGCCGACTTCGTGACGCAGCTGGCCGCCGGGCTCGGCATTCCCTGCGTGGTGCGGGACCTGCGCTGCCGCGAGCCGGATGGCGTGCGTGGCGAGGGGATCGAGGGGCGGGCACGGCGGCTACGGCAGGAATGCTTCGCCGCCATCGCCCACGAGCACGGGGCCCGGCATGTCGTGGTCGCCCATACCGCCGACGACCAGGCGGAGACGATCCTGCACCGGGCTCTTCGCGGCACCGGCCTCGCCGGCCTCGCCGGCATGCAATCGGCCCGCGAACTCGGCGACGGCGTGTCGCTCCTGCGGCCGCTCCTCGCGGTGCCGCGCGGTGTCGTCAGGGCCTATCTCGCGTCCCGCGAACAGGCCTGGGTGGAGGATGCCACGAATGCCGACGTCCGCTACGCGAGGAATTTCCTGCGGCATGCGATTCTCGCCCGCTGCGAGGCGGGGCCCTATCCGGCGGCCTCGGCGGCGCTCGTCCGGCTCGGCGGCCACGCCGCGGCCGTGGCCGACGCGGTGCGGAGTGCGGCCGAACACCTCCTCGAAGCCCATGGCCGTCGGCAGGCCGACGGCACCACCGTGCTGCAGACCCGCGGGCTGGCCGGTCTCGACCGGCACCTGCTGGCGGAGATCTTCGTGGCGCTCTGGCATCGCGAAGGCTGGCCCCGCCGCGACATGACCGCCGCGCACTACGCGAAGCTCGCCTCGCTGGCCGTCGCGTCCGCCGCCGGCACCGCCGCCGTTCCGCCGCCAGTCGAGCTGCCCGGGGCCGTGCGGGCCCGCGTGACGGCGGACGGGCTGCTCGTCGTCGGCGGTGCGTTACACGCTGACCGGCAGCTGGCCGACCCGCGACCCGGCGGCCGATGGGGGATTCATGACCGGGCGTAAGCGCCTCGCACATCGATTTGCAAATTCGTGAACGGGGGTGGGGCCGGAAATCCGGCGGGACGTCGATGCTTCTTCTATCCTTCGGGGAAAGATGATCCAATCCGAAGCGACCCGTCCATCGAGAGGGAGCGTGATTCCATGAAGGCCCTGCTTCTTTCATCTCCCGGCGAACTCGAGATCGCCGATCTCGAGAAACCCATCCCCGCGGCCGACGAGGTGCTCGTCCGCGTGGCGGCCTGCGGCATCTGTGGCTCCGACGTGCATGGCTACACCGGCGGCTCCGGGCGGCGGATCCCGCCGCTCGTGATGGGGCACGAGGCCGCCGGCACGATCGAGGCCGTGGGGGAGGGCGTGACCGATCTCGAGGGCGGCACGCGGGTGGCGCTCGACTCGACCGTCTTCTGCGGCGGCTGCGAATACTGCGAGACCGACCGCGAGAACCTCTGCACCCACCGTCAGGTGCTCGGCGTCTCGCCCGGCACCTACCGCCGCCACGGCTGCTTCGCTGAATATGTCTGCGTGCCGCGGCGGATCGTGCACCGGATTCCCGACACGGTCGACTTCGTGTCGGCCGCTCTGCTCGAGCCGCTCACGATCGCCCTGCATGCCGTCAACCTCGGCGCCGCGGGGCCGGCCACGCGGTCGGCCGTGGTCGTCGGCGCGGGCACGATCGGCCTGGCCTGCGTCGCGGCGCTGCGTGCCCGTGGCATGCGGCGGATCGCCGCGATCGACTTCGACGCCGCCCGGCTCGCGCAGGCCCGCAGGCTCGGCGCCGCGGAGACGTTCACGGCCGGCCCCGAAGCGGGGCGGCAGGCCGCGGCCTGGGGGAAATCTTCCGCCGACACCGACGGCGCCGATCTCGTGATCGAGGCCGTCGGCGCGACCGCACCGGTGCGGACGGCGATCGAGGCGGCCACCCGCGGCGGCACGGTAGTGCTCGTGGGCAACGTGTCGCCGTCGATCGAACTGCCGCTGCAGCAGGTGGTCACCCGGCAGATCCGCCTGCAGGGCTCGTGCTGTGCGGCCGGCTGCTATCCCGAAGCGATCCGGCTCGTGGCGGAGAAAAAGGTCGATCTCTCCGGTTTCGTCAGCCGGGTCGCCCCGCTCGACGAAGGTCCGGAACTCTTCGCGCGGCTGCACCGGCAGGAGCCGGGGCTCGTGAAGGTGGTGCTCCAGCCATGAGCGGAATGTCCCCCGATCTGTCGCTCTTCTCGCTCGTCGGCCGCACCGCGCTTGTGACGGGCGTGAGCAGGGGCCTCGGCCTGCAGATGGCCAGGGCGCTGGCGCGGGCCGGCGCCGATCTCGTGATCACCGCCCGGTCCGTCGATTCGCTCGCCGGTTCGCGGGCGGAGCTCGAAGCCTTCGGCCGCCGGGTCACGCCGCTTCCGCTCGACCTCACGAGCGAGGCGAGCATCCGCGCCGCGGCCGCCGCGGCCGTCGAGGCGGGGCCGATCGACATCCTCGTCAACAACGCCGGCTGCAACGTCCGCAAGCCCGCCGCCGACGTGACCTGGGACGACTGGAACACCGTGGTCGACACGAACCTCCGCGGCACCTTTTTCATGTCGCAGGCGATCGCTCGGCACATGGTCCCGCGCGGCCGCGGGCGGATCATCACGATCGGGAGCATCACGAGCGTCTTCGGCATGGGCGGCCTGGCCCCCTACACGGCCAGCCGCGGCGGCATCCGCCAGCTCACGATGAGCCTGGCCGACGCGTTCGGCCCCCATGGCGTGACGGTCAACTGCCTCGCCCCGGGTTTTTTTCGCACGGCCCAGAACGACGTGATGTATCGCGACGAGGAGTGGGTGAACTCGATCGTGGGCCGCACGCCGCTGCGGCGGCCCGGCCAGGTCGGCGACCTCGACGGAGCGGTCGTCTTCCTCGCATCCGATGCGAGCGGCTTCATCACCGGCCAGATGCTCCTCGTCGACGGCGGTTACTCGACCGGCTCGACCCGTGCGGTGCCAGGAAAATGACGATGCGTCGCCACGGCGACTGCCGGCGAGCGTGGAGCGCATGAGCGGCTCTCACGGCGGCGAACCGGCTGGCCGACTCGGTCGTCAGCCCACCGGGGCCTGCGACCGCACGCCGTCGACGAGCCGGTCGATGCCGAGCGGATTGGCATCCTTGAGCGCGGGTGGCAGCAGTGCGTCGGGCACGTCCTGGTAGCAGACGGGCCGCACGAACCGTTCGAGGGCCGCCGAGCCCACGCTCGTGAACCGCACGTCGCTCGTCGCCGGCCACGGACCGCCATGCTGCATCGCATGGCAGACCTCGACACCCGTCGGGAAGCTGTTGACGATCACCCGGCCCGCCCTCGTGGCGAGGATCTCGAGCAGGCCGCCCGCCGCCGCGAGGTCCTCCGGCGTGCCGTGCAGCGTGGCCGTGAGCTGGCCTTCGAGCCGCCGGGCGATCGCCGCCATCTCTGCGACCGTGGGCACTCCGACCACGAGGCTGAAGGGGCCGAACACCTCCTCCGAGAGGGCGGGATGGGCGAGGAAGGCAGCGGCGGTCGTCTCGACGACGATCCCCGCGGCCTGCGTCTTCAGCGGATCGGCGGCTGTGGCCGAGCGGGCGATCACCGCCGTGGCGGGTGCGCCGCAGACGGCGTCGCGGCCGTGCTCGAAGGCGGTGCGGATGTCGGCCGACAGCATCGAGCCCGGCGTCGCCGCCGTGATCGCCTCCGCGACCGCGGCCTTGAACCGCTGGAGGTCGGCGCCGGCCACGGCGAAGACGAGCCCCGGCTTCGTGCAGAACTGCCCCACGCCGAGCGTCATGGAGGCGACGAACCCCTTGGCGATCTCGGCACCGCGGTCGGCGAGGGCTCCCGGCAGGAGAAACAGCGGATTCAGGCTGCTCATCTCCGCGAATACCGGAATCGGGTCGGGCCGCGCCGCGGCGGCGTCGCAGAGCGCCCGGCCCGCGGCCCGCGAGCCGGTGAACCCGACGGCCCGCGCCGCCGGATGCGTCGAGCGCCCTGCCGATCACGCTGCCCTCGCCGTGCAACATCGAGAACGTACCCGCCGGGAGGCCGCAGGCCTCGACGGCCCGCTGGATCGCCCCGGCCACCAGTTCCGACGTGCCGGGATGTGCCCGATGCGCCTTCACGACGACGGGATTGCCCGTGCACAGCGCGCTTGCGGTATCGCCCCCCGCCACCGAGAAGGCGAGCGGAAAGTTGCTCGAGCCGAAGACGACGACGGGACCGAGCGGCCGCTTCATCCGGCGGAGGTCGGGCCGCGGCAGCGGCTGACGGTCGGGCTGGGCACGGTCGATCCGCGCATCGACCCATCCGCCGTCGCGGGCCATCGCGGCGAAGAGTTTCAGTTGGTTGACGGTGCGGGCCCGTTCGCCGGTCAGCCGGGCCGCGGGCAGCGCGGTCTCCAGCCCCGCCCGTTCGACGAGGGCGTCGCCGAGGGCCATGATCTCGTCGGCGATCCGCTCGAGAAACAGGGCCCGTGCCTCGCCCGTGGTGCCTGCCAGCGGTTCGGCGGCGTCGGCCGCGGCATGCATCGCGGCCGCGGCGTCTTCGAGCGAAGCGAAGCAGAAGCGGCCGGGCAGTTCGCGGCCGTCGAGCGGGCTCGTCGCGGCGAAACTCCGCGGCGACGCGACGAGCCGCCCGGCGAGAAACTGGTTGCCATGCAGTGCGGTCATCGATCGGCTCCGTTGTCAGGCGACCACGACCACGTCGTTGGCGAGCGTGCCGATCCCGTCGATCGTGATCGCGACCCGGTCGCCGGCGGCGAGCGTGAACGATTCGTCGGGGACGACGCCGGTGCCCGTGAGCAGCACGACGCCGTGCGGGAACGACTGCGATCGCCAGAGGTAACCGGCCAAATCGCTGAACGACCGCTTGATCTGGTCGATTCCCGTCCGCCCGGAAAACACCTCGCGGCCGGCGCGTTCGATCATGATCGAGACCGCCCAGCCGCGGGCCTCCCGCTCGTCGCAGCCGAGCACGATCCAGGGGCCGAGGCCACAGGAACGGTCGTAGACCTTCGCTTGCGGCAGATAGAGGAGATTCTCCCCCTCGATGTCGCGGGAACTCATGTCGTTGCCGATCGTGCAGCCGACGATGTCGCCCCGCGCGTTCATCACGAGGGCCAGTTCGGGCTCGGGCACGTTCCAGCGGGCGTCGGCCCGGATGCCCACGGCGCCGCCGGGGCCGACCACCTTCTCGGCCACGGACTTGAAGAAGATCTCGGGCCGCGGGGCATCGTAAACCAGGTCGTAGGCGGCGGCGCTGAAGTCGGATTCCTCCATCCGGGCGGTCTTGCTGCGGAGGTAGGTGACGCCCGACGCCCACACCTCCTGCCGCTCGACCGGCGGCAGGAGCGCGACGTCGGCGGCGGCGTGGGCGATCGTCGCCCTCCCGTGGGCATCGCGAACGGCCGCGGTCGGGTCGGCCGCATCGAGGATCTGCGCGAGCGACGTGACCCCGGCGGCGGTGAGATCGGCGATCCGGCCGTCGGGGAGCACCGCGCCGATGCGATGCGGGGCCGCTGACTGAGTTGTGCGAAAGCGGCAGAGCCGCTCGTGGGCGTGGGTGGTCATGCGGGAAGACTACCAGATGCGAACGGGAAAGCGTTCCGGGAAGTACCTGCGGAAGGTACCATCTCCAGCCGTCTTTTGGCGTCATTTGCGACCGGCTGAAAAATGCTAAGTTATTTTCCACGCGCTCATGGCGAGCACGGCGGCCGGCCGCGGCTGGCGAGCGCCCGCAGGCTCCGCCACGAGTGCCTCCCATAAAGGTGTTCGACATGGCTCCGCGCCGGCATGCCGCCATCAGCCCGCGACGATCGACCGCCGTCGGGCGTGATATCCGGCGGTTCAAGCAGCTGCGGTTTCGCCAGTTGCGGGCGTTCGTCGCGCTGTCGGCCGAGGGCAGCTTCGCGGCCGTGGCCCAGAAGCTCGATCTCTCGGTGCCGAGCGTCTGGCAGCAGGTGCGGGCGCTCGAGAAGGCGTTCGGCTGCGATCTCGTGCACACGGAGGGGCGGCGACTCGTCTTCACCGACCGTGGCAGGCTGCTTCTCAGCATGGCCGCGCCGCTCGTGAGGGGCTTCGACGAACTGGTGGAGACGTTTTCCCTGTCGGGCGAAGCGACCCACCGCGTGCTCTCGATCGCCGCCCCCGGTGAGATTCTCACCCACGACCTGCCCGGCGTGCTGGAACGGTTTCGGCACCTGTACCCCGACGTCGATGTCCGGCTCTATGACCGCAGCTCGAAGGAGGCCATCGGGCTGGTCGAGAAGGGGGAGGTCGACGTGGCCGTGGCCGGGCAGCTCGATGAGCCGCCGCCGCCGGCCCTGCGTTGCGAACGGGTGGCGGAGTATCCGTTCATGCTCATCGCCCGGGAAGATCACCCGCTGGCGACCGAAAAGCGGCTGTCTCCCCGGCAGATCGGGCGACACCCGCTCGTGGTGTTCGCCCCGGGAACGAACAACCGGCGGAGGCTCGACACGGTCTTCGCCGAGGCCGGCATCGGCGACGGGCTCACGATCACGATGGAGGCCAACTCGAAGGCGCTGCTGCTC
>JBIIYN010000186.1:0-7582 GCA_044346795.1 Pirellulales bacterium
GAACAGCCTCCCGAGCCGAGCGGCGCAGCCTCGCACCGGCACGACGCCTTCCGCGGCCCACGCCCCCGCCCGTCCGCGGGACGGCGCCCGGGCCGCGGCCGGGATCGTGGCGGCCGCCGCCGGACGACGCTTCTCAAGCCCGCCCGGAAGCCCGCGGCTGGGCGTGGTGCTGGGCACGGGCTTGGGCGGCCTGGCCGACCGGCTCGACGCGCCGCTTGCGATGCCGGCCCGCGACACGCGCTGGCTCGCGAGTTCGACCGCCACCGGCCACGCCGGCCGGGTGGTGTGCGGGACGCTCGGCGGTTGCGAACTGGTGGCGCTGCAGGGCCGCGTGCATGGCTACGAGGGGCATGCACCGGAGGTGCTCTCGCGCGGCGTGGAACTGCTCGCGGCGGTGGGCGCGACGACCGTGCTCGTCACGAATGCGGCCGGCGGCCTGCGGCCCGACATGCGGGTCGGCGAGCTCGTGGTGCTCTCCGACCATGTCGATCTCGTGCGCCGGCCGTGGTCGGCAGGGCTCGTGACCGAAAGCAGCGAGCCCGAGCCCGAGGCCGCCGCGCGGGCGGCGGGGGCGTTGGCGTGCTACGATCCGGAATTGTCGGCCGCCGCGCTCGAGGCGGCGCGAGCGGCGGGAGCCCCGGCCCGGGCGGGCGTCTATGCGCACCTCTCGGGGCCGAGTTACGAGACCCGGGCGGAGTATCGCATGCTGAAGGCTTTCGGCGCCGACGTGGTGGGCATGTCCACCGTGCCCGAGGTGGTCGTGGCCCGGCGGCTCGGCCTGCGGGTGGCGGCCGTTTCGGTGGTCACCAACGTCGCCAGGCCCGATGCGCCGGGCTGCACCGACGCCGAAGATGTGTGCCGCGCCGCCGCGGCGGCCGCGGACGGCGTGTGGGCCATGCTCGTGCGGATCGCGGCGGTCACCGTGGGCCGCGGCGGATAAAAGGACCAAAACCATGATCCTCCTGCTCACCAACGACGACGGCATCGACGCGCCCGGGCTCGAGGCCCTGGAGCGAGCCTGTCGCAGCCGGGCCTGCCGCGTGGTGGTCGTCGCGCCCAAGGAGCCGCACTCCGGCTGCGGCCACCGGGTGACGACCGATCGCCCGCTCGTGCTCGAGCAGGTCGGGCCCGATCGGTTTCACGTCGATGGCACGCCGGCCGACTGCGTGCGGCTCGCGCTCACGACGCTCGTGCGCGCGGCCGGCGAGGCGAGCGGGACCGTCGATACCGGCGGCGCCGACGAGCGGCCCGTCGTCGACTGGGTGTTCTCCGGCATCAACGCCGGCGGCAATCTCGGGGTGGACGTCCACCATTCGGGCACCGTGGCGGCGGCCCGCGAGGCGGCGCTGCACGGCGTGCGGGCGCTGGCCGCCTCGCACTACCACCGCCGCGAGGAGCCGATCGATTGGGGCCGCGCGGCGGCGTGGATGGCGGAGGTGTTCGCGGAGGTGCTGCCCAGGCCGCTCGGGGAAGGCGAGTTTTGGAACGTGAACCTGCCGCATCCGCTCGGGGCGGGGCCCACCGCGGCCCGGCCTCCGCTCGTGGAGTGCCGGATCGATCCGTCACCGTTGCCGCTGGGTTACGCGAGCGAGCCGGAGGGCTGGCGGTATCGCTCGCGGTATCAGGAGCGGCGGCGGGTGCCGGATGGCGACGTCGCGGCCTGCTTCGGTGGCGCGATCAGCCTCTCTCGCGGCCGCGTGGTGTGATCACGTTTCCCAGGTCGAGAGATCCGCGTCGAACACGCGGACCTTCGCCCACGTGGGGGCGTGCTCCGCGATGAACCGTTCGTGGCGTTCGGCCGTCTGGTAGGTGTCGTGCGCCGCGTGCGATTCGAACACGATCAGAAGCGCGACGTCGTAGTCGCGGTCGTTCACCTGGCGGTCGTAGTCGGCGCAGGTGCCGACGGCGAAGGCCCGCGTGCCGGGATGGCCTGTGAGGTGCTCGCGGCAGCCAGCCACGAGCTTCGCGGCCGCCGCCGGGCTGCGATCCTTGAGCGTGAAATAGACCGAGTGCGCGAGCATGCCGGAAGGTCTCCCGATTTAGAAAGTGTCGGCGGGGGGCGTGGCCTGCGAGGCAGCGGCCTGCGCCGGCACGACGGCGTCGCCGCCGCGCCGGGGCGTCGCCGGGCCGATGATCTCCACGACCTCGGTGTCGTCGAGCATCTCGCGGGCCTCCAGTTCGCCAGCGAGCCGGTCGAGCTTGCCCCGCTCGTCGGAGAGCAGGGCGGCGGCCCGGGTGGCGGCTTCGCCGAGGAGCCGCGACACCTCCTCGTCGATGATCTGGGCGGTGTGCTCGCCGTATTCCCGCTGCTCGTAGACGTCGCGGCCGAGGAAGGGGTGTTCGTTGGAGCCGTGGCAGGCCACCGGACCCACGCGGTCGCTCATGCCCCAGTGCGACACCATCTTGCGGGCGATCCGCGTGGCCTGCTGCAGGTCGTTTTCCGCACCGGCCGAATATTCCCCGAAGACGAGCTTCTCTGCGGCGCGGCCGGCGAGGATGAAGGCCAGCCGGTTGTTGAGGTCGGACTCGCCGATGTTCATCCGGTCTTCCTCGGGCACGAGCTGCGTCACGCCCAATGCCCGCCCGCGCGGGATGATCGTCACTTTGTGCAGCTTGTCGACGCCCGGCAGCAGCCACGCGGCCAGCGCGTGGCCGGCCTCGTGGTAGGCCGTCATCTTCTTTTCGCGGCCGGTGAGCAGCTCCTCGCGCTTGGGGCCCATCAGCACCTTGTCGCGGGCGTAGTCGAAGTCGGAGGAGTCGACGGCGTCCTTGTCGTGCCGCGTGGCCCAGAGCGCGGCCTCGTTGACGAGGTTGCGGATGTCGGCCCCGGTGAGGCCGACGGTTCCGTTGGCCTGCCGTTCGAGGTCGACGTCGGGGGCGAGCGGCACGTTTCGCGTGTGCACCTTGAAGAGCGCGAGGCGGGCCTTCTGGTTGGGGCGGTCGACGGTCACGTGGCGGTCGAACCGGCCGGGCCGCAGGAGGGCGGGGTCGAGCACGTCGGGACGGTTGGTGGCGGCGAGCACGATCACCGATTCGGAGGGGCTGAAGCCGTCCATCTCGCTCAGGATCTGGTTGAGCGTCTGCTCGCGTTCGTCGTGGCCGCCGCCCAAGCCCGCGCCGCGGACGCGGCCGACGGCGTCGATCTCGTCGATGAAGAGGATCGCCGGCGAGGCGTCCTTGGCGGTCTTGAAGAGGTCCCGCACCCGCGAGGCTCCGACGCCCACGAACATCTGGATGAACTCGCTGCCCGAGATCGAGAAGAAGGGCACGCCGGCCTCGCCGGCCACGGCCCGCGCGAGGAGCGTCTTGCCGGTGCCCGGCGGACCCATCAGGAGCACACCCTTGGGCACGCGGCCGCCGAGCCGCTGGAACTTCTTCGGGTCTTTCAGGAATTCGACAATCTCCTGGAGATCGGCCTTCACCTGCTCGAGCCCGGCGACGTCGGCGAAGGTGACCTGCTTATCGTTCGCGCCGTAGCGCTTGGCGGGAGACTTCGAGAAGCTGCCGAGAAACCCGGAGCTGCCGAGCGGATCGCGGGCCCGCCGGAGCGTCATCCAAAATCCGGCCATCAGCAGGAGCGGCACGAGCATGTAGAGGCCGAGCAGGAAGCCCGTGCCGTCGCTCGGCTGGCGGACTGTCGTGCGCACGCCGTGGTCGAGCAGCAACTGGTTGAGCCCGTCGCCGAGGTAGGCCGAGAGTTCGGTGCGGAAGGCCTTGCTCTTCGTGCCGGCAGGCTCGGTCGCGGCGGTCGGCGCGGCCCGGAACTCGCCGACGAGCGTGTTGCCGACGATGTCGACGCTGGCCACGTTGCCGGCCTTGACCTGCCGGACGAACTCGTCATAGCTCACGGTGGCCGGCGTGGCGGCCTGTTCGCGGGCGAAGAGGGTTGCCAGGGCCAGGGCGCCGAGGATCAGCATGATCACCACCGGCATGTTCACCGGCTGGCCGAACAGCGAAGGCGGGTTCGCGGGAGCTTTTTTCGCGGGACCTTTGGGGGCCGGAGCGGAACTCATCGCGGGGTGGCTCGCAGGGGGAACTGGCGGCGGGGCCGGGGTGAAAACGGGCCTGGTAGTGTAGTCTACGAAGGTGATTGGGAAACGGTCGTGGCCGCGGATCACGGGAAACCGGCCGGCCGTGCCGGTGCGGCTGCGCGGCTGCACGTCGATTCATCCCGGGTGCCGGTGCGGCCATGGCAGACACGCAGGGCGGTGACGCGCCGGTGAAACGCGGGGTGGTGGCGGTGGCCCGCCGCGGCGGGCTGTTTCTGGCGATCCGGCGCGGGGCGGCGGTGGCCGCGCCGGGGCGGCTCTGTTTTCCGGGGGGGCACATCGAGCCGGGCGAGGGGGAGCACGAGGCGGTCGTGAGGGAGTGCCGGGAAGAGTTGGCGGCGCTGGTGCAGCCGCGGGCGTGCGTGTGGCGGAGCGTGACCTCGTGGGGCACATCGCTGGCGTGGTGGACCGTGGAAGTGGCAGACGCATCCGACCTCGTGCCGCATCCGGTCGAGGTGGCGGAGATCCTCTGGCTCTCGGCAGAAGAGATGATCGGCGAGTCGACGCTGCTCGAGGGCAACCGCACGTTTCTCGAGGCGGTGCGAAGCGGAGAGGTGCGGTTATAAAAGCCCCCGGCGTGAGCCGAGGGATCGCGTCTTCACCGACCCGCCATCCCGCTCCGCCCGTTACTCGCCATCCTTGCCGAGAATGATGCCCTGCGGCTGCTGCGGTGGCGGGAGCTGTGGTGGGTTGGCGGCGGCGTCGAGCATGGCCCGAAACCGGTTGGGCTTCGGGGCCGCGGCCGTCTGCGCCGGGCTGCCTGCCGGTGCCGGCTTGGCCGCGACGAATTCGCCGGGGCGAACGGCTGCGGCGAGCCATTGCTCGAGCATGGCTCTTTCGGTGGTCGTGAGCGGCGCCATGACCAGGCTCGAACCCGTGGACGAGGCGGGGTGGCGGGCGCTGATGGTGGTGAGGAACGGTCGGGTGCTTCCCTCCTTGCCGATCGCGCGGAAGAGGGTTTCGATGTTGGCGAGCGTCACGCTGCGGTCGATCAGGCCTGAGACGTCGCCGCGGTTGAAGTGCGGGGCGTGGGCGGTCGGCCCGCCGTGGCAGGCGCCCGCGGCGCACTTGTTGAGCAGCAGGGGCTGCACGTGCCTGGTGAACCGGGCCATGAGCTGCGGCGGCAGGTCGGCGGCCGGGAGCAGCGTCGGCGCGGTGGCGATCACGATGGCGACGATCACTGGCCGGCAGCCGGCCGAGAGCAGCCTGACGGACGGTGGCATGGGAAAGATCCGTTCACGGGGCGTGGTGGCGGCCGTTGCCGACCGGGGCGGGGAGGGTAGGCAACGAGGCAAACCGCATCAAGATGGGCTGGCTTGGCGTGTCGCCAGCCGCTACAAAACTGCGGCTGCGACGCGGTTCATCCACCTTCTGCATTCTTCTGGAGACGATGCTCATGGAGCGGACGTTCGTGATGTTCAAGCCCGACTGCCTGGAGCGTGGCCTGCTGGGCCGGATGGTGAGTCGGTTCGAAGAGAAGGGGCTCCGCCTCGTGGCGATGAAGATGCTCCGCGTCACGCCCGCCCTGGCCAAGCAGCACTACGCCGAACACGTCGAAAAGCCCTTCTATCCGAACCTCGAGCAGTTCATCACGGCGTCGCCGGTGGTGGCCACGGTGTTCCAGGGGCCGGAGGTGATCCGCGTGGTTCGCGACATGCTCGGGGCGACGAGCGGCCTGAAGGCGGCGCCTGGCACGATCCGCGGCGACTTCTCGTCGAGCCGGCAGATGAATCTCGTGCATGCGTCCGATTCGCCCGACTCGGCCGCGCGGGAGATCGCCATCTATTTCAAGCCCGACGAGATCCTCTCGTGGGATGCCACGCTCGGCTGCTGGCTGCAGGCCCCGGGCGAGTGACGCCGGCCGGATGACGCGTTATTTCCGCAGCCTGCCCGCGGGCGTGTCGGCGGCGAGGCGATCGATCATGTCGCGGCAGGCGCGGTCGACGGCGGTCTGCCACTGGGCGCCGGAGAGGCCGGCGTTCATTTCGGGCCGCGCGTGGGCGAAGATCACGTCGCGGGCGCTGACGACGAGTGCTCCCAGGCCGTCGGAGTGGAACGCGCCGCGGACGTCGGCGGCGCGGCCGCCCTGCTTGCCGAAGCCGGGCACGAGGATCCACGTGTGGGGCATGGCGGCCCGCAGTTCGTCGAGCTGTCGCGGCCAGGTGGCGCCCACGACGGCCCCGACGGCGCCGTAGGTGTCTCCGGCGGCGGTGCGGGCGGCGAGCTGTTCGACGCCGGCGGCGACGTGCTGATAGACGGTGCGGCCGTCGCACTGCAGGTCCTGGAAATCCTTGCTGCCCGGGTTCGAGGTCTTCACGAGCACGAAGATGCCGGCATTGCGTTCGGTGGCGACGGAGACGAAGGGCTCGATGGAATCGAGGCCGAGGTAGGGATTGACGGTGACTGCGTCGGCCCGCCACCAGCCGGCGAGCCAGCCTTCGGCGTAGGCTTCGGCCGTGGAGCCGATGTCGCCGCGCTTGCCGTCGGCGAGCACGAGCAGTCTCTTGCTGCGGGCGTGGAGGATCACTTCACCGAGCGCCGTCATGCCGTGGGGCCCGAGCATCTCGAAGCAGGCGAGCTGTGGCTTGACGATCGGCACGAGCGGCGCGACGACGTCGATCACCTCACAGCAGAAGCGGGCGTAGATGGCGGCGAGGTCTTTGGGGTCGAAGGCGGTGTTGGCGCCCAGGACGGGGGGCAGTTGGTCGCGGCGCGGGTCGAGGCCGATGCAGGCGGCGGAGCCGCGGGCCTTGATGGTGGCGGCGAGTCGGAAGGAGAAGGGGAGGGCGGTGGAGGAGGCCGTGTTCATGGGTGGTGGTGGCGGTGGGGCCCGGAGGAAACCATGTTGAACCTACGAGTGGAATCTGCAATAGTGTGAGTGCTGGGCGGCGGCAAAGCGAGAGCCTTGCGTGTCGTGCGGCAGATTCGGGGCGTGGCGCAGTCTGGCTAGCGCGCTTGACTGGGGGTCAAGAGGTCGCAGGTTCAAGTCCTGTCGCCCCGACTGGTTCGAAAAGCCTTGCCGCGCAAGCGGTTCGGATACCTGCCGACGGTCGGCAGTGCCTTCGGGAATCCCAAGTTATTGGGTCAGTTTATTGGGTCTGACCCAATAAACGTTTCCGGAGGTGCTTTCATGCCACGCCGACGACAAGGTTCGGTCCCCTCTCTTCAGTTTCACAAGGCCAGCGGTCGCGCCCGCGTTTGGATCAAGGGCCGCGATTACTGGATCGGCAAGTGGGGCTCCCCCGAAGCCCAACTGGCCTACAACCGGCTCATCGCCGAGTACCTGGCCACAGGCCGAATCGACTCGACGCGGCCCGAGCCCGTCGTTGAGCCGGTCACCGAGGTCGTGGTCACACCCTCACGGCCGACTGTTGCCCGGCAGACACCGCCCGTGGAAGAGGGCCGCACCTCCGACGCCCTCACCGTCATCGAACTCGTCTCGCTCTACCTCGAGTATTGCCAGACCTACTATCGCGACCCAACCGGCAGGCAGACGAGCACCTACGGCAACGCGCTGCAGGCATCGCGGGCTC
>JBIIYN010000016.1:0-22799 GCA_044346795.1 Pirellulales bacterium
AGGAAGACGGACGCTTCCTGGGACTGTTTCGCGTCCAGTCGGTCAACGCGGTGAAGGGCGCGGAGACGTGCCAGCTTTCGATCGTCCCCGCCAGCCTGCCGGTCCCGCCCGACGAAGCGGACGTCGCACGGTGGAATCGAGACTACGACGCGGTGACGGTCTACGAAAGCCTGCCGGTGGACCGGTGGCTGGCGTTTCACAAGACCCAGACCGCCGGCGACGACGACAAGGGCGGATCCGATCGCTGGATGCCGAAGCCCCGGAAGACGTCGGGCGAGGAAGCGCTCGAGCATCTCGAGGAACACATGACGTCCCTCGCACGGCATGACGACGAGGTGCCCCAGGCCGAATGGCCCCAGCTGAAGACCGAGACGCTCGACGGAAAATCCCGCACGTACCTCGTCGCCCCGAACGGAACGGAAGAGATCCATCCCGGCCGTTACTGGGCCGTCGTCGAGTTCACAAAGAACGTTCGATTCAAGAAAAACGCCGGCCAGCCGGGCGCCGGCGAGTTCGTGCTGGACGAGTCGGCGGGGGATGAACCGGCGGGCGAGGGTGACGACGAAGGCCCGCTCGAGGCGGGTGCCATGATCGAGCCCGGGGACGAGCCGGAAGAGGAGGGGGCCGCCGTCACGAAGGTGCCCCGAGACGCTGATCCGACGGCAGGTGCCGTCACCAGGCGATTCAGGCAGAAGCGGTTCCGGGAGGGCGAACAGGCGGAGTTCGACCTGCAGACGGCGCTCGAACTGCAGGATGACAAAGAGGTTCGCATCGCGAGAGTCCTCGAGCGAAGGCCGCTCGCCGATCCCGCGACGGCGCTGCGCGGAACCGAGTTCGGCGCCAAAGCCGCCGACGGGGGCCCGCTGCGGGCCGAGGGTTTCGACGCCGTCCGGCAGGCACTGCTCGTCAAGATCGAATCGATCACCGCGACGATGACGCGGATCGAGCGATCGCGGACCAGCGTCGAGTCGCAGGCCCGGGCGGTGGCCGAGCAGACCAAGCAGCTCGCGGATGATCTGGCGGCGTGGGGCGAGGACGCGGCGGCGGCCGGCACGATGGCCGACGCCTTCGATGCCCGCCTGCGCCAGGCCACGCTCGAACTGGCGGCCACGGAAAACTCGATCGTCCGCCTGGGGGACCTGCTCCGTGGCGACTGGGGCAAGCTGACCGACGCCGTCGACGCCGCGGCCGCCAGGTAGAACATCTGCCGCAGCCTCCGATCGGGTGCGCCGAGCCGCCCGGGGAGTGGAGCCTTGTCCGCGGGGCCGGCCCGGGAGGCACCATCGACGGTTCCGGGCCGACTCGGCTAAACTCCGGGACTGTCCCGACCACCACGGCCCGGAAGCCCAGCGATGACCAGACTTGCCGCCCGCCCGAGCACGACCGCCCACCTCAGGAAGGCCGTGCACCACCACAAGATCACCAGCAAACGCGGCGTGCTCGAGCGGATGTTCACGCTTTGGTTCAAGGGCTTCGTCTACAACCAGATCTGGGAAGATCCGCGGGTCGATGCCGAGGCCCTGCAGATCGGCCCCGAATCGAGCCTGTTCACGATCTCCAGCGGTGGCTGCAACGTCCTGAACTATCTCGTGCACAAGCCGAAGCGGATCGTCGCGGTCGATCTGAATCACAACCACATGTGCCTGACACGGCTGAAGCTGGCCGCCATCAAGCACCTCCCCGACTACGAATCGTTCTACAATTTTTTCGGCTACGGACAGCACGACGACAACGTCGGCAACTACCGCCGCCACATCCGCGAACACCTCGACCCCCAGACTCGCACCTACTGGGAGTCGAGCGACTGGCCCGGCAACGCCATCGGCCCCAAGCGGATCGGCTACTTCAAGCGCGGCCTCTACAATCAGGCGAAGCTCGGCCAGTTTTTCCGCGTCGTGCATGGTCTGGCCCGAGGCATGCGCCGCGACCCGGCGCGGCTGCTGACGGCGCGGACGGTGGCCGAGCAGGAACAGATCTTCGACGAATCGTTCAGCCCCCTGTTCGAGAACAGGCTCGTGCGGTGGATGGGCCGCCAGCCCGTGGCGGTCTACAGCCTCGGCATCCCTCCGAGCCAGCATGCGGCCATGCTCGAGGAGCAGGAGAACGACGGCGGAAAACTGTTCGACATGTACAAGCAGCGGGTGCGCCGCCTCGCCTGCGGATTCCCGCTCGACGACAACTACTTCGCGTGGCAGGCGTTCGGCCGCCGCTACGACCACGAGGGGCGACGGGCGCTGCCCGACTATCTGAAGCGGGAGAATTACGAGACGATCAAGGCGATGGCACCCCGCGTGGAGACGCACATCGCCTCGCTCTCCGACCAGTTGCAGAAGGAGGTGCCGGGCAGCCTGAACAGCTTCATCCTGCTCGACAGCCAGGACTGGATGCCGGCGGCGGTGATCGACGAACTCTGGGGGCACATCGCCCGGGTGGGAGGTCCAGGCACGCGGGTGATCTTCCGCACGGCGGGCGAGAAATCACCGGTCGACGCGGCGCTCTCGCCGGCGCTCAAGGCCCGGTTCGTCGCCAGGGAGGAGCGGGCCAGGGAACTGCATCTTCGGGATCGCTCCGCGATCTACGGCATGTTCCACCTCTATGAATTGGTGGGAGGGCAGGCCCCCGCATGAGCGATCCCGACACCGCATCGTCGTGGACCGGCGGCACCGCTTCGGGCAACCCCGTCGCGGCGGGTCCGATTTCGTCTTCGAACAACCGCCGTCAGGCCGGCGCCGATCACGCGGCCGCGATGGACCGGATGTACCGGCTCACGCGGCATGTCTACGACGTGACGCGACGCTATTACCTGCTCGGCCGCGACCGGCTGCTCGAACGGGTGGTCACGGCGCCGGACACCGCCACGCTGGAGGTGGGCTGCGGCACGGCCCGCAACCTGATCAAACTCTCACGGCGGCCCGAACCGGGCCGGCTCTACGGTCTCGACGCCTCGCACGAAATGCTGGAGACGGCGGCCACGAGCATCGAACGGACGTTGGGGGTGACGCCGGCAGAGGCCGGTTCACGGTCGGCCTCGTCGGCAGCGGATGCGGCGGGACAGGGCGGCCGGGAGCCGATCGTATTGCGGCAGGGTCTGGCGGAGCAGCTCGATGCCCGGCGGATGTTCGGGCGGAACGAGCCGTTCGACACGATTTTCTTTTCCTACTGCCTCTCGATGATTCCCACTTGGCCCGGGGCGATCGACGCGGCGATGGCGAACCTTCGCCCGGGCGGCCATCTCCTGATCGTCGACTTCTGGGACCAGAAGGACCTGCCGGGCGTGTTCGCGGCCGGGCTGAAGCGGTGGCTGGCCATGTTTCACGTGCACTACCGGCCGGAGGTGCACGACGCGATCGTGCAACTGGGCAGGTCGGGCCGTGGCGAGGTGCGGTTCGAATCGGTCGCCCGCCGCTACGCCTACATCGCGAGCATCCAGAAGCACTGATCGGATCACGGCAGCAGGAACACGAGCCCCGTGACCGTGGCGGCCTCCAGCGCGAATCCGCGGCAACTGATCGGCACCGCCGGCACCGTCCACGGTGCACAGCTGCCCGGCCGGTAGTATCCCAGCGGGTAGACGCACTCCCAGGGCAGCTCCACGCCGAGCTTGTAGGGCAGCACCGGCAACGTCACGAAGAAGTGGGCGGCCGACAGGACCGGATCGAGGGCGCCGTAGGAATGGCCGTAACGCTCGAGGCTCCAATCCTCGAAGTAGAGCGGCTTGTGGCAGTACCCGGCGGCCTTCCAGGTCATCATCGTGGTCGCGAACCGCCGCGGCTCGTACGTCTCGCCCTCCAGCCGGCACTCGCAGGGATAGTCGCTGCCCGGCCGCCCGCCGACCCGGATGTCGAGTTCGATCATGTCGATGCGATCGTCCCGCAGCATCTTGAGCGCCTCGCGGCACTCCTTCGCCTCCTCGCCACAGGAACCCTTGCCGGATTCCTTCCCGTCGCGCGGGCCTTGCCGCTCGC
The DNA here is from genome assembly GCA_044346795.1 of Pirellulales bacterium. Taxonomy (GTDB): domain Bacteria; phylum Planctomycetota; class Planctomycetia; order Pirellulales; family UBA1268; genus CAMCQY01. The sequence goes on from JBIIYN010000016.1 coordinate 3,966, forward strand.
CCGCCTGCAGGGCCGTCACTGCGACGAGTTCGTCGACGATGACGCCGGCGGGAGGAACCGACTCCGCGACCGGAACCGCCTGGGATGGAGGCAGTGGGGGCAGCGGGAGGGCTTCGATCGACTCCGCATGGACGGCCGCCAGGGTCGAAGCTGCCACCAGGAGTGCGATGGCGCCGCGCCGCACCAACCGCGTGCACCGGGACGAGCCCCTGACACTCCGCGGCGGGCGGGCTTGCAGGAACGATTGTTTCGACATGGCTTTCCCCCCGGTTGCCTGCCGCCTTCGCCGGCCCGACGTGGACCGGTCGACGCCACAGGCAGAGTCGACCTACGAGGAACTGATCGACCCGCCCCCTGCCGCAACTTTCGTCGCACCATCGTCAGCCCGGCCGAAACCATCACAAACCCCTCCGCCGCCGCCATCCGCCCGGTCCCCGGAGCCCACCCATGCCCTCCTCGCCGCCCCCGCCTCAGTCGCCGCTGCCGCGTTCCACGCTGTAGTTCGGCGCTTCCTGGGTGATGACGATGTCGTGGGCGTGGCTTTCGCGCACGGCCGCGGCGGAGACCTGGATGAATTTCGCATCGCGCCGCAGCTCGTCGATCGTCCGCGTGCCGCAGTAGCCCATCCCCGCCCGCAGGCCGCCGACGAGCTGGTAGACGTACATGCTCAACGGCCCCTTGAAGGGCACCCGCCCCTCGACCCCCTCCGGCACCAGCTTGTCGGAGCCGCGGCCGGTCACCCGCTGCCGGTAGCGCTCGCTCGACCCCTGGACCATCGCCCCGAGCGACCCCATGCCCCGGTAGGACTTGAACGTGCGGCCCTGGTAGAGCACCGTCTGGCCGGGGCTCTCCGCCACGCCCGCCAGCAGGCCACCGATCATCACGCAGCTGGCGCCGGCCGCGATCGCCTTCGTGATGTCGCCCGAGTAGCGGATGCCGCCGTCCGCGATCACCGGGACCCCCGCGGCCGCCGCCTCGCTCGCCGCCTCCCAGACGGCCGTGATCTGTGGCACGCCGACGCCGGAGATGATCCGGGTGGTGCAGATCGAGCCGGGACCGATCCCCACCTTGACTCCGTCCGCGCCCGCCTTGATCAGGTCGCGGCAGCCCTCGCGGGTGGCCACGTTTCCAGCCACCACCTCGATCCCCCAGCGGGCCTTGATGGCCGCCACGGTCTCGATCACGTTCGTCGAGTGACCGTGGGCGGAGTCCACGATCAGCACGTCGACTCCCTTCGCGATCAGGCTCGCCACCCGGTCGTCATCGAACACGCCGACCGCCGCCCCGACCCGCAGCCGCCCCTGCCTGTCTTTGCAGGCATTGGGAAACCGCTTCATCATGTCGATGTCCTTGATGGTGATCAGGCCGGTGAGCAACCCCCGGTCGTCCACCAGGAGCAGCTTCTCCACCTTGTTGGCCATCAGCACCTTTTCCGCCTCGTCGAGCGTCACGTTGCCGGTGGCGGTGACGAGCCCGGAACGCGTCATGATGCCGGCGATCGGCGTCTCGCCGCTGTCTAAAAACCGGAGATCGCGACGGGTGATGATGCCGACGAGCCGGCGGCCACCCTCGGTGATCGGCACCCCCGAGATGTTGTGCTGATCCATCACCTCGCGGGCCCGCGCCACGGTGGCGGTGGGGGGCAGGGTGACGGGATCCATGATGATCCCGTTGGCGCTCCGCTTGACCTTGTCCACCTCCTCGGCCTGTCGCTCGATCGACAGATTCTTGTGGATCACCCCCAGGCCGCCCTCCTGGGCGAGGGCGATGGCCATCTCGCTCTCCGTCACGGTGTCCATCGGGGAACTGACGAGCGGGATGTTGAGCCGAATGCCCCGGGTGAGCTGGGTGGCCAGGTCCACCTCGGACGGCACGACGGCGGAATGCCTCGGCACCAGCAGGACATCGTCGAAGGTGATCCCGGTGGCGACGATTTTTCCATCCATGTTGCCGGCCATGACGCGTCCTTTGTCTGGATTGGGGGGGCGGAAGGGGGGTGGGAGCGGTCGTGAGGGAGGGGCGGAATCGGCGGGAAAGCCGGTGATTATGGGCTTTCAGGCCACTTGCCGGCAACGGCCACCGGTTTTTCCCGGGCCGTCCGGCCGGCAGCCGCGGCGCACGGCGCCGAAGCGTGTCCTAGGTTTGAGCGTCTGGCGGCCATCCACACCGTCGGCCTCGTCGTCCCAGCTCTTCCCGCCACCAGGTTCTCCCGTCACCATGCGATTCCTCGACGACTACCTCGACACGCTCCAGCTTTGCAGCCCGTCCCCGGCGCCGGTCGCCCCGCGGGCCGCCGCACCCGAGGGCGCGATCGCCCGCCCGGACCGGACCACGCTCGAGGCCCACCTCGCCCGCCGGCACTACGGCCCCTTCACGCTCACCGACGCCATCCGCCCCGGGTGGCAGCTCGACATCATTCCCCGCGCCGGCTACCGGCACGACGCCTACGTCGATCCCCGCAGCGGCACGCGGCTGCCCGCCCTCGTCGCCGCGATCTCGAGCGAACAGCTCTTCGAGACCTTTCTCCGGCTGCTCGAGCCGCTCGGCGACACGCTGGACGTCGTTCTGGAAACCTCGCACGACGACAAGACCGACCACGACGACCACACCCGCGAGGGCATCGAGCGGCTCGTGCTCGAGAGCGTGCTCTGGGACTTCGAGGACCTGTTGCTCGACGACGGCTGCACCGGCATCGCGGTGATGCACCCCGAGCTCCAGATGGAGGTGCAGCTCGACGAGCACAAGCTGCTGGTGGTGTACGCGCAGCAGCGGGCCCCCTTCGAGCGGATCCTGGCGGAGCAGGGGATCGAGCGCAACGACCGGATCCGGTTCATCTCGCAGGCCGAACACCTGCACACGTCGCACACCCGCTTCGCCCGCCGGTTCGACGAAATGGTCAATCGCCTCGGCGCCGACGGCTGAATATCTGTGGCAAAAGACCTCCCTGGCCTTTTGCCACGAAGTCGACCGCAGGAAACGCCCCAGTCGCGAGGTATGGCTGGCGTTTCCTGGGCCGACTGCCGCCGCATCCGGCGGCGGCTGCCTGCCTCAACGTCCTGCCAGCCAGCACGCTGGACGGAGGCGAAGGGGTCGGCGACTGCTCGAGGAGCTTTGGGCCGCCCCGGCCCACGCGACGAGACTGTTGCCGCCCCGAAGCCGTCGCTCCACCAAAGACGGTTGTGACAAAGCGATTTGGTGCCGAATGTCGCGGGTTTCCGCCCCCAGACTGGGCTTGAGCCGGGGCGGGGGATTCACGACAGTCCTCGCCAGTCCTGAATCCAGGGATCAGGCTCCCGGGATCGGGGGCCGCTTCTCGGAAGCAGTCATGGCGCGCGTGCCTCTCGTCATCCTCGTGTCGGCGGCCTCGTTCTTCGGGGCGGTGACGGCACGTGCCCAGGCGATTCTGCCGGGCCCTCCCGCCGCGCAGCCCAATCCGTTCGCACCCCTGCCCGAGGGCACGGTGATCGGCCCCTCCGGCCCGGTCGTGCCCGGACCGCCCCCGGCCCCAAAAAACTCCGTCGTCATTCCGCCACTCGACGCCGAGACGGTCTGGACGCAGATGGTCGACGTGGTCGACGACTACTTCAAGATCGCGGCCGAGCAGCGGGTCGTCTTTTCCAACGGCGTGCCCGCCGAAGGCCGGATCGACACGTTCCCACAGACCGGCTCCACGCTCCTCGAGCCCTGGCGGGGTGACTCGGTCGGCTTCCGCGAACGCCTCGAGGCGACGCTGCAGTCGATTCGGCGGGTCGGCACGATGCGGCTGATCCCCGATCCCGGCGGCTGGCGGCTCGAAGCGGTGGTGCGCAAGGAATTGGAGAACATGCCCCGGCCCATGATGGCGACCACCGGCGGTGCGTCGTTCCGCAACGACGACTCCCTCTACCGCTACGGCACGCCGCTGCCGACGCTCGGCCAACAGGTCGGCGATCAGCCGCGTCCGGTGGCCGCCCCGACGCAAAACCTCGGCTGGATCCCGCTCGGCCGCGACCCGCTCCTCGAGCAGCGGATGCTGGCGAAGGTGCTGGCGAAACTCGGCGTGGCCCCGATGCCGCAGGCGGAGCCCTACTACCAGCCACCGGAGGGTGGCGCGGCGGCGAATGCCGGGGCGGCCGTGCCTCCGTCGGGGCCGGTCTTCGGTGCCCCGATCCCGCCGGAGCAGCTGCCGCCGGGCGCGGTGATCGCGCCCGGACCGCCCGTGCCGGTCGAATCGCTGCCGCTGCCGCCGCCCAAATGAAGGGCCGGCGAACGGCGGATGACCTGCGGACGGACACACGCGGCGAGGCTATTCGTCCGTCACGCAGCCCCGCGAGGCTGGTGCGACGCAGCGAATGTACTTGGCGAGGATGCCGCGGGTGACCTTGAGCGGCGGTGCCTGCCACCCGCTGCGGCGGCGGCGAAACTCGTCGTCCGACACCTCCGCGTCGATCGAAGCGGCGTCGGCATCGATCACGATCATGTCGCCGTCGCGAACCAGCGCGATCGGGCCGCCCTCCTGTGCCTCGGGCACCACGTGTCCGACGATGAAGCCGTGGGAGCCGCCCGAAAATCGTCCGTCGGTGATGAGCGCGACGTCGTTGCCGAGCCCGGCCCCGACGAGCGCCGAAGTCGGCGTGAGCATCTCGGGCATGCCCGGGCCGCCCTTCGGCCCCTCGTAGCGGATGATCACCACGTCGCCCCGTTGGATCGCCCCCTGCTCGAGCGCCGCGAGCATCGCCTCCTCGCTGTCGAACACGCGGGCCGGTCCGCGAAACCGCGAGCCTTCCTTGCCGGTGATCTTGGCCACGGCGGAGTCCGGCGCGAGGTTGCCGTGGAGAATCGTGATGTGCCCCGTCGGCTTGATCGGGTGCTCGACCGGCTGGATGATCTTCTGACCGGCGGCCAGGCCCTTGCTCGAGGCCAGATTCTCGGCGAGCGTCTTGCCGGTGCAGGTCATGCAGTCGCCGTCGAGCAGCCCCTTGTCGAGCAGATACTTCATCAGCCCGCTCGTGCCGCCGATCGAGTGGAGGTCCTCCTGCACGAACTTGCCGCTCGGCTTCAGGTCGGCGATGTAGGGAATCCGCCGCGAGACCCGCTGGAAGTCGGCCGGCTCGAGCGTCACGTTCACCGCCCGGGCCATCGCGATCAGGTGGAGCACGGCGTTGGTGGAACCGCCGAGCGCCATCAGCGTGACCATCGCGTTTTCGAAGCTGCGGCGGGTCATGATGTCGCGGGGCTTGAGATCGAGCTCCAACAGGCGGCGGATCGCCCCGCCCGCCCGGAGGCACTCGTCGATCTTGCCGGGATTCTCCGCCGGGATCGACGCGGAGTCGGGCAACGCCATCCCGAGCGCCTCGATCGCCGTGGCCATCGTGTTGGCGGTATACATCCCGCCGCAGGCGCCGGCGCCCGGGCACGAATGCCGCACGATGTCGCCGCGACGGGCATCGTCGATCCGCCCGGCGACATACTCGCCGTAACACTGGAACGCCGACACGATGTCGAGGGCGGTGCCGTCGGCCAGGTGGCCCGGTCGGATCGTGCCGCCGTAGACCATCAGTGCGGGCCGGTTCAGCCGGCCCATGGCGATCAGGCAGCCGGGCATGTTCTTGTCGCAGCCGGGAATCGCCACGAGCCCGTCATACCACTGGGCCTGCATGACCGTCTCGATCGAGTCGGCGATGACGTCGCGGGAGGGCAGGGAAAAGCTCATGCCGTCGGTGCCCATCGAGATGCCGTCGCTGACCCCGATCGTGTTGAACCGCATCCCCACCATCCCGGCCGCCGTCACGCCCTCGCGAACCTTCGCCGCCAGCCTGTCCAGGTGCATGTTGCAGGTGTTGCCCTCGTACCACATGCTGGCGATGCCGACCTGCGGCTTGTCGAGATCGGCCGGCTGCAGGCCGGTGCCCAAGAGCATGGCCTGCGACGCCCCCTGCGAGCGCGGCTGGGTGATCCGTGAGCTGTAGCGATTGAGAATGGTGGAGGCGGTCGTGCTGGGCATGGCGTTTTCCTTGGGGTTTCGTGCAGAATAGTGCCTGGCTTCCCCGTTTGAAAGATGCAGGTGAAAGGTGCCGGTGCGTCCCGAATTCGTGTTTCTCGACCTGGGAAACGTGATCGTCTCGTTCGACCGGGAGCGGGCCTTCCGCCAGATGGCCGAGGCCGCCGGCGGCGACCTGGCGACCATCCGCGGCGCGCTCGTGGAGGGCGACCTGCAGGCCGCGATCGAACGCGGCCTGATCGACTGGCCGGAATTCCACGCGGAGTTCTGCCGCCGCACGGGCACCTCGGTCGACCCCGACGCCCTGGCCCATGCCGCCAGCGATATGTTCGATCTCAACGTCGATATGCTTCCGGTGATCGCCGGCCTGGAGCGGACCGGCTGCGGGCTGGGAATCCTTTCGAACACCTGCGGCCCGCACTGGGAGCACCTGCTGGCCCGGCGGTACGCGGTGCTGCCGGGCAACTTCACGAAGCTCGTGCTCAGCCACGAGGTGCGGGCGATCAAGCCCGACCCCGACATCTACCGGTTCGCGACGCGGCAGGCGGGCGTGCCACCCGGGCGGATCTTCTTCTGCGACGACATTCCGGCCCACGTCGATGCCGCCCGGGCCGCGGGCTGGCAGGCGGAGGTGTTCACGTCGGCCGCCGCACTCGCCGATTCACTCGATCGACGGGGGCTGAAGCTCGGACTGTGACGCTGGCTGGAAAAGGCGCCGGTGATCGCCGAACCCGAGCGTCAAGAGACGGATCAGCTCCGCCTCGTCGAACCGGCCCTCCATCACGACGCCCCCATCGACGACGAGCACCGGCACGCGGGTGCCGTAACGACGCTGCAGTCCGGGCTCCGCGTCGACATCGACGAGCGTCACCGCCCCCGTCGGGACGTGGGCGGCAAGCATGTCCTCCGCCTGCTCGCAGAGGTGACAGCCGCGGCGGGTGTACAGCAGAAACGTCATGGTTTGGGTAGGATAGCGGACGGCGGTGGCTGCGGCAGCGGCCCTCGTCGTCGAGTCCGTCCCTGCGCCCTTCCCCGCGATGAAGCCCCCGCCCCGCATGGCCGAATCAGCCTCCACGCCCGCCCAGACATTCGGCGAGTTTCTCCGCGTCGCCCGGGCCAGCGGTCTGGTCGAACCGGACCTGCTCGACGAGGCGGTCGCGCCCTGGAAGGGCGTCACGGGCGCCGTTCCCGAGGACTGCATCCAGACGCTCCTCGACCGCGGCCTGCTGACCGGCTGGCAGATGGAGCAGCTGCGCAAGGGACGCCACAAGGGGTTCGTGCTCGGTAAATATAAGCTCCTGCGGCTGCTCGGGGCGGGAGGCATGAGCAGCGTCTACCTGGCCGAACACCTGACCCTCCACAACAAGGTGGCCATCAAGGTGCTGCCCGTGAAGCGGGTCGACCAGACCTCCTACCTCGCCCGCTTCGAGCGCGAGGCGCAGGCATCGGCACGGCTCAACCATCCGCACATCGCCAGGGCGTTCGACCTCGACACCTCCGGCGCGATCCACTTCATCGTGATGGAATACATCGACGGCACCGACCTGCACGCCCGGGTCAAGCAGGACGGCCCCCTGCCGGTTCGCGAAGCCGCCGAATGCATCCGCCAGGCGGCGCTCGGGCTCCACTACGCCCATGAAGAGGGTCTGGTTCACCGCGACATCAAGCCGGCCAACCTGATGATCGACAAGCGGGGCCACGTGAAGATCCTCGACCTGGGGCTGGCGCTGGCCGACGACGACGACGACGCCTCGCTCACCAAAGAACATGACGAGAAGGTGCTGGGCACGGCCGATTATCTCGCCCCCGAGCAGGCCCGGGACAGCCACAAGGCGGACCGACGTTCCGACATCTACTCGCTGGGGTGCTCGCTCCACTACCTGCTCGTGGGGAAGGCGCCGTACGCGAAGGGATCGCTTGGCGAACGGATCCGTGCCCACATGAACGAGCCCGCCCCCAACCTGCTCGACGCGCGGCCAGACGTGCCTGCGGCCATCGTCGAGCTCTTCTTCCGCATGATGGAGAAGCACCCCGACGCCCGTTATCAGTCGGCCCAGGAGGTGGCCGATGCGCTCGGCGCATGGCTGTCGAGCACCGCGACCACCCCTGGCCGGACGCGCTCCGAGCCGCCGCGAAGGGAGGCGCTGCGGAGGAACTCGGGTGAGCCGGCTGCCGCCGCCCAATCGCTCCGGCGTTCGGTCGGCCCGGCGACGGTCGCCCCCGGGCCAGTCACCCGCAGCGGGCCTGGCAGCAGTTCGGGCGGCGGCTCCGGGAGCGGCGTGATCGGTGGCGCCGGGCCCCTCTCGGGCGTCGATCCGCAGGCCGTCTCGCTCACGCCACCCCCCTCGACCGGTTCGCGTTCCACCGGTCGGCCGCCCGCGATCGCGCCGAAGCCCGCGGCGGCCCCGGCTGCGGCGGGCGGCATCGCCATCAACACGTCGTCACCCGGCCCGGGCAAATCCTCCGCCGCGGCTGCTTCGTCGCGGCCCGCATCGACGGCCGGCGGTCACGACTGGCTGCGACGCCGATACCTCCGGCTGCCGCTCCCGGCCTGGCTGGCCGCCGCACTCCTGGCGGTCGTCGCGCTCGCCGTGGCGGGCTGGCTGTTCATCGGTCAGCCAAGCGAAGAGGCCACCGAGGCAGAGACGTCGGAGGTTTCGGAGACAATAGAGGACAGCAGCAGCACCGCCATCGATGAGCCTGCAGCGCAGGAGAAGTCGAAGCCAGCCGCCAAGAAACCCATCCGGCGGGCCCCCGCCCGGAAAAAGCCGGAAAAGCCCGCAGACGAACCAAGCGGGCCAAGCCCGCTGGATGCCATCAAAGACCTCGCGCCCGCCGGCAAGTGACGGTCGCTGGCTTCACGCGACCGCAGGTCGCTGGTTCTTACCCGGGCCTCCGGCCCTGGCGACTGATTTGATTTGGCATGGTGCGTTGATCGTGGCCCCGTCCCCGGGTTTCCACCCGGGGCTTCTCGTCAACGACAGCGCAACCATCAGCGGTCGTCCCACACTCGACTAGAAGCCCGGAGCGGAAGCGACGGGACGGGTCCAAAAGCGGCTGGCTTCACGCGACCGCTCGGCATCCTGCCGACGGCCGCTTGGCGACCGCAGGTCGCTGGCTTCACGCGACCGCTCGGCATCCTGCCGACGGCCGCTTGGCGACCGCAGGTCGCTGGTGCTAACCCGGGCCTCCGGCCCTGGCGCGATGGGGAAGACCCGGGCGAGCGGAGCGTGTCCGCCCCGGCCGGAGGGACAGCCGCGGGGCAGGCCGCTCAGTCACCAGGCCCCGGCCGGCGGCTTGATGCTCCACGGCCCTTCGGCGAGCGAGCCCAGGCTGCCGCGGTGGGTGAGGTCGTAGTCGAGGGGCGTGAGCGTCACCTTGCCCGCGGCCAGCGCCGTGACGTCGGACTCGAGCGGGGAAGGGGGCGGCGGCGGGTCGTTCGTGGCCCAGTAGTACGAACGCCCGCGCGGATCGACGCGGCGTTCGAAGGACTCGCCGTAGCGGGCGATGCTCATCGGCACAACCCGCAGTTCGGGAACGCCTCGCAGGGCGCGGGTCGGGATGTTGACGTTGTAGAGGCTGCCGGTGGGCGGCCGCCGTGAGAGCAGACCCGAGAGCACGTCCGCGGCGATCTCGGCGGCCCGGTCGTAGTCGGCATGCTCGTCCCACTCGAGCGACACGGCGATGCTCGTGATGCCGAAAAACGCTCCCTCGATCGCCGCGGCCACCGTGCCGGAGTAGAGCACGTTGATGCCGGCGTTCAGGCCGCTGTTGATCCCGCTGACCACGAGATCCGGCCGCCGCGGACAAAACTCGGAAATGCCGAGCTTCACGGCGTCGGCGGGGCTGCCGTCGACCGCCCAGCCGCGGCTGCGCGTGCCGTCGAAGATCTCCTTGGCGGTGAGGGGCGTGAGGAACGTGATGGCGTGCCCCACGCCGCTCTGCTCCGTCGAAGGGGCTACCACGGCCACCTCGCCGAGCCGCCGCAGGGCCCGCTCGAGGGCCGCCAGACCGGGCGCGAAAATTCCGTCGTCATTCGTGAGGAGTGTCAGCATGGATGCGGTGGGAGAGAATGAAAACGGTGGAACAACGCGTGGAATTCCCGCCAAACTATAGCAGGCGGAGCCGAAAAACAGCCGCGCATGCCGTTGGTGTTTCCAACCTCCATCGGAGGCCTATACTGGCGGGTTTTCCGCCCCTCCCGCCGAGCCCGTCATGCCCGCGTCCCCCGTCTCCAGGAACACGCACCAGCCCGTGTCGGCCGGCACCTCCCAGCAGGCAGAACGGGTGCTGGTACTCGATTTCGGCTCCCAATACGCCCAGCTGATCGCCCGCCGCGTCCGCGAACAGCATGTCTACTGCGAGATCGTCCGCCACGACGTCACGGCCGACCGCATCAAGGCGCTGGCTCCCAGGGGCATCATCCTCTCCGGCGGCCCGTCGAGCGTCTACGAGGCGGGGGCCCCGCGGTGCGACCCCGCCATTTTCCGCCTCGGCATTCCCGTGCTCGGCATCTGCTACGGCATGCAACTGGCGTGCGACGCGCTGGGCGGCCACGTCGGCCGGGCCCAGGCCCGTGAATACGGCCGCGCCGTCTGCGAGGTGGTTGACGCCGACACGCTCTTTGCCGGCGTGCCGGCCCAGACCGAGGTCTGGATGAGCCACGGCGACCAGGTCGACCGGGTCGCCGCCGAGTTCCGCCCACTGGCCCGCACATCCACCTGCCCGCTGGCGGCCGTGCGGCACACGTCACTGCCCGTCTACGGCCTCCAGTTCCACCCGGAGGTCACCCACACGCCGGCGGGCGGCACGATCTTGAAAAACTTCCTCATGAGCGCCTGCGGCTGCACCGGCTCGTGGCGGCTCGAGGACTTCGCACAGAGCATGATCGCCGACGTGCAACGCCGGGTGGGCGGAGGCCGCGTCATCTGCGGCCTCTCGGGCGGCGTCGACTCGGCGGTGGTGGCGGCGCTCTTGTCGCGGGCCATCGGCGACCGGCTCTCCTGCATCCTGGTCGACAACGGGCTGTTGCGGAAGAACGAAGCCGCGGCGGTGATCGACGAGTTTCAGACCCACTTCAAGACCGACCTGCACGTCGTGCCGGCGGAGCAGAAATTCCTCGACGTGCTGGCCGGCGTCACGGAGCCGCAGGAGAAGCGACGGCGGATCGGCAAGGCTTTCATCGAATGCTTCTCCGACGAGGCGGCCAGGATCGAGGGGGCGAAATTCCTGGCGCAGGGCACGCTCTACCCCGACGTGATCGAGAGCGGCGCCGCCCCCGACGGCCCGGCCGCCACGATCAAGCTCCATCACAACGTGGGCGGTCTTCCCGACGACCTGGTATTTGAGTTGATCGAGCCGCTGCGGGATCTCTTCAAGGACGAGGTGCGGGCCCTCGGCCTGCAGCTCGGGCTGCCGGAGCGGATCGTCTGGCGACACCCCTTCCCGGGGCCGGGGCTGGCCGTCCGCTGCCTCGGCGAAGTGACGAAGTCGCGGCTCGCCACGCTTCGCGAGGCCGACGCGATCGTGATCGAGGAACTGGAACGAGCCGGACTGATGCGCAGGATCTCGCAGGCGTTCGCCGTGCTCCTGCCCGTGCAGAGCGTGGGCGTGATGGGCGACGCGCGGACCTACGACGACACGCTGGCGGTGCGGGCGGTCGAGACCGAGGACTTCATGACGGCCGACTGGAGCCACCTCCCCTACGAGGTGCTGGCCCGGATCTCCACGCGGGTGATCAACGAGGTCCGCGGCATCAACCGCGTGGTCTACGACATCTCCTCGAAGCCGCCGGCCACGATCGAGTGGGAGTGATCACGACGGCGATCAGCCGCCCGGCTTGCGGGCGTATTGCTCTCCCCGCACCACCGCCACGTCCGCGAGCCAGGCGATGACGGCATAGTGCTCGAAGTACTCGTGCGACACGTCCTGGAGGATCTTCGTGGCCACCTCCGTCGGCACGACGAACTCCACCTTGAGCGTCTTCGGCCCGCCCGACACGTCCACATTTCTCGCACTCCGTGAGCCGTGCCCCGAAACCTCGCTGATCGTGTAGCCCGACGCGCCGAGCTCGAGGCCCCGTTCGGCGATGTCCTCCATGATCACCGCCTCGCCGACCACCGTCACGAGTTTCAGGGGATAGAGTTGCATGGCATGCTCCTCGAGTCGCGTGTTTCCTGCCGATGACGCCCGCCGCCAACCGTCGCCGCCCCGACAAGATTACTGGGCGCCGACCCATTTGGCCATTTCAAAGTAGATGGGAATCCCGAAGGCGATGTTGAAGGGAAACGTGATCGCCAGGGCCGCCGTGATCGAGTAGGTGGGGTTCGCCTCCGGCAGCGTGAGCCGCACGGCCGGCGGAGCGGCGATATATGACGCGCTGGCGACGATCGCGCCGAGCACGGTGCAGCCGCCCAGGTTCAGGCCGGCCAGGTGGCCGAAGTAGACCCCGAGGAATCCGTGGATCAAAGGCATCACGATGCCGAACGCGACGAGAAACGGCCCCACCTTCACGAGATCCCCCAGCCGCTCGCCCGCGACCAGGCCCATCTCCAGCAGGAAGATGCACAGGGCGCCGCGAAACAGCATCCCCTTGCTCTGGAAGAACTCGTAGAAGGGGGAGAAGGCCTTCTCGTCCATGAACAGGGTGGAGATGAAGCCGATCACGAGCAGGCCGGCCATCAGCATGATCGACTGGCCGGTCATCACCTCGTAGAGCGCCTCGCCGAGCCTCGACTCACGTCCCGGCCTCCGTGCCGCACCGCCTTTCGCCGCCCGTTCGCGGGCCGAGAGGGCCGCCCCCAGCACCAGCGCGATGGCGATGCCGGGGCACTCGAGGAGCGTCACGAGCGTCGGCAGAAAGCTGTTGGCCGGGTGCTGGGTCTGCTCCACGAAGGAATTGGCCACGGCATAGGTCACGGCCGACGTGCTGCCGTAGTGGGCCGCGATGCCGGCCGAGTCGGCGATCGACATGCCGCCGACGTACCGCAGGACCAGGTAGGACGTGATGGGCGTGAGGCAGCCGAGCACGAGCGTCGCGAGTGCCGGCTTCCAGATCGTGGCGACGCCGTGGGCCTGGTACTCGTGAGCCAATTCGTGGCCTCCGATGAAGCCGATCGACATCAGGAGGAAGATCGCGATGGAGAGGTAGAGCTCCTTCGGGATCTTGATGCCGCCGTGGATCCGCGTGCAGATGATCCCGAGCACGAAACAGAGCGGGATCGGCGTCAGGAGGTTGCGCTCCAGCGATTCGAGCACACGCGTCATCTGCTCGGCCGTGAAGACGCCGACAATCGGTCCGGCGAGGGCCACGGGCACGGGCAGGGAGAGATGCACGGGCAGGGGCATGATGCTGGCTCGTGGTGGGCTGAAGGCGGGCGGAAAAATGCGTGTGGGCTGCCCGGCGACTGCGGGCATCGAGTCAGAGGGTAGCCGGACGGCGGGAATTCGCGACCCCAATCCGGAAGGGCTGACGCGATTGTAAGCCGTTCCTCACCCGGCTGAAGAAGATGCCAGCAAGCCGCCGGTCGTGCAGATCGCCTCTCGATTTCATATCTTGAGGGTTCCGCGGCTGCGCCGCGCTCCGAATCCGAACGACGCCTTCCCCACGCCGGACTCCCAGCATGCACGTCTCCATCGTCGAAGACGATCCGGTCATCGCCAAGGCGGTCAGCACGGCGGTTCGCGAGGCGGGGCATCAGTGCACCTGGGTGGCGGATGGCGAGTCGGCCATCCGCGACAGGACGCTCATGTCGAGCGACATCGTCGTGCTCGACCTGATGCTGCCGAAGGTGAGCGGGCTGGATGTGCTGCGAGCGGCCCGCAGTTCGGGCGTGCGGACTCCGGTGATCGTGCTGACGGCCCGCGGTGCGGTGCCCGACAAGCTCGAGGGCTTCGAGGCGGGCGCCGACGACTACCTCGTCAAGCCGTTCGCGATCGACGAACTGCTCGCGCGGATCGAGGCGGTGCACCGCCGCACGGCGCACAAGCCGGCCATGGAACTGGCGGCAGGCGACCTGCATCTCAGTCTGGCCACCAAGCGGCTGACGATGGCGGGACGCACCGTCGAACTCACCCCCACGGAGTTCAGCATCTTGGAACTGCTGATGCGCTACAACGGCCAGGTGGTGACCCGAAAGATGCTCTGCGAGCACGTCTGGAGCTTCGACTGGGACGGGCCGACGAACGTGATCGAAGTCCACATCAACCGCCTGCGGGGCAAGCTCGACAAGGGCCGCACCGACTCGCTCATCCGCACGATCCGGGGCCGCGGCTATGCCCTCGCGTCTGGTTAGGCACATTCCCTGGGCCACGCTCCGCGTCAGGCTCACGGTCTGGAACACGCTCGTCGTGCTCCTCATCATGCTCGTGGCATTGCTCGCCGTGAAGGTGGGCGCGAGGGCCGCCCTCTATCGGGAGGCCGATGCGGTGCTCCGCGGCGAGGTGAACGAGGTGGCTTTCGCGCTCAAGGACCTCTACCCCAACCTCGAAGCCGTCGTGGACGAACTGCGGCGGAAGGCCGCCGGCCACCAGGAACGCGGCTGGTTCACGCAGCTGCTCAGCGACGACGGCAAAACCATCTGGAAGAGCGCGCGGTGCCCAGACGCGGTGGCCAACTGGCCGGTGGCGAAGGGCAGAGACGAAGCCCTCGTTCAGGTCGGAGAACACCGGTTCGCCAGGCGGCGGATCACCGACCCCGCCGACGAGCCGTTTCACGTGCGGATCGGCATGACGACGGCCTTTCTCGACGACGACATCGACATGCTCGCCCGGCTGCTCTTGCCTGTGGCTGCCAGCCTCTCGCTCCTGACCCCGCTGGTGGGCTACTGGCTGGCCGTTCGCTCCACCAAGCCGGTGGCCGAGATCCTGCGGACGGCCGAGCAGCTCAAGCCCACGCGGCTGGGCGACCGGCTGGAGGTATCGGGCACCCAGGACGAACTCGACCGGCTGTCGGTGACGATCAACCGCCTGCTCGACCAAGTGGCGGGGCACGTCGAGCGGCAGCAGCAGTTCGTGGCCGACGCCGCCCACGAGCTCCGCGGCCCCCTCGCGGCCATGCGGAGTTCGCTGGAGGTGGCCATCTCGCAGGATCGCTCCGCCGATGCCTACCGCGAAACGCTGGCCGATGTGCTCGAGGAGGCGCGTCATCTCTCGAAGCTCACCAACGACCTCCTGCTGCTGGCCGAGACCGGCGACGACACACGCGTGCGGCCGCGGGAGCGGGTCGATCTGGGAGCCATCGCGCGGCAGACCGTGGCGATGTTCGGGGGCGTGGCGGAGGAGCGGTCGGTGGGCCTCGTGCTCGAGCCCGCGGCCACTTCCATCCAGGTGGCGGGGGACGCCTCCCAACTCCGCCAGGTGTTCGGCAACCTGCTCGACAACGCGATCCGGTTCACCGACGAGGGCGGGAAGGTGAGCGTGTCGATCGCGGTGAATCATGACGTCCGCGAGGCGGTCGTCACGTTCGCCGACACGGGCTGCGGAATCGATGGTGAACACCTCGATCACGTCTTCGACCGCTTCTACAAGACCGACCCCGCGCGGAGCCACGGCGACGCGGCCCGCGGCGGCGGCCTGGGGCTGGCGATCTGCCGGTCGATCGTCGAGCGGCACGGCGGCAGCATCGCCGTGGCCAGCCTTCCCGGCCGCGGGACCAGCTTCACGGTGCGTTTGCCGATGGCCTGAGGTGTCCGCGGAAAAAGCGTTCCCGGGCAACCAACCCGGACGCCCCCGCCCCCGCAGGCCGCCAGCACAGCCGAACTGCGACCCCTCTCGCGAGTGGATCCCGGTGGCCGGAAACCCGCAAATCCGTCAGCCGTTCGCCAGTCGTCAAGGTAACCGGGGGAATGTTCCGATCATAACAGTCGTAGGGTCCGCCAGGGAGAGACAGCCGTGCTCAGGGAGCGAATGCCACTTCGATGGTGTTCGGGCGTGCGAGCCCACCATCGGCGGGGCATCGCCCTCCGATCACGTGCGCTTCTCGCCCTCATGGTGATGATCGCCGCCATGAGCGCCACCCAGGCCGCCGACCCGTTCCTGGTGATCGCCGATGCGCAGGACCAGCCACCGATCGACCTGCCGAGCGTCGCGGGACGGCTCGGTTCGTTCGACGAGGTGTCGCAGGCCCTCTCGACCGAGCGGCAACGGATCGCCGAACTCGAAGCCCGTCTCAAGAAGCTGGAGAAAAAGGCCGCCGATACGGTCGAACCACTCCCCGCCCCCAGGGAAGCCACGGCCAAGGAAGAAAAAGCCGGCGGTGGTGAGAAGGGCACGGACGAGAAGGGCAAGAAAGACGCGAAGGACAAGAAGGACGAAAAAAATGAGCCCTACGAGGTCGGCTCCGACAAGGCTCTCAAGGACACCTGGAAGGACGGGTTCCAGGGCGAATCCGTCAACAAGGACTTCCGCGTCAAGTTCGGCGGCCGCACGCAGGTGGATGCCGTCGCCTTCTCGGCCGCCCCGGGCCCCAACCAGCAGCCGACCAGGGGCGGCCTCGACCCGTCGCTCGCCGACACCGTCAATCTTCGCCGGGGCCGATTCCGCGTCGAGGGGCGGATGTACGAACTCTACGACTGGGCCTGCGAATACGACTTCGTCAACCAGATCAACGTCAACAACGAGACGTTTCCGACGGAGCGCGACTCGGGTCCGCTCACCGCCGTCACCGACCTCTGGATGCAGGTCCGGGAGGTGCCGATCCTCGGCACGATCCGCGTGGGCAACCAGAAGGACCCCTACGGCTACGAGCATCTCACCAGCAGCCGCTGGCTCAACTTCATGGAGCGTTCGTTCGCCCAGGACGCCTTCGAGGGCCCGTTCAACAACGGCTTCCTGCCCGGCATCCAGGTGATGAACAACAACGAGGAGGGCGACATCGGCTGGCAGGTCGGCCAGTTCAAAAACACGTCCAATCCATTCGGCTACTCGAACTCCTCGGGCGGCAGCATGACGGTGGGCCGGCTCGTCTACCTGCCGGTCTTCGAGGACGAGGGCCGCAAGCTCGTCCACCTCGCCGTCTCGGGCCGCACGATGGAGCCACGGCGGCAGTTCACCTCGTTCGAGGGAGGCCTGCCCAAGGGGGACGAGATTCCCGCCGTCCGCTTCCGCAGCCGAGGCGACATCCGCAACGGCCCGCCGGGCCCGCTCAACTCGATCTACGCCGACTCGGGCATCCTGCAGGGTACCTGGCAGAACATGATCGGCCTGGAATTCGTCGGCAACAACGGCCCCTGGTCGTTCCAGTCGGAATATTTCGGCTCCTGGCTCTACAACGCCCGGACGACGAGCGCCGGCACGCTCATCACCAACGGGTTCCAGCCGAAGCCGGGCACGAACGTCGGCACCGTCTACTACCAGGCCGGGTACGCCGAGGTGCTCTACTTCCTCACCGGCGAGAGCCGGACCTACTCGAAGATCGAATACCGTTTCGATCGCCCGGTCCCGAACAACAACTTCTACGCCATCCGAGGCGGCGGCTCCGGCCGCCCGTTCAACCTGAGCGAGGGCGCCTGGCAGGTGGGCGTGCGCTACAACTACCTCTGCCTGAACGACAGCGGTGTGAACGGCGGCGTGCTCAACGGCCTGACGCTCGGACTCAACTGGCTGCTCAATCCCAACGCCCGCGTCTACTTCAACTACGACCTCACCTACCGCGACTTCGTGAGCACGCCCTGGGCCAAGTCCGGTTCGAACATCGTCCCGGGCACGAGCTACAACGGCAGCGGCTTCATCAACGGCTTCGGCACGCGGCTCGCATTCGACTTCTGAGGCCCCAACACCCTCCAGGCATCCGATACCGGAGACTTTCCATGCGACACCCGTACTTCACGCTCCTCGCCCTGGGACTCGGCACGATCGGCCTCGCCGCCTGCATCGCCGCCGCCCACGCGGCGAACTGCGACCGCGGCTCGCCGGCGTGCACGGGCTGCACGGACGAACCGGCGTGCCTGCCGTGCGAGCCGGCCTGCAAGTCGTCGTGGGAGGAAAAGAAGTCCAAGAAGCCGAAGTATTCGATGAAGTGCGAGTATGCCTGCGGCCGGGCGGCGGAATGCTTCTGCACCGACCCGGCCGAATGCCGCCCGTGCCCGCCCTGCGGCCGCGTCTACACGAAGAAGAAGCTCTACAAGGCCGACGGCGAGGAGAAGGTTGAAAAGGTGCCGAAATACGAGGTGCAGATGGTGCCGGGCACCCCGTGTGACTGCGCGAGCTGCTCCGGCGTATGCTGGTGGAACCCGCTCTCCGTGCTCCATTACCTCGTCAGCCACTGAATCGGCCGACATGCGGCCAGACGGCCTGCCGCCGTGGCCCGGGGGGCGCCGGGCGGCAGGCCGTTTCTTTTTCGCCATGAGCAATCACCCCTCGACTCGTTCGCAGGACGCCTGCGTGGCCGGAATCGTGTTCGCGATGCCCATCGAGGCAGATGCCTTCGCGGCGCTGGCGAGCGAAACGGTGGAATACACGGCCGCGGCGGGCCGGATCGTCGCGGGGGAGGTCGCCGGCCGGCGGGTCGCGTGGAGCGTCTCGGGCGCGGGCGGCACGGCCGCCGCGCGGGCCACCCGGCTCCTGATCGACGGCCATCGGCCGAGGCTGATCCTGTCGGCCGGCTTCGCCGGCGGGCTCACGCCGGCTCTCGTCCGCGGCTCGGTCGTTCATCCCCGCCGCGCGCTCAGCCGATCGGCGGGCCTGCCGATCGAGCTTGCCACGACGGGGCAGGGGACAGGCGAGGGGAATGTCGCGATCGTGAGCGTCGAGACCGTGGTGACGACGGCCGCCGCCAAGCGGGACCTCGCCGCGGCCACCGGCGCGAGCCTCGTCGACATGGAGACCTACGGAGTCGCGACGGCGGCGGCCGCCGC
>JBIIYN010000187.1:0-7523 GCA_044346795.1 Pirellulales bacterium
ATCTACTTCAACCGCGCTGCCGACCAGCTCGATCTCTCCGAGAGCACGCGGCGGCTGCTGCTCACGGCGAAGCGCGAGGTGCAGGTGCAGATTCCGGTCGAGCTCGACTCCGGGGAACTGGCGACGTTCATCGGCTACCGGGTGCAGCACAACAACGCCCGCGGCCCCATGAAGGGTGGGCTGCGGTACCACCCGCAGGTCGATCTCGACGAGGTGCGGGCGCTGGCGTCGCTGATGACCTGGAAGACCGCCGTGGTCGGCATCCCCTACGGCGGCGCGAAGGGGGGCATCGCGGTCGATCCCACCCGGCTCTCGCCCCGCGAACAGGAACGGGTCACGCGGCGGTTCGTCGATGCCATCCACGATCTCTTCGGCCCCGACGTCGACATCCCCGCGCCGGACATGGGCACGAGCCCCGAGGTGATGGCGTGGATCATGACGCAGTACGGCAAGTACCACGGCTTCGCACCGGCCTGCGTCACTGGCAAACCGGTCGAGTTTCACGGCATCCCGGGTCGTGACGAGGCGACCGGACGCGGCGTCGGCAGCCTCACGCTCAAGCTGTTGAGCAGGATGGGACGCCGCATTCCCGGCACGCGCATCGCCATCCAGGGCTTCGGCAACGTGGGCTCCCACACCGCCCGCTTCCTCCGCGACGCCGAGTGCCGGATCGTCGCGGTGAGCGACGCCACCGCGGGCTTCCACAAAGCCGACGGCCTCGACGTGCACGAACTGCTCAAACATGCCCAGGCCAACGGCGGCCGTCTCGAGGGCTATCGCGGGGCCGACGCGATCACGAATCCCGAGTTGCTGGCCCTCGACTGCGACGTGCTCATCCCCGCGGCGCTCGGCGGCGTGCTCCACGCCGGCAACGCGGAGGCGGTGCGGGCCCCGATCATCGTCGAGGCGGCCAACGCACCGACCGAGCCCGAGGCCGACGCGATCTTCGACCGCCGGGAGATCGTGGTCGTGCCCGACATCCTGGTCAACGCCGGCGGCGTGACGGCCAGCTGGTTCGAGTGGGTGCAGAACCGTCAGCACTACCAGTGGGGCATCAACCGCGTGCGCCAGGAGCTCGACCGCATCCTCGGCGAGGCCTTCGAGCACGTCTGGCAGCTCGCCTCGTCGCGGCGTGTGCCACTGCGGACGGCCGCCTACATGCTGGGCGTCGGCCGGGTGGCCCGCGCGACCGTCCTCGGCGGCATCTCGTAGCGCCGCCCGACCCGGAAAGGCTTACGAAGTGGTGCGCGGGAGTTGGCCCCGTCCCCGGGTTTCCACCCGGGGCTTCCCGTCGAAGGCGGCGCAGTCACCAATGGTCGCGTAACGCTCGAATAAAAGCCCGGAGCGGAAGCGACGGGACGGGTCCAAAAACACCCGCCATTCCGCCACGCCCGAAATCACCCAGGGCGCCAGGGCCGGAGGCCCGGGTTAGAACCAGCCGACGGAGGTCGGCCAAGGCCATCGGCCGGGGTGGCCGACAAGGCAAGGTCGGCACGATGCCGAACCTTGCCGTGAAGCCAGCCGGCCCGGGTCAGAACCAGCCGACGGAGGTCGGCCAAGGCCATCGGCCGGGGTGGCCGACAAGGCCATCGGCCGGGGTGGCCGACAAGGCCATCGGCCGGGGTGGCCGACAAGGCAAGCTCGGCACGATGCCGAGCCCTGCCGTGAAGCCGGATACTGAGGAGCGGTCGGAGGCACGCGCAAGAGCCGGTGAACTCTGCGCCTCACGAGCGATGAACCGTCACGCAAGAGCCTCCTGTAGCAGAGTCCGCCGGCGATGAGCATGCCGCAGACCGCGAACCAATCCGCGTCATGCTCGGTCTGCCGGCGATAGCGTCAGTGGGTGCCAGCGGGACGATACCAGTCGCCGCGGAGCCAGTCGGCGACGAGTTCGATCTGCCGGCGGGTCAGCATGGGCGCGGCGCCCTCCTCGGCCTTGCCGAAGCTCGGCATGCGGTCGTTGGAGTCGCCGTAGAACCGCTCGTGCGTCGGATCGGCGATGATCCCCACCAGCCACTCGCGGCCGCCCCAGCCGGTGATGTCGGGAGCGGTACCGGCGGCGACGCCGTTGTCGCGGAAGGTGTGGCACGAGCCGCAGCGGTCGTCGGCGGCGATCAGTTCCCTGCCCTTCGCCACGACGGCCGCGACCGCACCGGCCCCGCCCTGCCCGGCCTCCGCCGACAGGGCCGTGATCACCGCCTCGATGTCGTCGGGCTTCCACGTGGCCGCATCGGTGAGGTCGTTTTTCACGAAGTTCACCATGTCGCCCTCCTTGTGCGCCGTGTTGCCGAAGTAGGCCGGGCCGGCCACCTGCTCTGGGTCGAGCAGCCCCCGCACCCAGGCCGCGGTGCCGAACCCGAACAGGTTGGCGGCCGAGGCCTTCGCGAGCACCGCCTGGGCCCCGGGCGCCGCCGGATCGACGTGGGCATGGCAGCTCGCGCAGTGTTGCGCAAACAGCTTCGGACCCTGGCCGAGGGCGTCGTTGCGGACCAGTTCCAGCATGCCCGCCGGCGGAATCCGCTCCGGCCGGCCGGCCAGTTCGATCGACCGCGCGGCGTCGGCCTTGGCCTGCGCGACCGCGTCGAGGAACGACTGCGAGTGGCGGATGCGGTCGAGCTTCTTCGCGCGGGCCTCGAAGGCGGCGATCTTCGTGGCGTCGTTGCCGAAGTGCGCGGCGATCTTCGCCTTGTCGTTCTCGGTCTCCTCCAGCAGCTTCTCCACGTCGGCGAACGCGGCCCTGTTTGCCCACAGGGCGGCATAGTCCTCGCTCGTGGCCATGGCGGTGAGCAGGCCGACGCCCGCCAGGATCGCGAGCGTGAAGGCGACGTTGAACCGATGGCCGAGTTGCCACCGCCCCAGGATCGGCATCAGGAACATCACGCCCATCACCAGTCCCGGCACCACGATCGCGCCGAAGAATTCACCGGTCGCCCCCCAACCCTCGAAGACCTTGAGGAACTGGAAGAGGAACAGGAAGTACCACTCCGGCCGCGCGGCCGCGTAGGGCTGCGAGGGATCGGCGGGCGCGCCCAACTCGGCCCCCAGCTCGCCCGTCACGATCGGCCGGCCTTCGAGCATCGCCCGCACGGCCGGCAGGAGGATCACGCCGAGCACCACGGCCATCACCGCCAGCATCGCCACGGCATCCTTGAGCACCTGGTCGGGCCAGAACATCTCGTCGGGCCCGCGGAGCGGCTGCTTCGCGCAGAGCCCGTGCTTGCGGAAGAGCGAGAGGTGGACGACGAGCATGAGCACGAGCGTGGCCGGCAGAAAGCCGGCGTGGAGCGCGAAGAAGCGAGTGAGGGTGTGGTGACCGTAGTCGGGCCCGCCGACGACCACCTGCTGGAGCGACGGGCCGACCAGCGGCACGAGGCCGGCGAGGTTCGTGGCCACGCGGGTGGCCCAGTAGCCCTTCTGATCCCAGGGCAAGAGGTAGCCCGTCAGCGCCATGCCCAGCACGAGCATCATGAGCACGAGCCCCAGCCAGAAATTCACCTCCCGCGGCGCGCGGTAGGCGCCGTCGATCACCACCTGCATGAGGTGCAGTGCCAGCAGCACCACCATCGCCTGCGCCATCACGTGATGGATGCCGCGCAGCAGCCAGCCCCCGGCCATCTCGTGCTGGATGTAGTAGACGCTCTCCCACGCCGTCTGGGCGCTGGCCGAATAGCTCGCCCAGAGCACGAGCCCGGTGATCACCTGCGTCATGAAGGCGAACACGAGCGTGCTGCCCCAGACGTAGCGCCACCGCGCGCCACCGGGCACCCGCTCGTAGAGCGCCTCGTGCACGACGGCCCGGTAGCCGGTGCGGTCGTCGAGAAAGTCGGCCAGCCGGCCGAGCGGGCCCGGGCTGGTGGCGTCGTGGTGCCCGCTGCCGCCGATCTGTCCGCTCACGTTCCGGCCGCTCACGTTCCGGCCGCTCGAGTCGTTCCGCTGGTGCTGATTCATGGGCGGGCCACCTTCTCGGCGATGCCGGTGTAGAAGTTCTGCCACTTGACGGTGATCTCGCCGTTCTTCGCCACGCGGCAATCGAGGCCGTCCATCGCCCGCGGGCTCGGGCTGGGGGCGACGATGCCGCCGTCGAGCGTGAAGGTGCTGTTGTGACAGGGGCAGCGGAAGCAGCGCTCCTGCGACTCGATCTCCACGAAGCAACCGGCGTGCGGGCAGGTCGCGGACAGGGCCTCGACCGTGTCGGAGCCCTTCTCGCGCCGGAGATACACCGCGCCGATCGGCTCCGCCGCGAAGCCCGTCCAGGCATCGACCCGGTCGGCGATCACGGCAAACTGCCGCGGGATGCCGTCGTCGGGCACGCTGGCGAGTTCCGCCACCGGCAGGAACGCCGCCGCCGCCCCGCGCCGCCGCAGCGGATCGAGAAACGTCCACAGGCCGGCGACCATCGGCGGCAGCGTGGCCAGGCCGCCGCACCCGATGGCCACGAGTCTGGCCAGGAATCCACGGCGGCCGGCTGGCGATTCACCGGTCGGTTTCAACTCGTGCGACATGGAGACACTCCTGTATGCGGGGCGGAGGCGGAGGCGGAGGGGGATGGGGACGGCCGGCTTCAAGCAACCGCAGCCGCCGCGAGCACCGCCTCGTCCACCGCCGCGGTCACCCGTTCGTAGGCCGCCTCGAACGGCCCCGGAATGATAGCCCCGGCGGCCGCCTTGTGCCCGCCGCCGCCGAACCGGCCGGCGAGGCCGCTACAGTCGACGTTCGAGCGGCTGCGGAAGCTGATCTTCACCCGGCCGTCAGGCTGCTCGATCAAGATCGCGGCGACCTGCGTGCCCTTCACGGCCAGCGTCAGGTTGATGAGGTCCTCGGTGTCGTGCGGGGTGGCGTTCGTCTCCTTGATGTCGGCGAGCCGGACGACCGAGGTGATCACCCGGCCCTCGTGCGAGGTGCGGGCGCCGGCCAGCGTGCGACCGACGAGATGCAGCCGGGCGAGCGTGTCCTGCTCGAACAGCTCGCGGTAGACCGTCGGCGGGCTGGCGCCCGCGTCGACCAGCCGCGCCGCGATGCGGAACGACTCTCCCGACGTGGAGGGAAAGCGGAAGCCGCCGGTGTCGGTCGACAGGCCGGCGTAGAGCGGCGTGGCGATCCGCTCGGTGAGAGGCACCTTCAGCCGCAGCGCGATCTCGAAGACGATCCGGGCCGTCGCCTCGGCCGACGTGTCCTTGAACCACCGGTCGCCGAGGTCGTCCTCGCTGACATGATGATCGATGACGAGCACCCGGTCGCGCATCGCCTTGAGCACCTCGCCCATCGCGCCGAGCTGCGCCCAGGCGCTCGTGTCGAGCACGATCAGCAGGTCACGATCGGCGAGGTCGGCCGGCTTCACCTTTTCAGCCAGCGACTCGATCCTGCGATCCGGGTCGAGCCACTGCAGGCTCGGGGGCGTGGCCTGAGCGTTGACGATCCGGACGTGCTTGCCGAGCGCCTCGAGGATGCCCGCCATCCCCAGTTCGCTTCCCAGGGCGTCGCAGTCGGGGCGGACGTGGCTCGTCAGCACGACCCGCTGCGAAGACCTGAGAATCTCCAGCAGAGCGGCCCAGTCGAGTCGCATGTGGGTTCCAGTCCTCTCGGGGTGAGGGGCCGCGGCCGGGCCCCTGTCAAACGGCGATCTTGTCAAACGTCGATCTTGTCAAACGCCGATCCGCGGACCTTCCGGCAGCGAACCGACGAGTTCGAAGGCCCGGGCCACGTCGGCGGTCAGTTGCTGCTTGAGCGCGTCGACCGAGTCAAACCGCTGAGTGTCGCGCAGCCGGTCGAGAAAGTCAACGTCGAGCGTGCTGCCGTAGAGCCTGCCCGAGAAGCCGATCAGGTGGGCTTCGACGCTGATCCGGGTCTCGCCGAAGGAGATGTTCGGGCCGACATGCACCGCGGCCGGCCACGTGGCCAGATCGGGCAGCTTGACGCGGGCCGCGTAGACGCCGGCCGCGGGCAGGAGCGTGGCGATGCCGCCGAGGTTGGCGGTGGGAAACCCGATCGTCTCACCACGCCTGGCCCCCTCCACCACGGTGCCGGAGAGACGGTAGGGCGACGTCAGCAATTCCGCCGCCTCGCGGACGGCGCCCGCGGCGATGAGCCGGCGGAGACGGGAGCTCGAAACGGGCTCCCCTTCGGCCAGCACCGCCGGCACGGCCTCGAGGGCCACGCCGTCGCGTGCGCAGAGCCGCTCGAGGAGCCGGATGTCGCCGGTGCGGCCGGCGCCGAACCGAAAGTCCGCCCCCTCGACGATGCCGCGGGCCCTCAGGCGGCCCCGGAGCATGTCGGCATAGAACTCCTCCGCGGACAGCGACACGAGCGCCCGATCGGTCGGCTGCACGAGTACGGCATCGACGCCGAGCGCCACGAGCAGCGTCGCCCGCCGGGCCGGAGTGGTGAGCGGCGCGGGCGCCGCCTCGGGCCTCACGACCGCCGCCGGATGGGGGTCGAACGAGAGGGCGACGGCGGGCACGGCGAGTCGGCGGGCGGCGGCGCACAACCGGCGCACGATCGCCGCGTGCCCCACGTGGACGCCGTCGAAGTTTCCCACGGCCACCGCGCAGGCGGGCGACTCCGGATGCCAACGATCGCTGGCGGCGGCGACGACGGGTGGGGGGATCGGAGGCACGGTCGGCGGGCGGGGAGAAAAACCGATGGCGAAGAGCCGGGGGCGATCGCCGCGGAAGTGTAGCGTATCGGGAATCGTACGGCGCGCGGCGGTACCGCGTCCCGATGGACCCGATGTATGATTGTCGGGCACCCAGCAGAGGAATCTTCATGGCCGCGGCGACGACCGAAGACAAGCAGATTTTCCTGTCGGCCGACATGGCCTGCCGGCTGGCGGCCATCGACATCGGGTCCAACAGCGTCCGCCTGCTCGTGGCCGAGGCCCTCCGGGGGGGTGCCTACCGCATCCTCGACGAGGAACGTGAGCCGACGCGGCTGGGACGCAGCGTGTCGGAGAAGGGCCAACTCGACGACGACTCGATGGAACGCACGATCACGGCGCTGCGCAGCTTCAAGCAGATCGCCGCCGGCTACCAGGCCTCGAGCCTGCGGACGATCGCCACGTGCGCCGTCCGCGAGGCCCGCAACGGCCCCGAATTCTGCCGCCGCGTCCGCGAGCAGGTGGGGCTCGAAGTGGAGGTCATTTCCGGAGACCGGGAGGCCCGCCTCGCCTTCTCGAGCGTGCAGAATGCCTTCGATCTCTCCGGGAAGAACGTGATCGTCGCCGACATCGGCGGGGGCAGCACCGAGGTGGTGTTCGCCACCGGCAACCTCATCGAATCGATCTTCTCGACGCCGCTGGGCGCCGTGCGGCTCACGGAGCAGTTCTGCCTCGGCGAGGGGGCGGTGCCGGAGACG
The DNA here is from genome assembly GCA_044346795.1 of Pirellulales bacterium. Taxonomy (GTDB): domain Bacteria; phylum Planctomycetota; class Planctomycetia; order Pirellulales; family UBA1268; genus CAMCQY01. The sequence continues at coordinate 7,351 of JBIIYN010000187.1, forward strand.
TTTCAACGCGACGTCGTGCGGATGGAGGAGGAGATCGCGGCGTGTCTGAAGAAGCGGACCACGCGGCCCCTCTTCGCGCCGCACTTCCTCGTCGGCTGCGGCGGCACCTTCACCACGCTCGCCGAGTTGATGATGGCCTTCAAGAAGGAGGTCGACATCCCGGTGGCCGGCTA
>JBIIYN010000188.1:0-7495 GCA_044346795.1 Pirellulales bacterium
GTCGGCGAAGAGCCCGTCCCAGAGCAGGTCGTTGGCGGACGCGGGGCGGAGCCCGGCCGTGATGCTCAGGCCGAGCAGTGCTGCCACCGCGGCAGTCGGGATGGATCGCATGGTGCGGGGGAGGGGTCAGGCGGGTCGGGCGCACAAGTACCCGTATAGAGGAGATGACCGCCGGGACCTTTTGGTAACGGGCGTGGAAAAAACACCCGCGAAAAGACACGGAAAAAGAGCGGCGTCACCTGTTCCCGTCCCTACTTGAGCTCGCCGCAGTCGGTGATCACGACCTTGGCGGCCGTCCTGCCGCTGGCGGAGCCCGCCCGTTCGACCGCCTTGACGACGTCCATCCCCTCGACCACGTTTCCGAAGACGACGTGCTTGCCGTCGAGCCACGGGGTCGGCACGGTGCACAGGAAGAACTGTGAGCCGTTGGTGTTGGGGCCGGCATTGGCCATGCTCAGCACGCCGGCGCCGGTGTGCTTGAGTTGGAAGTTCTCGTCGGCGAACTTCGCGCCGTAGATCGACTTGCCACCGGTGCCGTTGTGATTGGTGAAGTCGCCGCCCTGGCACATGAAGTCGGGGATGACACGGTGAAACGACGAGCCCTTGTAGCCGAAGCCCTTCTCTCCCGTGCACAGCGCCCGGAAATTCTCGGCCGTCTTCGGCACCACGTCGGCGCGGAGTTCGATGACCACGCGACCGGCCGGCTTGTCGCCGATGCTGATGTCCATGAAGCAACGCGGGTTCTTGGTGTCGGCGGCGGCCACGGGCGATCCTCCAAAGTCAGGGTGTGAGAGAGCGAGCACGGAGACGGCCATCGTCAGAATGGCGCGTCGGCGGGACAGGGAAGAGCGGGTGAGCATGGTACGAAGATTTTGGGATGATGCTTCTGGGACGATGCTTCGGCCGGAGCAGGGTCGCGGTTCGTCGGGACGGACTCGAGCCCGCATCCGACTTTGGTGTAGCACCGGCTTCGGGGCGGCAAAAGTCTCGTCGCGTGGGCCGGGGCGGCCCAAAGCTCCTCGAGCTTTCGCCGACCCCTTCGCCTATCTCACCTGGTTTGCCGAGGCATCGCTACAGCTATCTCCGACTTGCTCTAGAAGCCCACGACTCCGCCAGCGTCAGGATTGTACCCGAAATCGTGAGGACGTGTGTGTCAGCGCGCACCCGCGGCTGCTGGCGTCAGATCGTGCCGAAGAAGGTCAGATAGGGGCCGCCACCGGCGAGACGCCGGATGAAGAGGGCCAGCTCGCGGAGATGGTAGTCCCCCCACATGGCCGACTCGCCGCAGGGAATGTTGCGTCCGGGCGGCACGTGGTCCCAGCCGTTGGGCCGGTGGTAGACCGTGTGGAGGAGCAGCCCTTCGTGCCCGGGATCGAGCGAGAGATAGGGCTCCGAAAAGAGCGTGCGGGCGACGGTGAGGCCGGCGGCCGTGTAGCGGGCACCTTCGGCCGCGTGGCCGTGGCGGGCGAGATGGTGGCCGAGCCGCAGGAGGCCCTGCGCGGCGATGGCGGCGGCCGAGCTGTCCACCGGCTCGTGATCGTTGAAGGGATCGGCCGGACGGCCGAGATAGTCGCCCAAGTGCACAAGCCCCGGCGCACCTGTGTCCCAGTAAGGGATGCCGTCGGTCGGCGTTTCGCGGATGTAGAACTCCGCCACCGCCAGGCTCACCTCGAGGAACCGGTCGAGGATCGCCCGACGGCCGCCGTAGCGAGCGAGTTCCGCCTCGGGGAGGCGTTCGAGAAACTCGAGCTGCTCGGGATAGCCGCAGAGGATCCAGGCCAGTCCGCGGGTCCAGGTGGAGAACGGCGCGTAGCCCTGCTGGGTCGAGGGGCAGCGGTAGTTGCCGTCGGTGGTGTTGAAGATCGACTCGTGGACCACGCGGCCCGGGACGTCGTAGATGTCGCGGCCCCGGCCGAAATAGACGTTGTAGCGGGCGGTGGTTTCGGCATGCACAAGCAGCCGGCCGAGCAGGGAGATGGGACGGTCGTTTTCGCCCATCAGCCGGTGGCCGAGCGCGTGGCCGAGCGCCAGGGCCCGCAGCGAGCGGATCGTGTCGGCGAAGAGGGAGTGGGGACCGTTGAAGGAATGGATGTAGCCGAGTTCGGGCGTGAGCTGGGTCCAGCGAGAGGCCTGCACGGCCCCGCTCGCCTTGAGGGCGAGGTCGTAGAAGTGCCCCTCCCAGGCATCGGCCGGCAGGCGGCCGTCCTGCAGCAGGCGGCGGAGGTTGCCGTAGGTGCTGACGTTGTTGAAGCCGTGGTCGTGGACGCCGACGTGCGTGACGTGGGGGGCCATCAGGCGGAGCGTGCCCTCGCGGCCGATGCGGAGCATCGCGTCGTCGCCCGTGGCGTCGAACTGGAGGATCGCCGAGCCATACTGAAAGCCCTGCGTCCACTCGGTCCAGCCGCGCGACGTGTAGCGGCCCGCGCTCGTGAAGACCGGCGTGCCGTCGGCGTCCCGCCACCGCGCCTGGAGGGCGGCGATCTTGGGGGCGGAGGTCGCGAAAACCCTGTCGGCGTGAGCGGCGAGTGCGGCCGGCGTGAGCGAGGCGTCGATCGTGATCATGGGAGCGGGAGCGAGATGGAAAAGGTGAGTCGTGCCGGTGGCAGCGCCCGGCCGGAGGCTGGGACAATCGGAGCCGGCAATCAGAGCCGGCGGAGGTGGAGGCCGCCGTCCAGGGAGATGACGTCCCCGGTGGAAAAGGGAAAATCGCCGCGGCAGATCGCCTGGACCGCGCGGCCGACGTCCTCCGGCGTGCCCCAGCGCTTGATCGGCACGCGGCCCGAGGCGATGAGGGCATCGTAGTGCTCTCTCACGCCCGCGGTCATGTCGGTCTCCATGATGCCGGGCCGCAGTTCGAGCACCTGCACGCCGTCGGCCGCCAGCCGTGTGGCCCAGAGCTTGGCCGCCATGGCGAGGCCGGCCTTCGAGATGCAGTAGTCCCCGCGGGTGACCGTCGCGATCGCGGCCGAGACCGAGGTGACGAAGAGGAGCTTGTAGCCGCCGGCCAGCCGCGCCGTGGCCGGATGCGCGAGCCAGTAGTTCGCGGCCGACTGGCTGAGGAAGTAGGGCCCCTTGAGGTTCACCGCGATGAGTTCGTCGAAGCTCGCCTCGCTCGCCTGCGTGATGTCGGTCCGTTCGCGGGGCGCCATGCCGGCGTTGTTGACCAAGGCGTCGAGGTGGCCGAGCGTGCCGACCACGCGCTCCACGAGCGTGCTGCGCTCCGCAGCGGAGGCGAGTTCCGCGGCGAAGGGCAGGAATCGCTGGGCGGCATCCGGGGCGACCGCGCGGCAGGCGGCGACGGTCTCCGCGGCGGCGGCGGCGTTCGCGGCGTAGTGGATCGCCAGGTCGTATCCCTCGGCGGAGAGGGCCACCGCGATGCCACGGCCCAGGCCGCGGCTGGATCCGGTGACGAGGACGACGGGTCGGCTCATGCCGGGATCATGGCAGACGGGCGGCGGCGCGTCACCGGCTGAGGCCGTTTGGGCGGGTTTTGGCAGGCGGGAGAACGATGCCCATGCCCGGCTCCTCAGCCCTGCCAGTGCCCCCGCCTTGCCGATCTTTCCCAGAGCCGGGAGCCCCCCGTAGACCCGACCGCCCGGCAAGACGGGCAGATTTTTCAGCCACGACGCCATCCAGTTTTCCTGCTATCACCCGCCCCCCGCCGGCCGACTGTCTTCGCCCCTGCCCCCGGCTCGACGCATGACGAAACGCTGCCTGATCTACGCCCACTGGGACGTCAACGGATTCGTGGATCCCTACGTGATCCATGCCCTGCGCCAGTACCGGCCGGCGGTTGATCGCATCGTCTTCGTTTCGACGCACTACCGGCTGCGGAGTCGGGAACTGGAGGCGGTCGCCGACGGGATCATCGTGCGTGGCAACGTCGGCTTCGACTTTCAGAGCTGGCGGGAAGGGCTCGAACTGGTGGATGTCGACGCCTTCGACGAGGTGATCTTCACCAACAGCAGCGTCTATGGACCGGTCTGGCCGGTGGAGCGGTTGTTCGCGTCGCCGATCACCCGCAACGGCGGCCTCTGGGGCATGACCATCTCGCGCCAGCACACGGTCCATCTGCAGTCCTACTTCATGGCGATGTCGCGGGCACTGCTGACGTCCCCGATCGGCCGGGATCTCTGGGAGGATGTCCAGCCGTTTCACGACAAGGCGGTGGTCATCGAGGCGTTCGAGCTGGCCTGGATGGAACGCTGCCTGGCCGCGGGCGTGACGGTCGACGCGTTCTACGACGATCGGCAGGCCGCCAAACCGGCGGTGGGCGAGCAGCTGGCCAACGTCGTCCGCTGGCCCCCGCGGCTCGCGCTTTCACGTCGTTACCGCCGCGCGGTGCGGCGTGGCCCGAGCAATCCGACGCACCTGCATTGGAAGCGGATGCTCGAATGCGGCGCGCCGTTCGTGAAGGTCGATCTCTTCTCGCTCAACCCCTACGGCCTCCGCCTCAGCCGCGTGTACGACTGGCTCGAAAGCCACACCGACTACCCCACCGACCTGATTCGCAGGCACCGGGCCAGGATGCACCGCCAGCGCGCGGCAGCGTAGGCACCCTTTCCCGCGCCCTCATCCATGGAGTCCCTGATGGATCGGCTCGAGCGTCTTCGGCAGGGGATCGCCCCGGGGCAGACGGTCCTCGAGATCGGTCCTTATTTCAACCCCATCGCCCCCCGGGCGGCCGGCTATCGTTCGACCGTGCTCGACGTGTTCGCCACCGAGCAACTGCGGCAGCGGGCGGCGGTCGATCCGCACATTCCCCGGGAGCGGGTGGCGGAGATCGAGGAGGTCGATCTCGTGGGATCGGCCTGCGATCTCGCCGACCTGACACAAGCCCGCTACGGCGCCGACCACCGGTTCGACTGGATCCTCTCCTCACACAACATCGAGCATATCCCCAACCCCGTCCGCTTCCTCGAGCAGTGCGCCGCGGTGCTGCGGCCGGAAGGGGTGCTGCGGCTGGCGATCCCCGACAAGCGGTTCTGCTTCGACCACTTCCGACCGCTCAGCGAGACGAGCGAATGGCTCGAGGCCTTCTTCGAGAACCGCACGCGGCCCACGGCCTACCAGGTCTACCGGGAGGAGGCGCACCGCAGCACGCCCGCGGCCGGCGGTGGCGGCTGGACGCCGACCCGCCGGAGCCTGTCGCTCTATCGGGAGTGGTTCGGCCCCGCTGGCCGCGTTCCCGCCGACTACGTCGACACGCACTGCTGGGCCTTCACGCCCGAGTCATTCGAGCTCATCGTCCGGGACACGATCGCGTTTGGCCTCGTGCCACTGCGGATCGCGTCGGTGTCGGCCACCTGCGGCATCGAGTTCTACGTCGATCTGGGCCGGCCGGCGGCCCCTGTCGCGGTCGGGGAGGACGACTACTACGCCACGCGGGAGCGGCTCCTGCGCTGCTGCGTCGAGGGCGAGGCCCGGCCGCGCGAACGGCCGGCGGTGCCGTCTTCACCGCCGCATAGCGTGCCGCGACGGGTGTTCCGCGAGGCGCGACGCGTCGTCCGCCAGATCCGCTCGGTGGGTCAGGCCGCCGCGGGGAGGTAGCCGAGGCGACGGCGACGAAAGCCTGCTGGCGGGCGGGCTCGAGCGCATCCGACTTTGGTGGAGCACCGGCCCAAAGCTCCTCGAGCTTTCGCCGACCCCTTCGCCTCTCTCTCGTGGTCTACCCCGGCATCGCTACGGCCATCTCGGATTTGCTCTAGCCGTCCCTGCTCGGCGGCCGCCCGCCTCGTGCCCAGAGCCCAAGCAGCAGAAAAAAGTAGCCCGCGATCAGGCCCGTCTGCAGCCAGTAGGCCTGCGTGGAACGGCCCGCAAGCACCGTGCGCAGCTCACTCGACCCATTGACGGCGCCAAGCCCGAGCACGGTGACGCCGAGCGCCACGAGCGCCGCCGGCACGGCGCTGCGGTGCCCGGCCGCCTGCGCAAACAGGCAGACATACGCCACGACCGCGAAGGAAATGATCTTGTCCTGGTAGGCGTGGAACGGGACGTCGTAGTAGACGAAGAGGAGCGGGTATTTCAGGCCGAAGAAGTGGGCCACGGCCATGCAGCAGAAATAGGCCACGCCCGCCCACAGCGCGAGGCGGAGCGGCAGCGGGGGGGCGGCGTTCGTGTCGTTCATCGTTTCCTCACAGGCAAACCATGAGCGGCTGCGCCGGCAGTGGCAGCGTGTCGAACACCTCCACCGGCAGGATCGCGAAGCCGGCCTCGGCCACGTGTGCCGCGCATCGGCTCACGTGAAGAGCTTCGTCACCGCCTGCGCCTTCACGAGTTCACGGGGCTGGTTCAGGTGGTTGTAGACGATCGTCTCCGGCTCGATGCCGCAGGCGTGGTAGATCGTCGCCAACAGCTGCGTCGGATGCACCGCATCCTCGAGCGGCGCCGAGGCCGTGGCGTCGCTTTTGCCGTGCACGTGGCCGCGGCGGATGCCGGCGCCGGCGACGATCGCCGAGAAGCAGTAGGGCCAGTGGTCGCGGCCGTCGGCGGAGTTGCCGTTGCCCGACGTGCTCACCCCCTTCTGCGGCGACCGGCCGAACTCGCCCACCGCCACCACGAGCGTCTCGTCGAGCAGGCCGCGGTCGTCCATGTCGGTGAGGAACGCCGAGAGCCCCTGGTCGAGCATCGGCCCCGACTGATCCTTCATCCGCTTGTCGAGGCCGACGTGGTGGTCCCAGGAGTGGTTGTCGGAATTGGCGACCTTCGGCCAGACCACCTCCACCACCCGCGTGCCCGCCTCGACGAGCCGCCGGGCGAGCAGGAGGCTCTGGCCGAACGTGTTGCGGCCGTAGGCGTCGCGGAGCTTCCCGGGCTCGCGGTCGAGGCCGAAGGCCTCGCGGGCCCGGCCGGAGATGACCAGATCGAGCGCCCGGCCGTAGTACTCGTCGAGCTTGTAGTCGGCCACGGCCTTGTCGAGCTCGGGCATGGTCCGGTCGATCAGGTCCCGGAGCTTCGCCCGCCGCTCGAGCCGCTTGGCGAAGACGTCGGTCCGCAGCTGCAGGTCGTCGATGCGGATCCGCTCCATCTTCCGCATGTCGAGATCGTCCCCCTCGGGATAGAGCGTGTAGGGATCGAAGTCGCGGCCGAGGAACCCGGCCGTGCCCCCCTTGCCGACGACGTTGCTCTCCTGCAGCGGCCGCGGCAGCATCACGAAGGGGAGCATCGGCTCCTCCGACGGCTTGAGCCTCACGATGTTGGAGCCGAAGTTCGGGAAATCCTTGGCGTTGGGCGGCTCGAGCTGGCCCGACGGGCTCACCTTGTCGGTCGTGTAGCCCGTCATCATCTGGTAGATCGCTGCCGTGTGGTTGAAGAGGCCGTTGGGCGTGTAGTTCATCGAGCGGATGAGCGTGAAGCGGTCGTTGATCGACGCGAGCTTCGGGATGTTCTCGGTGAACTGCACGCCGGGCAGCTTCGTGGAGATGCTCTTGAACGTGCTCTTGACGTTGTCGGGGACGTTTTCCTTGGGATCGAAGAGGTCGATGTGGCTCGGGCC
>JBIIYN010000190.1:0-7464 GCA_044346795.1 Pirellulales bacterium
GGCGGGGCCGGCGTTCGAGGAGCTGGGCACCGGGTTCGTCGTCGGCGACGGCCTCGTCGCCACGAACCTCCACGTGATCGGCGAGGCCCGGCCGATCACCGTGGAGCTCGCCGACGGCACCACGCACGAGGCCACCGCCGTGCATGCGACCGACCGCGACGCCGATCTCGCCATCGTGCGGATCGCCGCCCGCGGGCTCGTGCCCCTGCCGCTGGCCGCGGCCGACACCGTCGTCGCCGGCCAGGAGGTCGTCGCGGTCGGCAATCCGCACGGCCTCGAGCGGAGCATCGTCGCCGGTCGCGTGTCGGCCCTCCGCGACCGCTCGGGTCTGGGCATGATCCAGCTCGCCCTGCCCGTCGAGCCGGGCAACAGCGGCGGGCCGCTGCTCGACCTCGATGGCCGCGTGCAGGGGATCGTGTCGATGAAGTCGCTCGTCACGCCGAACCTCGGATTCGCCGTGGCGGTCGACCGGCTCCGCGACCTGCTCGAGCGGCCGAATCCCGTCGCGATCGACCGCTGGCTCACGATCGGGGCGCTCGACGCCGCCAGGTGGACGGTGCTCGGCGGGGCGCGGTGGCGGCAGCGGGCCGGCCGGATCACCGTGAGCGGCAGCGGCACGGGCTTCGGCGGCCGCTCGCTCTGCCTCGCCGTGGCGGAGCCGCCGGAGCTTCCCTTCGAGGCGGCCGTCTGGGTGAAGCTCGACGACGAGGCGGGGGCGGCCGGGCTGGCCTTCATGGCCGATGGCGGCGACCGCCACTACGGCTTCTATCCGTCGGCGGGCCGGCTGCGGCTCACGCGGTTCGACGGCCCCGACGTGAGGACGTGGAACATCCTGGCCGAGCAGCCGAGCCCACGGTATCGGCCCGGCGACTGGAACCACCTGCGGGTGCGGGTGACGGCCGACGCCATCACCTGCTTCGTGAACGACGGGCAGATCTTCACCACCGCCGACCGCGGCCTCGCAGCCGGCCGCGTGGGCCTCGCCAAGTTCCGCGACACCGAGGCCGCCTTCCGCGGCTTTGTCGTGGGCCGCGATCTGCCGCGGGCCATGCCCCCGGCCGACGTGCTCGCCCGCATCGAGGCGGCGACGGCCGTGCTGCCCGCCGACGGCCTGCCGGGGGACGATGTCGTGGACCTGCTGCGGGCCGAGGGGACCGCCGCGCGGACGGGCCTTCTCGCGCGGGCGGCGGAACTCGAGCGGCAGGCGACTCGGCTCGAGACGCTCGCCGCGACCGTGCACGAGAGGCAGACGCTCGAAGAACTCGGCGGCCTCGTGGATGGCGGCGGCGACAAAGGGATCGATCTCTTCCATGCCGCGCTCCTGCTCGCGAGGCTCGACAATCCCGACCTCGACGTGGAGGCCTCGCGGCGGGAACTCGACCGGCTCGCCGCCGACATCCGCGGGCGGGTGCCAGAGGCCGCCGACGACGAGGCGGTGCTCGCCGTGCTCAACCGCGTGCTCTTCGAGGAACTCGGCTTTCACGGCAGTCGCGGCGACTACTACAACCGGGCCAACAGCTACGTCAACGAGGTGCTCGACGACCGAGAGGGCATCCCGATCTCGCTGGCCGTCGTCTACATGGAGCTCGCGCGGCGGCTCGGGCTGACCGTGGAAGGCGTCGGCTTCCCGGGGCATTTTCTCGTGCGGTTCACGCCCGGGGCGGGGGAGCCCCGCTGGCTCGACGTCTTCGAGCGGGCGGCCGTGTGCACCCGCGACGAGCTGGCCGCGAAGCGGCGCGACGCGGGCGAGGAACTCGGGGAGGCCGATCTGGCCGTCGTCGGGCCGCGGGCGATCCTGGCCCGGATGGCCAACAACCTCCTCGGCATCGCGCGTCGCGAGGGCCGGCAGGACGACGTGCTCCGCTACCTCGACGCGATCCTCACGGTGTCGCCCGACTCCGGCGCCGACCGCGTGATGCGGATGGTGACGGCCGCGCGGCTCGGGCGGCGGGCCGCGGCGCTCGTCGATGCCCGCTGGCTGCTGGAGCACGAGCCGGAGGGGATCGATCTCGGACAGGTCCGCGGCTTCGTCGCCCGTCTCGAAGCCGGCGAGTGAGCGGAGGCCTGCGAAAAAGGGGACATTCTGCTTTTTCGCCCCCTGGGTTCGTCCCTCGTGAGGTGATCGATGAAAAAGCAGAATGTCCCCTTTTTCACGTCGAGCGTCACCTCGCCCCGCACCGCGCTCAACGACGGCCCACCCCGGCCCACCGGGGCTTTCTCGCTGCCGCGTCGGGCGTGGGTGGGGCCTACGCCCTCACGGTTCGTCCCACGGGAGCCCGCGCTCGTAGCGGTCGCGTCGCCTCTCGAACTCCGTGCGCTGGTCGGCGTCCTGCACCAGCGGGATCGCCTCGGCGATCCGGCGGACCGCCTCATCCGTGTCGCCGGTCCGCGCGGCCGCCGCGGCGAGCGTGTCGAGGCTCTGTGGCTTCATCACCGGATCGGCACCCGCGAGCGTGAGGGCTTCCGCGGCGAGGGCCTTGGCCTTCCGCCCTGCGGCCGCATCCGCGCCGGGCCGCGTCGCCAGATACCATGCCAGCGAATTGACGACGTCCCACCGTGAGATGCCCGCGACCTGCGGCGGCGGTGATGCCGCGTAGAGCCGCTCCAGCCGTTCGAGCAGGGGCACGCAGTCGGCGGGCCGGCCAGCGTCGGCCGCCTTCGTCTGCAGGCTCCAGAGCTCGGTGGCCAGGCGGCTCGGTTCCGCGGCGATCGCCTCGGCGTAGAGGGCGCCGGCCGCGGCGAAATCGCCACGCTCTTCGCTGGCCTTCGCTCGAGACAGCACATCGGCCGGCTTCGCCTGGGGCGGTGCCGACGCATCGGTCGGCGGTGCCTTCGTCGTGGTGTCCTCTACCGTGTCGGTGAGCGGCGGCTGCCGGGGAGGCGTGGGTGACGGACGCCACGCGAAGGCGGCGTAGCCGCCCACGACCAGGACCGCCGCGCCGGCGGCGAGCCCCGCGACGAGCCGTTGCTTCTGCGGCCTCGCCACGCCGGCGCCGGTCGCCTCCGGGGCGCGGGCGGGCTCGACCGCCGCCGTGGGCGAAGCGCCGGCGGCGGCCGTGGTCTCGGCGGCCTTCGTTTCCGCCCAGCCGGCAGCGGCACCGGACGGCCGAGGGCCGCCGCCCCCGGCGTGAGCCTGGGCGGGAGCCTGGGCTAGCCGCTGGCCGCCAAGTTCCGGCAGGGTATCCAGTCGGCTCGATTCGCGGGCACGGGGCACGCTCGACTGCAACGCGCGGACGAACTCGGCGCAGGTCTGCCACCGCTTCGCCGGATCGACCTCGAGCGCCCTGCCGATCACGCGGGCCTCGGCCGGCGCGAGTGACGACAGATCCATCAGGCCGTCCATTTTCGCCCGCAGGATCGTGATCGGCGTGAGTTCCGCGTAGGGCAGCTGACCGGTCCGCATCTCGACGTAGCTGATGGCCAGGGAATACTGATCGGTCGTGGGGGAGGGGTCGTACGGCGGCGAGACCATCTCCGGGGCCGCGTAGGCGAGGCTGGCCATCGTGTTCGACGTGGCCCGCACCTCGCCCTGGGCGCGGGCGAGGCCGAAGTCGCAGACCTGCACGACGTCTCCCACGAGCAGCATGTTCTGCGGCTTGATGTCGCAGTGCTGCACGGCCTTGGAATTCTCCGCCGATCGACGGCTGCTGCTGTTGAAGTGATCGAGCGCGAGCGCCGCCTGCTGCATCCAGGGGAGCAGTTGCTCGGGCGGCAACGGCCGACCTTGGTCGCGCTGGCTTTCCCGCAGCCGGTCGTAGAGCGTCTGGTCGCCGAGCCCCATCGCGACGATCAGTTCGAGCGACTCGAGCCCGGCGGGGCCGGCTGCCGCGTCGGCGCCGGGCCGCTCGGCCGCGGCCGGGCCCACGGCGAGGATCCGTTTTTCCGCCTCCTGCAATTCCGCTTCGCTCAGCACGCGGCCGTCGCTGGCCTTCAGCCAGACGCCGAAGAGCGGCACGATGTGCGCGTGGCGGATGTTCTTGATCGTCTGCAGGGCCCTGTATTCGCGGCCGCCCTCCCGCCGCCCGAGGTTGGCGAGGATCTTGATGGCCACCCCCATCCCGCCCGGCGCCTCGGCCCGCCAGACCTCGCCGAAGCCGCCGCTGCCGAGCCGCTTGGTGAGCCGATAGCCCGGCAGGATCACGTCGCCCGGGTGGTAGGGAAACGTCGCCGCCCGCAGCGGCGGCAGCGTGGGCACCGCCGCCGTGGCGGCGATGTCGGCCGCCGTCATCTCGGGCTCGAGCGGTTGTTTATTCCTGTCCATGCGGGTGGGGTGCTGGAGGCGGATGGAGTTGGTTTCTCGCCGCCCGTCACGGCGCGGGCGGGCTCACGCGGGCGTCGGCCAGCGGCAGCGTCACGAAGGGCACGAGCGATGCGGGCGACACGGTGGGGTGTTGCGGCCGTTCACCGACCCCGGTCGTGAGCTCCGGCACGCGGGCGATCACATAGTCGGCGATCTCGGCGAGCGTGACCACTCCGTCGGGCTCGGGCCCCGAAGCCACCGCCGGATCACCGTCCGCTCCGGGCCGAGTCCCGCGTCGGGCGGAACGGGTGTCGGCGCGGCCGGCGAGCGCCTCGAGCAGCGACGTCGTGAAGGCCCCGTGTCCCCAGACGTCGGATTCCTGGCTGGCCTCGGCGTCGGAGGCCGCCGCCAGCACGAGGATCATGTTTTCCTGAAACTCGCGGACGCTCGTGGACCGGGCCGACGGCCCCATGCCGCCCGAGTGGCAGGTGTCGACGAGCGCCAGCTTCCGGCAGGGGAGCGCATCGAGCGCGGCGAAATCCTGCCACGTGATCGTCCCCTCCCGGACCGGCGCGACGCCGGTCGGCAGGTCCACCAGCTCGGCGTCGTGGCAGAGATAGCAATAGTCGCGGCCGCGGCTGTCGTCGATCATGCCGTGGCCGGCGAGGAAGAGCACGACGAGGTCGTCGGGCGCGACGTCGTCGGCCAGCTGCCGGGCCGCCGTCGCCAGCGCTTCCCGCCAGGCCGCGCGGGTGACCTGCGCATCGGCCAGCAGCACGTCGTCGGCGACCGCATACCGCGACGCAGACCCGCTCGAGACCGCGGCGCGGATCGCGCGGGCATCGGCGGTGGCGAAGGACAGGTTCGTCAGTCCCAGGCCGGCGAAGCGATCGGCATGGGCGTAGCGGTCGACGCCGGCGGCGAGCAGAAACAGCCGCGGCCGCCGCGGCCGGGCCACCGCCGGCGGCGCCGCCACCGTGAGTTCCGCCACGTCGGTGGGGCCGGCCTCGGTGCCCGCGAACACCTGGATCAGATGCTCCGACTCATCCGGAAGCGGAAGATCCCAGGCGTAGGTGCGACGGGCGGGACGGCCGTCTGCGGCGGGCTGCTCGTCCACGACGCGGCCCTGTTCGCGGCCCACCACGCCGCTGGCATAGGCCCGCACCCGCGACAGCGTGCCGCCGGCGGGAATCTCGACGGCAGCGGTGACACGGAGCGTCGCGGCACCGGCGGCCATGTCGGCCCGCGGCGAAAGGATGCTCACCTCCGGCGTGGCGACGATCAGCTCCGGCAGCACGACGGCCGACGACTTGGGCAGGTCGCGGCCGGCCGTTCGCAGGGCCGCGCCGAGGCTGCCGGCGGTGAGCAGCCGCGACATCACGTCGGGCCGCTCGAGCTTGCGGCGGAACTGGTTGGCCCGGAAGAATCGCGGCAGCTTCTCGACGCCGCGGTTGACCAGCCAGCCGAAGAGCGTGTCGCCGTTGGCGCTCGCCGCGTAGTAGCCGCGGGGCGACCACCAGGCCCACTCGCGGTTCGCGGCCAGATGCAGGCTGGCGATGTTCTCCCACGCCGGCAGCCGGTTGAACGGCGGGGCGGCCTTGCCCTCTTTGTCGACGACGATCGCCAGTTGACGCGACCACGGGCAGTCGGTCAGCGCCGCCACCACCGCCGGCCCGGCCACCGCCTCGCCCCCCGCGTCTCGGGCTCCGTCGGCCCACGACACCTTGGCGATGACGTCGCCCACGCGCACGTCCCGGCCGGCGAGCGGGCCCGCCTCGTCGATGGCATCGACCACGGCGCGGCCGTTCTCGATCCGCAGTCCGATGCCGAACCGCTCGAAGAGTGGCTTCGCGGGATCGATCCCCGCCGACGGCCAGAGCATGACGAGCCCATCCCGGCCGCCGCTGGCCAGCCAACGGCCATCCTCCGACACCGCCAGCGACAGCACGCCGTCTTCATGGCCGCGATACCGGCGCACGAGGCGGCAGAGCCCCTCGTCGGCCAGTTCGTAGACGAACACGCCGCGGTCGGTGCCAAGCGCCACGCCCCAGGGGTCCGCCGCGTTCTCGCGTGCCAGCCAGACCACGCAGTGCGGCACGGGACCGAGCCGTCCCTGCCAGGAAAGATCGAGCTCGATCGCCGCCGCGGGCCTGCCGGTGGCGAGCAACTGCCACGTCTCGAAGCCGTTGCGTTGCCTGGGCCCGGGGGCCAGCGACCAGCGACCGGGCCTGCCAGCCGCCGGCGCCCAGCCGCCGGCGTCGCCCACCGGCACGACGGCGAGTTCGACCAGGTCGAAGGCTTCCGAGAGCTGCAGGGCGGCCGCGTCGCCGGCCGGCACCGGAGTCAAGGCCAGGCGGCGTGGCGGCCGGCCGTCCGGCTGCGTGGCGAAGGCGACGCGGCCGATTCTTCGGCCCACGCCCCCGAGCCGGCGGGCAGGTCGGCGGGGCGGCGTCGCCGAAGCCGCCGGATTAACTTGTGCCGCCGGATCAACTTGTGCCGCAGGCCCCGCGGACGTGTCGAGGATGATCTCGTGGTTCCACCCGCCGGCGGCGGCGAAGGTCGCCCCCGTCGCACTCGCCGCCACGGCGCGGACCGGCGCGGCCATGGTGCGCGACGACAACAGCCCGCGTGTCTTCGTATCCCAGACTTCCAGTCGGGCCGGACTGCCGGCCTGCGTGGCCACGCCCGCGATCAGACGGCCGCCGTCGGCCGAGAGCGCCAGCGATTCGACGGCGGGTTTGATCTCCATGACGACCGGCTGCGGATCGGCCGCGGCGAGATCCCAGACGGCGACCCGTCCGGCCAGATCCGCCGCGGCGAGAAACCGGCCATCAGGCGTGGCGTCCATCGCCAGCACCGTGCCCCTGAGGTCGAATGGCAACACCGCGCGCTTGGCGGGCTCGGCCGGATCGACCAATGTGATCCTCCACGGCGGCAGCTTGTCCCCCGGCGGGGCCACCGCGATCGTGGGCAGCGCCACGCGGCCGTCCGCCGCGGCGGCGAGCGGCCGAGTCGCCGGCATCGACTGCAGCGACCGGAACTGGTCGGCGGGAAGCCGCTTCTCGTCGCGGTCGAGGAGTTCCACGGGTGCCCAGGCCGCCGTACGGTCCCGTTTGTTCCGGCGCCAGGCGAATACCTGGCCGTCCACGTCGGAGGAAAAGAGCCAGCCGCCGTCGACCGCAAAATCGACCGCCACGACGCTGCCGCGGTGGCCGGGTCGGTCG
>JBIIYN010000191.1:0-7456 GCA_044346795.1 Pirellulales bacterium
TCCCCGGGAGCCGGCGTTGCTGACCAGCGCAGGCAGGATGCCGGAGCGCAGTCAGCATCGAGTGAGCGGAGGCCAGGATGGCCGTAGCGAACGTCCGGCGACGGGGACTGGGCAGCCCCGAACCGCCCCGGCCGGCGTCAGTCGCCGCTGGGCGGCTCGTACTCGAAATCCTTCCACTTCATCGCGCGGCGGAAGGGCTCGATGCGGAGCACCACCTCGCCGTTCTGGAAGATCCGCACGGTGCCGCTCGTCTCGCTCACCGCCACCGCCACGCTGCGCGTCCGCCGCGTGATCGCGGCCGCCGCCCAGTGCCGGGCCCCGAGTCCCTTGGCCACCGACACGTTCTCGGCGGATGCGTCGATGTAGCGGGCCGCCCCCTCCACCGTGCCGTCCGCCCCGACCACGAAGGCGCCGTCCAACTGGGCGATCTCCTTGATGCCCTCCCGCACCCGCGGGTCGGTGAGCTTCCGCTCCGATCGGCTGTAGCCACGCACGGGGTCGAATCCCGTGCTGTGGCTCGACTGCATCACCTTCCGGGTGTCACCGACGACGAACAGCGTGCCCACGGGCTTTCCCTCGCGGCCCTCGCGGCCGATTTCCACCGCGAGGTCCACGACCATCTTGAGCGTCTCGAGCGGCACCTTGGTTTCGAGATTGCGCAGGTCACGGCTGGTGAGCTGGCCGAGATGCTCCTCCAGCCGCAGCACGCTCACCGAGTCGATCGTGCCCGCCTCGAAACCGCTGTAGACGGCCACCACCTGCGCCTCCGGCGCGATCGACTCGGCTGCCACGCACTCGAGCAGCGCCTGGGTCAATCGCTCGTGCACCGGCAGGCCCGCCACGTCGAGTCGGACACCCCTCAGCCCGTGCTCGGACACGTGCGCGAGATGGGAGTCGTCGTCCGCCGCCACCAGCACGGGAGCGGCGCCCGCGAGGCTCCGGATCCGCTCCCAATCGAGCCGTTGCTCGACCAGCAGCAGCAGCGCCTCCGACGCCGTCGCCTCGTGCAGCCGCAGGGCGACATCGAGGAGTTGCTCGAGCTGCGGTGTGAGGTTGACGGTGGTCATCGGGCTGCATCCTGAACAGATCCCATGCCGTGACCGACACGATGCGGCGAACGGGCTCTCCTGCCGATCCAGCCACACGGGGCTTTGCCCCGCCCGCGCAGGACTCTGTCCCGGAAGCCTACGGGTTCGACCCCGCCGGTTCAAGAATGCCCTGCCGTTCGCAGACCGATCATCAGCGCCGCTTGGAGGGGCCGCTCACGCCCGCATCCGCCGGCGTCTCCGCGGCCGGCTTCTTCGCCACCTGCGAATCTGCCGCCACCTTGGTCAAATCCGCCTTCATCGGGCCATGGTAGGCGGCAATTCCGCCCGGCAGCACGGTGCCCCACGCCCGCTCCTGGTAGATCGTCAGAGCATGCAGGGCGTGGCCGAGCGGGCCGATCTTCCAGTCTCGCGAGGGCTCGCGGGCCAGGGCGGCGGAGAGGAACTCCACCGCCGCGGTGATGCGTGGCTGGAACAGGTCTTCCTGGTCGAGAGAGCCCACGAGCCACTCGAGAATGTGGCCTGTCGTCTGGATCTTGCGGTCGATGTCGTCCTCTCGGTCGGCCGGATACTTGAACCACTCGGTGCTGAACGAACCGTCGCGGTTCTGCAGCTTCGTGAGCGTGAACTGCTGGTAGTCGCGGACGAACTTGTCGGCCCGCAGGTAGACCCCGTCGAGCTGCCCGGTGGCCCGCAGCCGCCGCTGGCAGCCGTACGCGAGGCCGAACAGCCGATGCGTGCCGCCGCAGGGTGCGCCGCGGATCGGCTGCTCGATCTCCTCGGCCACCAGCCTCTCGAGCGACCAGGTCTTGCCGTCACGGGCCGTCCATTCCGCGTCGGTCGGCAGATAATGGGCCAGCGCGATGAGCGCGAACGTGAGTTCCGTTCCCGACTTGCAGGCCAGCTTCTCCTCGGCCACGAGGTCGGCCACCGTGAACGTCTTCGACTGGACCGTGATCGGTGAATTCATCGCCACCCGGCACTGCGCGAGGATGGCGAGATACTGCGCCGAATGCCCCTGCACGCCGATGCCGCGCAGTGCCGTCAGCCGATCACCCACGGCCGCGAGCATCACCTGACCACCGCAGCGGCCCCCGGTGTTCACCCAGCCGATCGCGTTCACGGGATCGCCTCCGGGCCCGCCCACCCGCAGCTTCGTCGGGATGCCGAACGCGATGAAGCCGTGCATGACCTCCCACGGCGTGTGCTGGGCGGTGTTCAGTGGCCGCCGCTGGTAGGCCGCCAGGGTCTGCGCGATGCGGGACCGCAGCCTCGTGAAGCGGGGCGTGGCGGGAGCCGCCGCGCCGGATGGGCGGGAGTTCGCGGGCTGAACACCGCTTGCCCCCCCCGGCCGTGACACCGCCGGAGCCGTGTTCGAGACGGCGGCCGTTCGCTTGGCGGCGACTTTCCCGACCTGGACGGTCTGCCGGGCCGCCGTCGGCTTGTAGGCGGGATCGCCGGCATCGGCGGCGATCTTCCTGGCCGTCTTCTCCATCTCCACGGCGAACTTCACGGTTTCGTCCCACGTGGGGGGCCTCGACACGACCGTGGCCGATGGCGGCTTCGGGGCGGGCTCGACGGCGGCGGGCTCGTCGGGCGAGGCAGTCTCGGCAGGCCTCGCTGGCTCGGAGGGCTTTGCGACGCCCCGCGCGGCCGCCGCCATCCGCTCCAACGTCTTCACCTCTTCCGGCCCGGGCGGAGTCGGCGCCGCGATGAACGCGGGCTCCGGCGCGGGCTCCCTGCCGAGCAGCGTATCGAAGAATTTTCGGGGCGCACCCCGAGGCACCGGCGGCGCCGCCTGGGGACGTGGCAGCCAGGGATGCATGGCCGCCACACCGAGCGCCAGCCAGAAGATGGCAGCCCGCCCCACATCTCGACGGGATCGGCCGGCGTGCCGGAACGGAGTGAAAATCATGGGGCAAGTCAACGCTGGCACGCGGAAGGAACGGAACAAAAGCGGCCCGCCTCGCAGGCCGGACGGACCACACGAGGGGAGGTATCGGCTTTCTGTTCCTCAGACCCTTGCCGCTCGCCCGCGTTGGCCCGAGGAATCCGGCAGCTTTCCGCGAACAGCCAAACCGCCAACCTCACCCAGCCTGCGCCTTCCTCCACGCGAAGCACGCTCTACGGAGGCGAGGGGTCGGCGACAGCTCGACGAGCATGCTTCACGACAAACACGACATCCTGTCACCCGACGGGCGGATGCCCGTCCATCGTCAGTGTCTTGGCCGGCCTCCGCCGGCTGGTTCTGCGCTTCGCATCCTGCGAAGCACGCTGGACGGAGGCGAGGGGTCGGCGACAGCTCGACGAGCATTGGGCGTATCCTCGCCCACGCGAGGAGACTGTTGCCGCCCCGAAGCCGGTGCCGCCCCGAAGCCGGTGCCACACCGGCAACGCGCGGGTTCAAAACAGGCGGCGGAAGCTCTCGGCGATCGACCACTCCGCCTTGTGGGCCTCCGGGTCGACGGCCCACTCTCGCCAGACGTTGACGTCGTTGCCGAGGTCGCGGCCGCTGACCTGCTTGAGCGACGCCACCGCCCGGTACTGCACGGCCGGGTCGGCATCCTCGAGCGCCCTGGCCAGCACGGGAATCGCAGCCTTGTCCCGGAGTTCGCCCAGCATCTTCACCGCGCGGAGCCGCACGTCGAGTTCCGCATCCGTCTGAAACCGCGTGGCCAACAGCTGGACCGCCTCTTCACCGCCTCGCTTGCCCCAGACGTCGCATGCCTTCATCCGCACCAATTCGTTCGGGTCCTGCAGTGCGCCCTTGCAGATCGCGGTGGCGGACGCGGTATCGAACGACGCCGCGGTCTCGAGAATCTTGCACCGCACCCGGGGATCATGCTCTTCGAGCATCATGCGGACCAGGTCCTGGGTGAATTCCATCTGGCGCTGGGATGACTCGGACTTCGTTGCCTTGGACCGCTCCGCGAGCTTCTTGATTCGCGTGTCGGCCGTGTACCCATATTTTTCCTGATCGCGGGCGGCTTTCTCCGTCTGCTTCCATGGGCTCCAACTGGCGCAGCCGGTGAGCACCACGGCCACGAACAGGCCGAGGCTGGCCACACGGCAGGGCATCGATCGGCGGAACTGCGGCAAGGGGGCGGTCATGGATCGTCACAGCCTGGCGAGGAAGGGCGGCCGGCGGCAGACGGTATCGCTCGGAAACGGCCGGAACCAGAGCAGTTGTGTCCCGGTTTTGGCGGTCGCCGGCCTCGCCCGACCGGCCGTCTTTCCCAGTTCCGCGCCAAACTCGCCTTTCCCCACGGCGGCAGGCCATGGATAAACGCCGAAGCGGTCGGATGCGTTCCCGGAGCAGACCAGGATGCCCAGCCTCGCCAGACAGACGACAGCCGTCGCCGCGATCCTCGCATGGTCGGTCGTCGGTCTCGTCCATGCCGAGCCGGGACCGGGCCGCGACACGAAGAAGCCGCAGCCTTCCCGGGACGGCCAACGTCGCGTGGAGCGGGTCGAGGTGCGGGCCGACGGCGGCAGCCTCCGACAGGTCGAGGGCGCCGTGATCGCCGAGGCCGTCGATGGCGGATTGCTCATCGAACGGTCGGACGAACGGCTGGAACTGGTGCAGCCCGGCGGAATCATCGCGCGGACGCCGGTGCCCGACCCCGCGGTGGAAACGCCGCGGGAACTCGGCAGGCGAATCCTCGGTGAACTGCCCCCCGGCTTCGATCTGCTGGTGACGCGGCACTACTGCGTCTGCTTCGACACGTCGCGAGCCTACGCCCAGTGGTGCGCCGCGCTGTTCGAGCGACTCCACGAGGCCTTTGCGAACTTCTGGACGCAGGCGGGGCTCGAACTGGCGCCGGCGCCGCGGCCGCTGCTGGTCGTGATCTTCGCCGACCGGGAGCGGTACGAGACCTTCGCGGCCCGCGATCTGGGCAACGCCGCCGGCCGCGTGGTCGGCTACTACAACCTCTTGACCAACCGCGTCACCACCTTCGACCTCACCGGCAGCGCCGGGCTCGCCCGCCCCGCAGGGCAGGCGGCCGCGGGGGCCGGCCTCGAGATCCTCGCCAGCCCGGAGGCATCCGGCATGGTCGCCACCCTCGTCCACGAGGCCACCCACCAGATGGCGTTCAACGGCGGTCTGCATCAGCGACTCGCCCCCGTGCCACTGTGGCTCAGCGAGGGCATCGCGACCTACTTCGAAACGCCCGACCTGGCGAGCGTGCGAGGCTGGAAGGGGATCGGCAACGTAAACACGTCGCGACTGGAACGGTTTCTGGCGTGCCACCGGGCCGGGGCGCTCGAGCAGATCGTGCTGGGTGACGAGCCGTTCCGCAGCCCGGACGAGGCCCTCGACGCCTACTCCCGCGCCTGGGCTCTCACCTTCTTCCTGATCCAGACACGAAAAGCCGCCTTCGTCGCCTACCTGCGGTCGATTTCGCACAAGGAACCGCTCGCCGACGACTCTCCCGAGGAACGCCTCCGCGATTTCAAGTCCGCCTTCGGCATGGCGCCAGCGGCGCTCGAGGAGCAGGTTCACAAGCACATGGTTCGGCTGCGGCGGGGTTTGCCCGGCGGCTGAAGCAGCCCCTACACTCCCGGTCGGAAACCCTGACAGCCCGCACGTCCATCGCACAGGAGACCCGTGACATGCCCCAGCAGCCTCCGGCAGTCGTTCTCGCGCCCGATCACAACCCTCCCGCGGCCCACGCGCTCCGCGGCGGCATTGCCCGGGGAGCGACGCGACGGTCGTTCCTGCGCGGCACGCTGGCCGTCTCCTGCGGAACCGCCGGCCTGCTGCCGGCAGGCGGCCTGTTCGCGGGCGGCGAGCAGCGGCTGCGGGTGGGCCTCGTGGGCTGCGGCGGCCGCGGCACGGGCGCGGCCGCACAGGCCATGGAAGCCGACCCCACGGTGCGGGTGGTCGCGCTCGGCGACGTCTTCGCCGATCAGGTGTCGTCGGCGGCGGAGGTGCTCGGGCGGACGCCGGACGGCCGGGCCGGTCGGTTCGACTGCCCTCCGGAGCGGCGGTTCGTCGGACCTGACGCCTACCTGCGGGTGATCGAAAGCGACCTCGACGTGGTGCTGCTCGCCGCGCCGCCCCACGTCCGGCCCCTGCATCTGGAGGCGGCGGTGGCGGCGGGCAGGCATGTCTACTGCGAAAAGCCGGTTGCGATCGATGTCGCGGGCGTCATGCGGGCAGCCGCGGCCGCGGCCCGCGGCCGCGCGGCCGGGCTCTCGGTCGTGTCTGGGTTTTGCTTCCGGCACGACGAACGCATGCTGGAACTCGTGGGCAGGATCCACGACGGCGCGATCGGCCGGCCGCTCGCCGTGCAGACCCATGCGGCCATCGGCCTGCCGTGGCGAAAGCCGGCCGGCAGCGGCCACGATCTCGGCGACTGGCCGCTCCGCAACTGGATCTCGTTCGCGAGGTTTTCCGGCGGCCATTTCGTGGAAGATCACGTGCAGGCCATCGATCGCGCCGTCTGGATCATGGGCGACGAACCGCCGACGCGGGCCGAGCCGCTCGCCCATCCGGTCGCATCGGGGGGACGGGCCGCCGGTCCGGCCGAGTCGTGCGGTGATTGCCCGGCCGCGACGGCCGTCCGCTACCGCTTCGCCGATGGCCGGACGATCGAGGCCTCGATCGACCGTCGCGAACAGCGCCGCGACAGGATCGTCGAGACGGTGTCCGGCTCGGCGGGCACCGGTGACCTGGTGCAGGGCCGCCTCTTCGGGCGGAGGCCTTGGGCGGTTGGTGCGGCGGCCGGGCCCGGCCGCCATGCCGCGACCATCGCGGGGCTCGTGCGCGGCGTCACGACCGGCCTCGTCTCCAACGAGGGCGAAACCATGTGTCGCAGCACCCTGGTGGCGATCATGGGGCGGATCGCCGCGGAAACCGGCCACGCGGCCGTCTGGGGCGACTGTCCGGAGGCCGCGTCAACCCCGGCCTGACCGTTATAATCGGCGTGGCGTGAACCACCTCGGGTTCGGGCGACGATGTTGAGCGGGGTCTGCCCGCCGCAGGGGATTCCGCGCGACGGATCGAGAGGGTGTCAATGGCTTCCAGCAACCAGAGCGTTTATCAGTCGTTCATCATCGCGCTGATCGTGTTCGTCATGCTCACGTTCGTGCTGGCCGTCACCACCTACCTCTTCTTCAAGAAGGCCGACGAGGCGTTGAAGACGGTCGACGCCAAGCAGAAGGAGGCCAGCGAGGCCAACACGAAGCGACTGGAAGCGGAAAGAAACCGGCTGCAGATCGTGAAGGAGGTGCTCGGACTGCCCGAAGAGATGGGCAATCCGGAGATCCTCGGGCTGAAGAAGGACGTGATCGACGACCTCTACGGCAAGTACCTTGATCAGCCGACGTACACCGATGCTCTGAAGTGGCTCTCCAGTTCGATGGCGGAGCACTACGAATCGATGAAGGGGCTCCAGGCCGAAAAA
>JBIIYN010000017.1:0-22517 GCA_044346795.1 Pirellulales bacterium
CCTACCGCAACGTCGCCGACACGCTTCTCCTGTTCGTGAGCGTGCCCTTCGCCTGCGTGGGGGGCATCTGGGCGCTCGCCTTCCGCGGGATGCCGCTCTCGATCTCGGCGGCGGTGGGCTTCATCACGCTCTCGGGCGTGTCGGTGCTCGCCGGCATGGTGGTGGCGAGCGCCCTGCGCGAGCGGCTCGCCCGCGGCACGGCCCGCGACGTCGCCATCGAGGAGACGGCCTCCGCATCGCTGCGCACGATCATCATGACGGCGCTCGTGGCGAGCCTGGGCTTCATCCCGATGGCGATCTCGGAGGGCACGGGCGCCGAGGTGCAGCGGCCGCTGGCCACGGTGGTGATCGGCGGCGTGATCACGAGCACGCTGTTCACGCTCTTCATCCTCCCGGCGCTCTACCGCCTGATTCTCCGGGTGCCCCCCGCCCTCGTCCTCACCGGCGACCGGTAGGCGATTGCGGCGTCGGGAGCACGCATTGTGGCTTGAGGCCCCGGCCGGCGCTCTCAGCTTTCGGCTTTCGGAGGTCGGCCCGATGGAAAGTCCCACGGTATGGTTGGTTTTACCTGGCCCCGTCCCGTCGCTTCCGCTCCGGGCTTTTATTCCACGGTAACGCAACGGTTGATCGTTGCGCTCCATCGAAATACAAGCCCCGGGTGGCAACCCGGGGACGGGGCCAAGATCGACGTACCACTTCCTGGGCCGCTCGACATGCGGGGTTAGCCGATGTCGAGAAACCGAGGGAGCGGGGCGTCGGCGGGGAGACCGAGGATCGTGCGGAGGGTGGCCAGGTCGGCGTCGGACAGCGGCACGAAGAAGACGGGGTCCTGGCAGAGCGACGGATCGACGAGCCGGTAGCCGGTCACCTGCGTGCCCTCCACGACCGCCACGCGGCCGTAGCCATACATCATGTTGTCGACCTTGTCGAAGAAGTCGCGGAGCGTGACCGCCTCGGGCCGCGGCCGGCGGACGAAATAGAGTTCGATCACGTCCTTCCAGAAGTGCGGCACGAACTTCTCGCCGAAGTCGGCATGGCCCACGCGGTCGCGGTTCGTGCCGGCGATCATGACCGGCAGCGACTCGAGCGCACGGCCGCGGTCGCCGCACTTCGCTTGAATAGCCGCGCCGAGATGGATGAGGAAGTCGGCGCTGTAGCAGTCGTCGCAGACGAGCGTGAGGCGGGAGAGGTCGAGCGGTGTTCCGGCCGGGGCGGCGGCGTCGACGAGCGTGTCGGCCAGCCGCCCGAAGGGGATCGAGTAGCTCTGGATCTCCTCCGGGGAGCCGTGGCCGAGGACGACGACCGACGTGGGCGTGCCCGCCGCGACGGCCCGGCCGACGGCCGCGAGAAAGCGATCGGCCACGTCGCGGATCGACTCGGCGGCCGGGTCCTGTTTGAAGACGGTCGGCTTCGCGCCGTAGGCGGTGGCGATGGCCGTGATCTCCTTCGGCTCGAGGCCGCGGGCCGGATCGAGCAGGCCGATGATCGTGCGGTCCGGGCCGATCACGATCGTGTCGCCGGTCGCGTCGCGTCTGCCGTCGATGAACTCCGCCAGCTTCACGATCACGGCCAGCCGCGCGTCGGCGGAGAGCGTCGCGAGCCTGTCGGCATGGTCGAGGCAGAGGTGGAAGAGCGAGGGCTCGATCTGCCGGTAGTGCCTGGGGGTGGCGTTGAGCCGGCGGGAGATCGCGGGCGAGAACTCGGCCTGGAAGGTGGCGAAGTCCACGGGGAAATCGGCAGCCGCGGCAGCCGCCGACACGATCAGGGCGGGTAGCAGGCCGGGGATGAGGCGGAGTCGAGCGCGCGTCTTCATGCCGACGGATTCTACCCCCGGGGTGCGTGAACGTGCCATTTTCTCATGCGAAGCCCGGCCATTGACGAATACGGAACAGGCGTATACTATACTGGCGTATATGCAACTGCTGGAGGCGATCGTATGGTGACGCGTGTCTTGGATGGCGGGAACGTGGCTGTCGGCGGCCTGTCTGTCAGCGGCCTGTTCAGGCGGGCCGCGGAGTGGCGGCAGGCCGACGATCTGGCGCGGGAGACGGTGTCGACAGGGTTTCCATCGCTCGACACCCTGCTGCCGGCCGGCGGTGTGCGACGCGGCAGTCTTCTGGAGTGGCTTGCCGGCGGCGTGGAGCGGCTTGCCGGCGACGGCGATGCAGCTGCCGGCGACGCAGGTGGGGTGGTCGCGCTTGCCTGTGCGGTGGCCTGCCGGCTCGCCGGCCCACGGTGGGGGGATCAATCGCCAGCCTCGCCAGCCTCGGCGATCGTGGTCGTCGATCGTGGGCAGCGGTTCTATCCGCCGGCCGTGATGCCGTGGCTCGATGCCTTGGCAGAGGCCCCGGGAAGAGGTAGTGGCAGGCCGCATCTCGTGGTGGCCCGCCCGTCGCGCGATGACGACGAACTCTGGGCGATCGATCAGGCCCTCCGCTGCCCGGGCGTGGCGGCCGTGCTGGCCTGGCCCAGGCGGGTGCATGCCACGGCCATGCGGCGGTGGCATCTGGCGGCGCGAACGAGCGGGGCCGTGGGGCTTTTGGTCCGTGGGCTTTCGGAGCGGGTGGCTGCGGGCGAGCCGACATGGGCCGACGCGAAGCTGGCCGTCTCGCCGGTGGCTCTGGCAGAGCCGGCTGCCGATCTCGCCGTGCGGCGACTGCGGATCGCGCGGGCGGGCGGCCCATGGGCGGGGAACGAAATGCTCGAGGAACGGTCGGTGGAGCTGCTTTTGGATCTGGCCAATGGACGCGAGGCCACACGCCGCCACCGCCTGTCGGCCCGCCCTGCCCTGCCTCTGGCAGCCGGGAATTTTCAGGCTGATCATTTTCAGGCCGGGCGATTTCCGGCGGAGGAGGCGGCATGTCGCGCATCATGACGATCTGGCTGCCGCGGTGGCCCGTGCAGCGGCGGCTGTTCGAGCGGCCGGAACTGCGCAGGCGGCCCGTGTTTGTCTGCCGGCGCGAGCGCCGCGGCGTGATGACGGTGGCGGCTTGGGCCTGGGCGGCCCCGCCCAGACGGGCGGGGCCTTCGGGGCCGCAGGCCGGGAGAACCAAGCTCGCGCAGATTCCGTCGGGCATGTCGCTCGCCGAAGCGATGGCGGTGCTGGCGATCACGCACGGCTCCCGTGCCTGCCACATCGCCGAAGTCGATCACGATGATCCCGCGGCCGATCTGGCCGCGCTCGAGGAACTGGCCCGCTATTGCCGGCGGTTTGCGCCGATCGTGGCGATCGAGAAGCAACCGCGGCACGAGCCTGCGGGGCCCGAATGCCTGCAGGTCGACGTGACGGGCACGGCTGGATTTTTCGGCGGCGAGGGATCGCTTGTCCGGACGGTCGTGTGGACGCTGGCCGCACGGGGCATCCACGCCCGGGCGGCGATCGCCGATACGCCCGCCGCCGCCTGGGCTGCCGTGCACCATACGGATGCACTCCATGCCGATGCGGTGCATACGGATGCCCTTCATGCGGACACGCGTCCGCGGCATCCCCGGGCGATGCAGCGGCACCGGCGGTGGGCGATCGTGCCCGCCGGGGGGCAGTTGCATGCGCTGGCCGGGCTGCCGGCCGCGGCGTTGAAGCTCGATGCTGCGGTGCTTGCGCAGCTGCGCGACGTGGGGGTGGACACCATCGGCGGCATCGTCCGCCTGCCGCGGAAGAGCCTGGCCTCGCGGTTTGCGCCGCAGCTTGTGCAGCGGCTCGCGGAGTTCACCGGCGAACGGTCCGAGCCGCTCGTGGCCCCCTGCTCCGCCGAGCTGCCGACCGCCGCGCAGGCCTTCGATTTTCCGCTCCTGCTTCGCGACACGACGCTGGACGATCTGGTCGCGGTGATCGAGCGGCTCGTGCAGGAGTGTGTCGCGCCGCTGGCGGCCCAGGGCAAGGGGGTGCTGTCGCTGCAGGTGCGACTCGAACGCTCCCGGGCCACCGAGTTGCGCGAGGCATGCACGCCGGTGGTCATCGACGTCGGCGTGTTTCAGCCGAGCAGTTCGGCACGGCATCTGGGTGAGCTCGTGCGGCTGCGGATGGCAAGGATGCGGATGCCGCGGGAGATCGAGGGGATCACGGTGGAGGTGGTGTCTGCGGGGCAGGCCGAGTGCCGGCAGCGGACGCTCTTCGGCGAGGCGGCGGAGGCGTCGGCGGCGCGGGTGGGGATGCTGCTCGACCGGCTGTCGGGCAGGCTGGGCCGCGGAGCGGTGTTCGAGCCAAGGCCGCTGGCGGATGCGCAGCCGGAGCATGCGTGGGCGGCCGTGCCGCCATCCGCCTGGCGGTCGAGGAGCGGGCCCGGGCCGGGGCTCAAGCCGTCGCGGCATGAAGGCTTCTCCGCGGCCCGCCTGCCGGCTGCCATGGCCGCTCCGCAGCGGCGGCCGATCTGGCTCGAGCCCCGGCCTCTGCGGCTGGAGACGGTATCGGTGGTGACCGACAAAGCGGCCGCGGCGGGATCGCCCGAGAGCCTGCCGCCGGTGCGGTTTCGCATCGGCGAGCGACTGCACGAGGTGACGAAAGCCCACGGTCCGGAACGGATCGAGACCGCCTGGTGGCGCGGGCCGACCGTGCGCCGCGACTATTACGTCGTCGAGACGAAATCCGGCGGCCGCTACTGGATCTTTCGCCGGCTACGGAGCGGCCCGGGCGGTGGCCGACCGGGCGGGGAGTGGTTTCTGCACGGCAGGTTTTCTTGAACAGGTTTCTTGGGCAGGTGTTTTCGACCACACGATTCAAGGCAGAGGCATCCATGGACGAGCCGCCGTATGCGGAGCTGCACTGCAGGAGCAATTTCTCGTTTCTCGAGGGGGGCTCGCATCCCGAGGAACTGGTGACGCGGGCCCA
Source organism: Pirellulales bacterium (assembly GCA_044346795.1). Taxonomy (GTDB): domain Bacteria; phylum Planctomycetota; class Planctomycetia; order Pirellulales; family UBA1268; genus CAMCQY01. The sequence continues at coordinate 4,826 of JBIIYN010000017.1, forward strand.
TACACTCGGCTACGAGGCGATCGCCATCACCGACCGCAGCACGCTCGCCGGCATCGTACGGGCGCACGGGTCTGCGAAGCAGGCAGGCATCAGGCTGATCGTCGGAGCGCATCTGGAGCCGGTCGATGCGCTGCCGCTGGTCGTGTGGGCGACCAACCGCACGGGCTATTCCCAGCTCTGCCGCCTCCTGACGCATGGGTATCAGGCGGCGGATCGGGGTGCGGGGCCTGCGGGGCTGGATGCGGAGCCGGATCATGGCGCGACCGCGTGCCGGCTGTCGCTTGCCGACATCGCCGCCCATGCCGAGGGCCTGCTGGCGGGCGTGCCGTTGGCGGCGGTCGCGGCGGCGGGCAGGCGGGATGACGACGGGCTTGGCGATGCCTGTGAAGCCGTGCTCGAGTGGCGGGAGGTGTTTGGCGACCGGCTCGTGGCGCTGGCCGAGGTGGCGCTCGAGGGAGACGACGAGGAACGCCTGCGGTGGTATGCGACGGTGGGCCGCCGGACGCGGGTGCCGCTCGTGGCGGCCGGCGATGTCCGCTACCACGAACGCTCCCGCCTGCCGCTCTTCGACGCCCTGACCGCCGTCCGCCATGGCGCCACGGTGGAGGAGGTGCGGGGGCGGCTGCTTGCCAACGGCGAGCGGCACCTGCACGGCCGTCGGCGGATCGCTGAGCGGTTTGCCACGCTGGCGGAGGCCGTCGAACGATCGGTGGAGATCGCGAGACGGTGCACGTTTTCGCTCGCCGAGCTGCGGTATGAATATCCCGACGCCAACGTGCCCGCGGGCCGCACGCCGACGCAGCACCTGGCCGACCTGGCCTGGCGGGGAGCGGCGAAACGGTATGCCGGCGAGATCCCCGACAAGGTGCGGACGCTCGTCGAGCACGAGCTCGAGCTCGTGGCGGAACTCGGCTACGAAGCCTATTTCCTCACCGTCTTCGACATCGTGCGGTTTGCCCGGCGCCGCGGCATCCTCTGCCAGGGCCGTGGGTCGGCGGCCAACTCCGCCATCTGCTACTGCCTCGGCATCACGTCGGTCGATCCGGCCCGCATGGACGTGCTCTTCGAGCGGTTCATCAGCCGCGAACGCTGCGAGGCGCCCGACATCGACATCGACTTCGAGCACACGCGCCGCGAGGAGGTGATCCAGTATGTCTACGAGACCTACGGCCGCCACCGGGCGGCGATGACGGCCGAGGTGATCTCCTATCGGCTGCGGTCGGCCGTGCGGGACCTCGCCAAGGCGCTCGGGCTCTCGCTCGATCGCGTCGAGAAGATCGCCGGCGTGCTCGACGTGGGAGACGGCGTGGAGGAATTGCCGCAGCGACTGGCCGAGGCGGGCCTCGATCCCGCCGACGACACCTGCACGCGGCTCATCACGCTCGTCGGCCAGCTCGTAGGCTTTCCCCGCCACCTGGGGCAGCACGTGGGGGGCATGGTGATGACGCGGGGCGACCTCTGCGATCTCGTGCCGATCCAGCCCGCCACGATGGACGGCCGCACCGTGCTGCAGTGGGACAAGAACGACCTCGACGAGCTGGGCATTCTCAAGGTCGATTGCCTCGCGCTCGGCATGCTCTCCTGCCTCCATCGCGCGTTCGACCTGATCGAGTCGGCAGGCGGGCCCGCGCTGATGCTGGCCACGGTGCCGGCCGAAGACCCGGCCGTTTACGAGATGATCTCGCGGGCCGACACGGTGGGGGTGTTTCAGATCGAGAGCCGGGCACAGATGAGCATGCTGCCCCGGCTGAAGCCGGCCTGCTTCTACGATCTCGTGATCGAGGTGGCGATCGTGCGGCCCGGGCCGATCCAGGGAGACATGGTGCACCCCTATCTCCGCCGCCGTGCTGGAGAGGAGCCGGTGACGTTTCCCAGCGAGGCCATTCGCGCGGTGCTCGAGAAGACGCTCGGTGTGCCCCTCTTCCAGGAGCAGGCGATGCGGCTGGCCGTGGTGGCGGCGGGCTTCACGCCCGGCGATGCCGATCAGCTCCGCCGTGCCATGGGAGCCTGGCGCCGGCCGGGAGTGATCGACGAGTTTCACCGGAGACTGGTCGACGGCATGCGCAGCCGCGGCCTCTCCCGGCAGTTTGCCGAGCAGGTGTTTCAGCAGATTCGCGGCTTTGGCGAATACGGGTTTCCGGAGTCGCACGCGGCGAGTTTCGCGCTGTTGGTCTACGTGTCGGCGTGGCTCAAGCGGCATCATCCGGCCGCCTTCACGGCCGCCCTGCTCGGCAGCCAGCCGATGGGGTTTTATGCGCCGGCGCAGCTCGTGCGCGATGCCAAGGAGCATGGCGTGAAGGTGCTGCCGGTCGATGTGAATGCCAGCGGCTGGCTGGCACGGCTGGAAGTGCCGGGCGGAAGCGGCAGGCGGCCGGCCATACGGCTGGGGCTGTCGCAGGTGTATGGCCTTGGGGAGGCGGCGGGCCGGCGGATCGAGGAGGCGCGGCGGGCCGGCCCGTTCAGGCTGCCGCACGAACTGGCCGGGCGGGCGCAGCTCGATCGCGAATCGCTTTTGCACCTGGCGCGTGCCGGGGCGCTCGGATCGCTGGGGCTCGATCGGCGGCGGGCCGTCTGGGAGGCGATGCGGTGCTTCGACAGCCCGCAGCAGCGGCCGCTGCTGCAGGAGATTGGTGACGACGATGATGACGAGGAGGATCTCGCCCTGCCCGACATGACGCGGCAGGAGGAGGTGATCGCCGACTATCGCACCGCCGGCCTCTCCCTGCGGGACCATCCGCTCTCGTTTCAGCGCGGCGAGCTTGCGTCGCGGGGCATCGTCACCGCCGGCGAGGCGGTCGCGGCACCGGAGGGGCGGCGGGTACGCGTGGCCGGCATCGTGCTCACGAAGCAGCGGCCGGCCACGGCCGGAGGGATGATCTTTCTGACCATCGAGGATGAGTCGGGGGCGGCCAACATCGTGGTGCGGCCCGATGTCTGGCAGGCGGCCGACCATGCCGTCCGCCGCGCCGCGGTGCTCGTCGTGCACGGAAGAATCCAGCGCCGCGGCCAGGTCGTGCACATCCTGGCGACGAGCCTCGAGCCGCTCGTCCTCGCCGAACTGCCGAGAATGTCCCGCGACTTCTGCTAGCGCGACCTCGTGGGCCGCACGTGAGTTCGTAGACCGCATTGGTTCGCCGGTCTGCGGCATGCTCATCGCCGGCGGATTCTGCTACAGGAGGCTCAGGGACTATGGCGAATCGCTCGTGAGTCGCAGAATTCACCGGCTCTTGCGCGTGCCTCCGACCCGCTCCTCAGCATCAGGGCGGGAGGGCCGGCGGATTCTGCTCCAGGAGGTTCAGGAAAGACGTTGAAGCGCGAGCGACGGGATCGGTGCGAGGATCCCGAGCGTGTGGGTATCCTGCCACAGCGAGGGAACTCGTACCGTCCCGTCGCGGATTCGGTTGACAGCACGTTGACCGCCGGAAACGGATCTGGAACTGGACGTGGCCGAAAATTGCCCTACAAAAGCAGCCATGGCATCGACCTCCGTCACCGAAACGAATCTCGGCATCGGCCCGCTCTACCGCGGCAAGGTTCGCGATTGCTATCGCCTCGACCGCTCGGCCTTCGGCCCCGCGATGCTCATCGTCAGCACCGACCGCATCAGCGCCTTCGACTGGATCCTGCCCACGCCGATTCCCGACAAGGGGAAGGTGCTCACCGCGATCTCGGCCTTCTGGTTTGGCTGGCTGGCCGCCGGGCCGCAGCCCCAGGCCCATCACCTGTTCACGACCGACGTCGATTCGATGGACCTTCCAGCCTCGGTCGATCTCGAGCCGATCCGCGGCCGCAGCATGCTCGTGCGGCAGGCGGAGGTGGTGCCGTTCGAGTGCGTGGTCCGCGGCTGGCTGGCCGGCTCCGGACTGGCCGAATACCGCCGCACGGGCACCGTCTGCGGCGTGCGGCTGCCGGCAGGCCTCGGGCCGGGTTCGCCGTTGCCCGAGCCGATCTTCACGCCCGCCACCAAGGCCGTGACCGGGCACGACGAGAACGTGTCGTTCGAGACGATGGCCGACCGCATCGGCCTCGAACTGGCGACGACGCTCCGCGAGAAGAGCCTCGACGTGTTTCGCCGCGGGTCCGACCACGCCGCCTCCCGCGGGATCGTGGTCGCCGACACGAAGTTCGAATGGGGCCGCCTTCCCGACGGTTCGCTGATCCTGGTGGACGAGGTGCTCACCCCTGACAGTTCCCGCTTCTGGCCGGCCGACGCGATCGCCCCCGGCCGCCTGCCCGACTCCTTCGACAAGCAGTTCGTGCGGGATTGGCTCGAAACGAGCGGTTGGGACAAATCGAGCACCCCCCCTGCCCTTCCCGCCGACGTCGTCGCAAAGACCCGGGAAAAATACCTGGAAGCCTGCCGGCTGCTCACCGGCCGGCTGCCGTGACGTCAACTTTGGCCCTGGGGAGGCTTCGGCTTCCTCCGACCCCCGGCTGCTCAAATGGCAGAAAAGGTGGGATATGCCCGTCTGACCGTCACCGGAATCGCTCTAGGGTGGGCTGATTGCCGAAATTAGACTGGGTGCCGGCCGCCGGCCCGGCAGTGTCTTTCGCAACCCTCCCTAGAACCCCCCTCATGCTGCGTTACTGGACCGCCGGCGAATCGCACGGCCCCGCTCTCATCGCGCTGGTCGACGGCTTTCCCGCGGGGATGGCGGTCGACACGGGATTGATCGACGCGGAGCTGGTGCGGCGGCAGGGAGGCTACGGCCGCGGTGGTCGGCAACGCATCGAGACCGACGCCGTGCGATTTCTCTCCGGGCTCTGGCATGGCACCACGCTCGGCAGCCCGCTGGCGCTCGAGGTCGTGAACAAGGATGCGAAGCTCGAGAAGCTCGAGGACGTCGACCGTCCGCGTCCGGGGCACGCCGACCTGCCTGGTTCGATCAAGCATCTGGGGGGAGTCCGCGCGGTGCTCGAGCGGGCAAGCGCCAGGGAGACCGCCGCCCGCGTGGCCGCGGGGGCCCTCGCCCGGCAGCTGCTCGCGGTCTTCGGCATCGAGGTCGCCGGCTGGGTGACGGAACTCGGCGGCGTGGTGCTGGGCGCCCGCGCAGGCACGCTGCCGGAGCTGCGGGCCCTCCGTGATGCGAGCGCCATCTACTCGCTCCATCCCGAGGCTGATGCGGAAGTGACCACACTCATCGATCGCGTCGGCAAGGAGGGGGACACGCTCGGTGGCGTGGTGGAGGTGCGGGTCGACGGGCTGCCCATCGGCCTCGGTACGCATGCCCAGTGGGATCGCAAGCTCGACGGCCGCCTGGCGCAGGCCGTGATGGCCGTGCAGGCGATCAAGGGGGTCGAGATCGGCATGGGATTCGAGGCGGCCAGACGCCGTGGCTCCGAGGTGCACGATCCGATCCACTACGACCCGGCGGCCCGCGCGGGAACGCAGCTCGGATTCACCCGGCCCACCAACAACGCCGGGGGGCTCGAGGCCGGCATCACGAACGGCCAGCCGCTCGTGGTGCGGGCGGCCATGAAGCCGATCAGCACGCTGCGAAAGCCGCTGGAGTCGGTGAACCTCAGGACCAAGCAGGCCGAGGAAGCCGCCTACGAGCGGAGCGACGTCTGTGCGGTGAGCGCCTGCAGCGTGATCGTGGAAAACGTCGTGGCCTTCGAGGTGGCGGCGGCGCTCGTGGACAAGTTCGGCGGCGACAGCGTCGAGGAGATGCAGGCACGGTGGCGGCTGTATCACGATCTGGCCCGGCAACGCTGACGTTCGCGATGGCGGGCGGCGAGGAACAGGGATGTTCATCGAGCGATCGACGGCACGGATTCGAATGGCCCGCGCACTGTTCGTGCTGCTGGGCGTGCTGCCCTGCGCGGGCCTCGTCGGCTGGGCCGCCGTGCGGCATTCCGCCGGCTATCGCGACACGCTCGAAAGTCGCTTCGAGCGGGTGATCGGCCTGCCGCTCGGCATCGGCGGCGTCGAGCACCTGCGGCCAGACGGCTTGCGTCTGCGGGACTGCCGGCTCTCTTCGTCCGCGGGCGACGTCGTGCTGTCGGTTCCCGCGGTCGAGGTGGAATCGTCGCCGCGCGAACTGCGGCTCACGCTCGAAAGGCTTGACTGTACGCCGGAACTCGCCCGCACGCTCGCCGACTTGGCGGGGGAGTGGCTGCGGCAGGCGGTGCGGTTTCCGGTGGACTGCGTCATCGACGTGGAGGATTTTTCGTGGCGACCGCGGCCGCAAGCCCAGGCTCGCAGCGGGGCCGGCAGCCTGCGGATCGAATGCGTCGCGGCCAATGGCTCCCGCGCGGTCCGCGTGAGCCTGGCCCGGAGTGGTGGCGGCCACCCCGACGAAGTCCGCGTGGTCGCGGGAGGGGCCCAGGCTGCCATGGCCGCCACGGCCCCGATGGAGGTGTACGCGAGCGTCGCCGAACCGGTGCCGGTCGCCGTGCTCGAGGCGTTCTTGGGTCTTGACGCGGAAACACTGCCGTGGGGCGAAGCGGCGGCCGTGAGCGGAGACATCTCCGCCGTGATCGACGGCGGGGCGTCGAGCGGTTCGGCGCACGCGCGCGGCGAGCAGATCGATCTCGCGGCGGTCAGCCGGCACCTGCCGCACCGGCTGTCGGGCGAGGCGGCGCTCGTGATCGAGCGGCTCGATTGGGATCGCGGCAGGGTGGTGGCGTGCGACTGCCGCTGGTCGGTGTCCCGGGGCCGCATCGGCCAGCGGTTGCTTGATGCGTGCGTGTCCGTGCTCGGCTGCCGACCGGGGCCTGCCTTTCGCTCGCTCGCGCGGGATGAGGTGCGGAGCTTCGACGACGTGGCGGGCCGCCTGCGGATCGAAAGTGGGCTCGTCGATCTCCGCGCGGAACCCGGCCGGGACGGCTGCCTGGCGAAGATCCAGGGGCTGTCGATGCTGGATGAACCGCAGGCGGCGGTGCCGCTCGATCGCGTGGCGTGGCTGCTGGCTCCCCCCGGCTCTGCCGCCGTGCCCGCCGCCAGGATCACGGCGTGGCTGATCGAATGTTTTGCGATCGACTCCCCGGGCCAGCCCGTCGCCCGCCCCGCTCTGCCGGCTGCCTCAGCCGGGACTGACGCGGGAGGCGGCTCCAAGAGCCCGCCGGAGCAGGCGGGGAGGCCACTGCGGAGGAAAGAATTTTGACCCATTTTTGACATGGGGCGGACGATGGCCTGACCGTCGCGGCTGGCAAGTCTGACGAAATACGTCACAGTATGAGCCGCCGGCGGAGTGCCGGCCCCCGCGATTCGCTCGAACTGTCGTGCCTTCCGGCCTGCCGAGCATGCCGGCCGGTTGGAACGCGGCGAGTGTTCACGGCAGGATGACCGTGTGGCCTCTCGAAAGGAAACGATGACGCCCTCAACCTCCACCCTCCATCGTCACCCGCACGGGCGCAAGAACCGCCATGCGAAAACCGTCGGCGGCTCCGGCAGCCCGGCGGCCGAAGACAATGCAGCTGCGCCGGACCAGATCGCTCTCCACCATGTCGATCACGTCGATGGAGACGATCTCGCATTCGGCCGCTCGGCGATTCACGATCCCCGGCAGGGCGACGGAGTGGCTCAGGCCGCAGGCCTCGCCGCGGAGCCCCGCCAGGACGGGGTCGGCGCGGTGGCGGGCATCGATTGGCCCGTGCTGATCTGGATCGTCGGGGTGCACCTGGCGGCACTCGCGGCGCCGTTCTGCTTTTCGTGGTCCGGCCTTGCGATCTGCCTGGCCCTCTACTGGGTCACCGGCAGCCTCGGCGTCTGCATGGGCTATCACCGGCTGCTCACGCACGGCAGTTTTTCGACCTCGCGTCCGGTGCGGCTTGCGTTTGCATGGCTGGGGGGAGTTTCAGGCGAGGGCTCTGCCCTGCTGTGGGTGGCCAACCACCGGAAGCATCATGCCTTCAGCGACCAGGATGGCGATCCCCACACACCGCGGGACGGCGGTTTCTGGGCCCACATGCTCTGGATGTTTCCGAGGCGAACGCCGGCCGAATTGGCCGCCCACATCACCCGCTGGGCTCCCGATCTCGATCGTGACCGGGGACTGCATTTCCTGCAGAACACGTTCCTGCTGTGGCACTTTCTCATCGGCTCCGCCCTGCTCGCCGGCGGGTGGTGGCTGGGCGGACCTCTGCTCGGTGCCTCGTGGCTGGTGTGGGGCCTCGCCCTCCGCATGGTGATCGTGTTTCACGTGACATGGCTGGTGAACTCGGCGACCCACATGTGGGGCTACCGCAACTACGAGACCACGGACGATTCGCGGAACCTCTGGTGGGTGGGCCTGTTGGCGTTCGGCGAGGGCTGGCACAACAACCACCATGCCTATCAGCGGATGGCCAAGCACGGGCATCGCTGGTGGGAGGTGGACGTCACCTACTGGGGCATCCTGACGCTCGAGAAACTCGGGCTGGCCTGGAACGTGGTGCACACGCCCTACGGCCGCAGTGGCCACGGGACGGCCGGAAAATAGTGCGGATCAGGACGGTTGGGCGGCTCCTTTGGCCGCTCCTTTGGCCGCTCCTGTTGCAATCCGCGGGCCGCTCGATACACTTCGCGTAACAAACGGTATTTCAACAATCAATGTCGCCCGTGGACGGGTGGATTCAGGCTCGATGACGCTTACAAAAGAACGCAAGAAGGAACTGATCGGTGCGTACCGGCGAGGGACTGCCGACACCGGGTCAGCCGAGATTCAGATCGCCCTGTTGACGGGGCGCATTTCGCATCTCACGGAACATTTCAAGAAGCACTCCAAGGATTTTGCCAGTCGCCGTGGCCTGCTCATGATGGTGAGCCGTCGGCGTCAGCTTCTTGATTATCTCAAGCGAGTCGCTCCGCAGCGGTATCTCGACGTCATCCGACGGCTGGAGATCCGCAAGTAGGCCTTCTGCCTGTCGCCCGTCGGCGTGCGGCATTGATTGGTGTGGTTGTCTTCCGGAGGTGCCCGTTCCGTGGTTCCGTCCGAGCCTCGAATGGCTCGGCGCGACGCGGGATGGGAGGCTTCGGAAGGCCGTCCATGCAGCGATCCACCAACTCGAACCTGTGATTTCTGAAGCGCGGCCCGCGTCATGGGCCGTTCCCCGGGAAGCGTTCCCGGGCGCCAGGCAGAGCGAAGAACAAGGAAAAAACGAACAAGGAAACAACCATGAAACAACGTGTTGAGCGTCAGATCGGCGATCAGGTCCTCTTCATCGAAACGGGCTTTTTGGCCAAGCAGGCCGCCGGCAGCGTGCTCGTCGGCTACGGCGACACCAGGGTGCTCGTGGCAACGGCCACCGGCGCGCCGCGGCCAGGCATCGACTTCTTTCCGCTGACCTGCGACTACCGGGAGCGGGTGGCCGCCGCCGGCAAGTTCCCCGGTGGCTTCCTCAAGCGGGAGGGGCGGCCGACGATGAAGGAAACGCTCACCAGCCGCCTGATGGATCGCCCGATTCGTCCGCTCTTCCCCGAGGGCTTCTTCGACGAGGTGCAGGTGCAGGCGTCGGTGCTCGCCAGCGACCGCCAGAACGACCCCGACATCCTCGCCATGGTGGGCGCCTCCGCGGCCCTCTGCGTGTCGCCGCTGCCCTTCCGCGGCCCGCTCGGCAGCGTCCGGCTGGCCCAGGTGGACGGCCGGTTCATTCCATTCCCCACGCAGGACCAGCTCGAGGAGAGCGACCTTGATCTCGTCGTGTCGGGCAGCCCGACGGCCGTGCTGATGATCGAGGGCTTCGCCCGCGAGATGCCGGAGGACCGGATGCTCCAGGCGCTCGAGGAGGCGCATCGTCACATCCGCACGATCTGCGAGATGCAGGAGGAGCTCGTCCGCACGGCCGGCAAGCCGAAGAAGGAATACGTGCTGGCCGACTACTCGGGCCTGCGCGACCGCCTGACCCGCGGCTACCTCGGGGAACTCAAGGGGGCGAAGGCCATCGCCGGCAAGCAGGATCGCGGCCAGGCCGTGAAGGCGTTGCGGGAGCGGGCCAAGCTTGAGGTCGTGCCGACCGAGCCGGCGGCCACGGCGAAGGCGGGCGATGCGGGGGGCGTGAGCGACGCCGACTTCGCGCACGTCTGGCACGCTCTGGAGGAGCAGGCCGTCCGCGAGCTCATCCTCGAGGGCAAGCGGCCCGATGGCCGCGACTACGCGTCACTGCGGCCGATCCATTGCGACGTCGATCTCCTGCCGCGGGTGCACGGCTCGGCGCTCTTCCAGCGCGGCGAAACGCAGGCCCTGGTCACGATCACGCTCGGCACGGGCAAGGACGAACAGCGTGTGGACGGCCTCATCGACGAGTATTCGAAGAAGTTCATGCTCGACTACTACTTCCCGTCGTACTCGGTGGGTGAAGTGCGGCCCATCCGCGGTCCCGGACGGCGCGAGATCGGCCACGGTGCCCTGGCCGAGCGGAGCGTGAAGCCGGTGCTGCCCGATCCCGACACCTTCCCCTACACGATCCGCGTGATCTCCGACATCCTCGAGTCGAACGGCTCGAGTTCGATGGCCTCCGTCTGCGGCGCCACGCTGGGGCTGATGGCCGCGGGCGTGCCGATCGCGAATCCCGTCGCTGGCATCTCGGTCGGCCTGGTCAAGCAGTCGGAGCAGAAGTGGGTGCTCCTCACCGACATCATCGGCGACGAGGACCACTACGGCGACATGGACTTCAAGATCGCCGGCTCCCACCTGGGCATCACCGGCATCCAGCTCGACCTGAAGATCGACGGCATCTCGCCGGCGATCATCGAGGCCACGCTGCGGCAGTCCCGCGAGGCGCGGCTGGAGATCCTGCGGAACATGCTCTCAGCGATCCGGCGGCCGCGCGAGGAGATCTCTCCGTGGGCACCGCGGCTCCTGCGGACCCGGATCGACCCGGAGAAGATCGGCCTGCTCATCGGTCCGGGCGGCAAGACGATCCGTGCGATCCAGGAATCGTCGGGCGCCAGCATCGAGGTGGAGGACGACGGCACCGTGACGGTGGCCAGCCACGACGCCGAGGGGGCGATGGCCGCCATGGCGAAGATCGAGGCGCTCACCGCCTCGATCCAGATCGGCCGGATCTACGAGGGCCGGGTGACCAGCGTGAAGGACTTCGGTGCGTTCGTGGAACTCGTACCGGGCAAGGACGGGCTGTGCCACGTGAGCGAGTTGTCCGAGGAGTACGTGTCGAGCGTCGCGGACGTGTGCCGCGTGGGCGACATCATGCGGGTGAAGGTCATTGCGGTCGATGATCAGGATCGGGTCAAGCTCAGCCGCAAGGCTGCCATGCGCGAGCAGGCCCAGGCCGGCGGCCAGGGCGGCGCCTGATCGGGTCTCTTGTTCGAGCGGTCAACGGCCGATCAGCCACAAACGCCTTGGAAGCGGTCATGTCGTCCGCCGACGATCCCAGCCGCTTGCGGGCGGAAACCTATGCGGAATTTGCGGCTCTCGTGGGCGCCCTCGCCCACGAGATCCGCAATCCGCTGTCCACGATCCGGCTCAACATGGAGCTCCTCGCCGAGGACTTCGACCAGACCGATCCGGAGTCGCCGACGAAGCAGCGCGACCGGCGGGCTCGGGCGAAGATCGACCTCGTCCGCCAGGAGTGCGACCGGCTGCAGAAGCTGCTCGGTGATTTCCTCGATTTTGCACGGCAGGAAAAGCTCACTCTCGAGCCCGGCAGCCTCAACGCCGAGATCGACCAACTGCTCGATTTCTACGCGCCGCAGGCCCGCGACGCCCGGGTGGAGATCGTCCGGTATCTCGATCCCGAGCTGCCGATGGTCAGGCTCGACCGCGAGACCCTCCGCTCCGCCATCCTCAACCTGCTGATCAACGCGGTGCAGGCGATGGAGGGGGGCGGCCAGTTGGTCGTGCGGACGCGGCCGGCCGGCCTGGGCGTGCTCGTGGAACTGATCGACACCGGGCCGGGCATGGATGCGGAGACGCTCGCGAAGGTGTTTCGGGCGTTCTACACGACCAAGCAGGGGGGCTCGGGCCTCGGCCTGCCGACGGCCCGGAAGATCGTCGAGGCCCACGGCGGCTCGATCGACATCGAAAGCACGCCCGGACGGGGCACCAAGGTCACGATCTGGCTGCCGGCGCCTCCCCGGCTGCCCACGGCCGACCGGGTTTCCACCCCGCGGGAATGCGGCCTGGCGGCGGCCCCCGGGCAACTGGACGGGCCGGACGGCGGCTTCGTACCATCGAACGCATGATGAGCCAGCCAAAGGAGACTTCTTCCGCCGCGCAGTCCGCTCCCGCCGCCGGGCTGCCGGGGCTCGTGCGCGTGCTCGTGGTCGACAACGACATCGTGCACGCCCGGACCATGGGCGAGGTCCTGGGCCGGCTCGACTACCAGGTCACGGTGGTCGGCAGCGGCACCGAGGGTGCCAGGAGGCTCGAGCAGGATGCGTTCGACGTGGTCGTCACCGACCTGATGATGAACGACATCGGCGGCCTGGAGATCCTGGCCCGCGCGAAGGCCGCGTCGGCCGATACGGAAGTGATCGTCGTCACCGGACACGGCACGATCCCGTCGGCCGTCTCGGCGATGCAGCAGGGGGCGTTCACCTACCTGCAGAAGCCGCTCGACCTGGCCCACCTGCGGTCGGCCGTCGAGAAGGCGTCGGCTGGGGTGCGGCTCAAACGCCAGAATCTCGAGCTCAACAGGCGGCTCGATGAAAAATTCGGGTTCGAGGGGGTCGTCGGGTCGAGCGTGCAGATGCTCGCGCTCGTCGAGCGGCTCAAGCGGATCGCCCCCACCGATGCCACCGTGCTCATCCAGGGGGAGACCGGCACGGGCAAGGAACTCGTTGCCCAGGCCATCCACCAGAACAGCCCCCGCAAGAGCAAGCCCTTCGTCGCCCTCAACTGCGCGGCGCTCAGCGAGAACATCCTCGAGAGCGAGCTGTTCGGCCACGTCCGCGGCGCGTTCACCGACGCCTCGAGCGACCGCGTCGGCAAGTTCGAGTATGCCAACGGCGGTACGCTGTTCCTCGACGAGGTTGGCGACATGCCGATGCCGACGCAGATCAAGCTGCTGCGGGTGCTCGAGTCCGGGGAGATCACGCGGGTCGGCTCCAACACGCCCACGCGGGTGAACGTGCGGATCCTCTCGGCCACGAACCGGAACCTCGAAGATGCGATCGCCGCCGGTGCGTTTCGCAGCGACCTCTACCACCGGCTCAAGGTCGTCACCATCTCCATCCCGACGCTCCAGGATCGCGCTGCCGACATTCCGCTGCTGATCGAGCACTTCATCCGCCAGTTCGCCAAGCGGCACGGCAAATCGATCAAGGGCATGTCGCTGGCAGCCCGCGTGAAGCTGGGCTCGTACGACTGGCCGGGCAACGTGCGGCAGCTGCGCAACGTGATCGAGAGCATGGTCGTCGTCGACTGCGACGAGCTGCTCGACGTGGACGACCTGCCGCTCGAGTTCGCGCCCGAGACGGCGACCGGCCCCGCGGAGCCGACCGTCGCGGCGGCGGCCGGCGGTGTGGACGCGGGTGTGGCGACGCTCGTCGGCCGTCCGCTCGAGGAGGTGGAGCGGATCCTGATCACGGAAACGCTGAAGCTGACCGGAGGCAACCGCGAGCAGGCGGCCGAGATGCTTGGCATCGGCGAGCGGACGCTCTACCGCAAAATCAAGGAGTACCAGCTGCCCTGACGGAACGAGGCGGAGGCGGCGACGCTAGTATGGCGAGAATTCAGAAGCTGCCGATGGCGGTGGTCAACCGCATCGCCGCGGGCGAGGTGGTGGAACGGCCCGCCAGCGTCGTCAAGGAACTGCTCGAAAACGCCCTCGACGCCTCCCCGACGCGGGTGGACGTCGCGGTCGAGCAGGGAGGCATCGCGCTGGTCCGGGTGGTGGACGACGGCGGCGGCATCGAGGCGGAGGACCTGCTGCTCGCGGTGACCGCCCACGCCACCAGCAAGCTGCGCGTGGCGGAGGACCTCGAGCGGATCCAGACGCTCGGCTTCCGCGGCGAAGCGCTCGCCAGCATCGGTGAGGTCGCCCGGCTCGTGGTCCGGTCGCGCACTCCGCACGGCACGGCTGCGAGCCTCACGGTCGACGGCGGCCGCGTGGGCGAGGTGGCGCCCGATGGGGGCGGCCTGGGCACGACCGTCGAGGTGCACCAGCTGTTCGGCAACGTTCCTGCCAGGCGGGCGTTTCTGCGCGCGCCGCAGACGGAATGGTCGCATTCGTCGGAGGCGTTCGTCCGCACCGCCCTGGCCCATCCGGGCGTGGCGCTCTCGCTGTCGCACAACGGCCGCCGGGTGCACGACCTGCCGGCCGCGACCGAGTGGCGGGATCGGGTTGGCGGGCTGTTTGGCGCGAGCCTCGCCGAGCGGCTCATCGAAGTGGCCGCGGATGACGGCGAAATCTCCCTGCGCGGCCTCGTCGGCCGGCCGGAAGACGACATGGCCGGAACGCGCCTGCAGTATCTGTTCGTGGCCGGTCGCCCCTTCCGCGACCGCTCGATCCTGCACGCGGTGCAGGAGGGATACCGGGGCCTGCTCCTCACCGGACGGCAGCCGATCGTGTTTTTGAGATTCGACGTGCCCGCGGACATGGTCGACGTCAACGTGCACCCGGCCAAGATCGAGGTCCGCTTCCGCGAACCGGCGCGGCTCTATCGTCTCGTGCTCGCGGCGCTCCGCACGGCGTTTCTCCAGCACGACATGGGCACGCGACTGAAGGCCCCGTCCGCGGCGCCGCCCGGTGACTCGTCCGCTGGCGGCTGGCCGGCCACGTTCACGGGATCGACACGGTCGCCGACGGCCGCGGTCGCGCCCTGGTTCGGCCAGCCGCACAGGCAGGCGGCCCCCCCTGCCCCGGCCCCCGCGCGGCCGGCGGCCCCGTGGGAACAGCAGACGCCCCTGTGGGAGCAGGCGGAGCAGACCCAGGGGGACGCGGCTGCCGGCGGCGCTGCCGGTCCGGCCGCGGCTGTTCCTGGCGCGGCTGTTCCTGGCGCGGCTGTTCCTGGCGCGGCGACTGAATCCCGGGAGCGGGCCGTGCAGATGCACAACCGCTACATCGTGGTCGAGTGCGGGGACGGGATCGAGGTGATCGACCAGCATGCCCTGCACGAACGGGTTCTCTACGAACGGCTGAAGGCGTCGGTGGCGGGCGGCAGTCTGGAGGTGCAGCCGTTGCTCATTCCGGAGAAGGTCGATCTGGCCGCGGCCGAACTCGAGCTCGTCACGGAACATGCCGAGGCGCTCGATCGGGCCGGCATGCGGGTCGAGCCGTTCGGCGGCTCGACCGTGATCGTGACGAGCAAGCCCGTGCTGGCGGGCGACACGCCGGCCGCCGAGATCGTCCGCGAGGTGCTCGACCGGCTCTCGGCCGTGGCGGCCGGTGGCGATGCCGGCGTGCTCGTCGACGAGGTGCTGCACGGGCTGGCCTGCCGCGCCGCGATCAAGGCGGGCGATCCGCTCTCGCGGGAGGAGGTCGACGCGCTCGTCCGCGACCGGCGGATGGTCCGCGAATCGCACCACTGTCCCCACGGCCGGCCGACTTCGCTCGTGCTTTCGCGCCAGGAACTCGACCGCCAGTTTCGCCGCACCTGAGCCGCCTCCGACGGAACCAACACCATGATCTGCGTCAGCATCGGGCGGGGCCGGCATCGGCACGTCATCGCCGAGCACAAGTATCTGGCCGAGCACGGCATCCGCCTCGTGGAGCTGCGGCTCGACTACATCGAGGGGCCCGTGCAGGTGGGCCGGCTGCTCGCGGATCGCCACTGCCCGGTGATCGCCACCTGCCGTCGGGCGGTGGACGGCGGCCGCTGGGCGGGCTCGGAGGAGGCCCGCAGGCTCGTGCTGCGGACGGCGATCGTCGAGGGGGCGGACTACGTCGACCTCGAGGACGACATCGCCACCAGCGTGCCTCGTTACGGTGCCACGAAGCGGATCGTCAGCCACCACGACTTCCACAAGACGCCCGCCGACCTCGATTCGCTCCACGCGCGGCTCGCCGGCATGGATGCCGACATCGTGAAGATCGCCACCATGGCCAACCATCCCGACGACAATCTCCGCATGCTGGAGATGGTGCGTGCGGCGCGAGTCCCGACGGTCGGCATCTGCATGGGCGACATCGGCATGCCTTCGAGGGTGCTCGCCGGCCGCTCCGGGGCGCCCTTCACGTTCGCGACGTTTCACGACGACCGGGTGCTGGCACCCGGGCAGATCGGCTGGCGGCAGATGCGCGATCTCTACCGCTACGAGTCGATCACGACGGCGACCCGCATCTACGGCGTCGTCGCCGATCCGGTGGCCCACAGCCTCAGCCCGGTCGTCCACAACGCGGCGCTCGAGGCGGCCGGCATCGACGCCGTCTACCTCCCCTTTCGCGTGCCCGCGGAGCAGATCGACGACTTTTTGTCCGGGGCGGCGCGGTGGCCGATCGCGGGGTTGAGCGTGACGATTCCGCACAAGGAGGCGGTGCTCGGGCACTGCGTCGAGCAGGAGGAACTGGTGAAGGCGATCGGCGCGACCAACACCCTCTCGTTCACGCCCGCCGGCGTGACGGCCGCCAATACCGACGCGATCGCCGCGGTGGAGAGCCTCGAGGCGGCGCTCCTCGAGCGGGAAGACGAGGGCGGTGATGGCCCACGGCCGACCCACGGACTTCGGTTGAAGACGGCGCTCGTGCTCGGTGCGGGCGGCGCGGCCCGGGCGGTCGCCTTCGGCCTCAAGCGGCAGGGGGTGGAGGTCACGGTGTGTTCCCGCACGCTCGAACGGACGCGGCGGATCGCCGGCGAGGTCGGCTGCAAGGCGGTCGACTGGCAGGCCCGCTACCGCGTGCCCCACGAGTGCATCGTCAATGCCACGCCCATCGGCATGCATCCCAACGTGAACGAGACCCCCTACGCCAAGGAGCACCTGCGATCCTACATGGTCGTCTTCGACACGGTCTACAATCCGGAGAACACGCTGCTGGTGAAGGAGGCCCGTGCAGTGGGCTGCCAGATCGTGACGGGGGTGGACATGTTCGTACGGCAGGCGGCGATCCAGTTCCGCATCTGGCACGGTGCCGATGCGCCCGAAGAGGTGATGCGCGAGGCACTCAAGCGGGCCACGTCGTCGGCGCGTCCGCCGGACTGACGCAGCGACGGCGGATGTTTCCGACGGTTTCCACAGGTCTTCAACGCATGCCACACATCACGCTCATCGGCTACCGGGGCACGGGCAAATCGACCGTGGCGGCCCTGCTCGGCGACATGCTCGGCTGCGGCTGGTGCGACGCGGACGTGGTGCTCGAGAAAAAGCTCGGCTGCTCGATCGCCACGCTCGTGCGGGAACGTGGCGAGCCGGTCTTCCGCGACGAGGAGGCCGCCATCTTGCGGGAACTGCTCGAGAGGTTTTCGGGCATCCTCTCCACGGGGGGCGGCGCCGTCCTGCGGGCTGCGAACAGGGAGGCGCTGCGGAAGCGGGGCCGTCCCGTCGTCTGGCTCACGGCGCCCGCCGACGTCGTGCGCCGCCGGTTGGCCGCGGATCCCGCCACGGCCGACCGCCGGCCGGCGCTGGCCCCATCGTCCGGCGGCGTACCGCCCGGGCACGGCGACCCGTTGGCCGAGGTGGCCCAGGCACTCGAGCACCGCGCACCGCTCTATCGGGAAGTCGCGGATTTCCAGATCGATACTTCGATCGCGACACCCGCCGCCGTGGCCGCCAAGGTGGCGGCCTGGCTGCGCGAGGCATGGCCCGGGGCAGAAGGGGCGACGCCGTGATGCCGACCCTCTCCATGCTCGCGGTTCTGCCGATGGCCGACAGCG
>JBIIYN010000018.1:0-22417 GCA_044346795.1 Pirellulales bacterium
CGGACATGCAGTGAGCGGATGCCACGATGGCATCCGCGAACGTCCGGCGACGGGGCATGGGCACCCCCGACCTGCAGACCGCACCCATCCACGATAAGCCCGTCAGTCGAACACCACCGTGCGGCGGCCGTGCAGGAACACCCGCTCCTCGAGCACGAGCCGCACCGCCCGCGCGAGCACGAGCTTCTCCACGTCGCGGCCCGCCTGCGCCATGCGTTCCGGGGTGAACGTGTGATCGACGTGGATCACGTCCTGCGCGATGATCGGCCCGTCGTCGAGTTCGGTGGTCACGATGTGCGCGGTCGCGCCGATCACCTTCACGCCCCGCGCGAACGCCTGCCGGTAGGGGCTCGCCCCCGCGAAGGCAGGCAGAAAGGAGTGATGGATGTTGACGATGCGATCGGGATACCGGGCGACGAAGCCCTCCGAGAGCACCCGCATGTAGCGGGCCAGGACGACGTATTCGGGGGCATGGGCGTCGATCGCGCCGGCCAGTGCCGCCTCGTGCGTTTGCCGCGGGAGGTCGCGGCCCGCCGCATCCTGGTGCGGCACGTGATGGAACGGCAGGCCGAACCGTTCGACCAGGCCGCGGAGCAGATCGTGGTTGCTGACCACCGCCACGATCCGGCCCGGCAGGTCGCCGACGGCGTCGAGCAGGAGCAGTTCCCCGAGGCAATGCGGCTCGCGGGTGGCGCAGACGACGATCGGCCGCCGCTCCGACCGCTTCACCCGCACGCGGGCCCGCGGCGGCAGCACGCGGGCCAGCTCATCCGCGAGGCCCGCGTCCGAGGTGGCCGGCCCGGCCGCTCCACCGGCGCATGTCACCTCGGCCCGGAAGAAAAAATGCCGGGCGTCGGTATCGACGAACTCGTGGTTGCTCTCGATGTTGAGCCGGTGCGCGCCGAGCACGCCGGTGATCCGGTGGATCAGCCCGACCTCGTCCGGGCAGTCGACGAGCACGATCTCGCGGACGTCGGTGGCGCGGTCCATCACCACACCCCGCCTTCCGCTCTCCGCCGGCCGCCGTCGGCGGGCTCCCGGGGCACCCAGGCGAGCACGACGTCGTCGACGGCGATGTCGGTCTTGCGGGCCGGGATCTCCATCGGCTCGAGCCTGATCCGCTCCGGGCTCGACTCGAGCCGGATGCGTTCCAGTTCGGCCGAGACCTCCTCCTCGAGGGCCCGTCTTCGTTCTTCCAGCGTCGCCAGGCTCTCCTCGGCATGCACCACGTCGGCCTGCTGCCGGGCGCTGCGGCTCGCCGACCGCATCGACGTCGCCGCCCGGCCGATGTTGGTCGAACTGGCCGCCTTGCGGCCCAACAGCGCGCCGAGCACGGCCGAGCCGATCGACACGTAGGTCTGCAGCGACTGGTTCTTGGCCTCGGACCGCTCCCGCTCCACCTTCTGCCGCGCCCGGTCGATCCGTTCGGCCAGCGAGGCGAGCTTGGCGGCGTTGCGATCGCGGACGCGGTCCATCTCGGCGTCGCGCCATTCCCGCACCCGCTGCGCGATCCTCACGCGGAAGTCGGCCTCCGTCTCGTCCGGCCGCGACACCGCGTCGATCTCGTGCGCAGCCCAGAGCGTCAGCCGCGCGGTGCGGCCGAGGTGGCTCTTGAGGGCCGAGGCCAGCGCCGCGTAGCCCTTCGGCCCGGCGAGCGCCGACGGCAGGGATGCGAAGCTGCCGGTCCGCGGGGCCGGTTCCACCTCGGGGGCCTCCGCGAACTCGTCGGCCTGCTCCCAGGCGGATTCGCCGACCGAATCACCGGCCGGCGCCATGCAGATGATGTCGCGGTTCACGTCGATCCGCGCAGAGGGCTTTGCGAACCGCACCCGTCCCCGGCCGAGGATCGCGGGCGTGTAGTGCACGGCGCCATCGAGCGGCACCGCATGCCGCGGGGCGAGGAACACCTCCCGCACGCCCGGTGGCAGGAGCGGACGGGCCCCACCGGCCATGGCACCGTGACCGGCATCCGCGCCGGTCGCACCAGATGCACCCGGCGCGGCCGACGTCCCCGGCGCGGCCGCTGCGCCGCCGGCCTCCCGCACCGCCGCCGCCTGCGTGAGCCGGCGGATCTCCTCGCGGAGGAGCGGGCCGCGGAGATAGGCCATCGTCCACCGCGACTGGAACACCGTCTCCTCGTCATCATGCACGCTGTGGAGCAGGAACATCCGCTGCTCGAGCCCCGACAGCAGCCGATCGACGCGGGCCCGGTCGAACGACTTGCCGGCCGTCGAGGCCGCGCCCTCGAGGCCGTCGAGCACGCGGGCCTTGTCGCGGGCCGTCTGCAGGCGGCCGAGGAACCAGATGCCGGCGTTGGACAGCCCCTTGTAGTCGAGGTCGACCGGATTCTGCGTGGCGAGCACGACGCCGAGCCCATAGGCGCGGGCCTGCTTCATGAGCGTGAGGATCGGCGTCTTGCTCGGCGGGTTGGCGGTGGGCGGCACGTAGCCGAACACCTCGTCCATGAGGAACAGCGCCTTGAGCGACGACGTGCCCCCCTGCGTCCGCATCCAGGCCACCGTCTGCCCGGCCAGGAGCGTCACGAACGCCATCCGCTGGGCGTCGCTCAGGTGCGCGATCGAAACGACGGCCACCCGCGGCTTGCCGGCCGGCGTCCAGAGCAGGCGGCCCACGTCGAGCGGATCCCCCTCGAGCCAGGCCTCGAAGCCGGGGGCGGCGGCGACGGTGTTGAGCCGGCTGGCCAGCTGGTACCGCTCCCCCGCCGGATAAAAATTCTCGAGATCGAGAAAGCCGACGCGTTCGATCGGCGGCGCCGGGATCGCCCGCACCAGCGTGCCGAAGTCGACCTTCTGCCCGCTGCGCCACATCGCATCGATGATCGTGGAGAGCAGCACGTGTTCGCGGCTCTTGCCCGGCTCGGCGTCGATGCCGACGAGCGCCAGGATGCCCGACACCAGCGACTCGATCCGTTCGCGCCGGGCCTCGGCGTCGTCGATCACGTGGGCCGCGGGCGGGTCGAGGCTCTCGAGCATCGCCAGCGGCCGGCCCGTGCGGCTGCCGGGCGTGTAGACGGCCATGTCGGCGGCCTCGTGCAGGCGGCGGATCCGTTCGGCCGACTGCCCGCTCGCCGCGAGGCCGGCGGACCATTTCCGGGCCGTGCGTTCGGCGAGTTCCTCGACGGTGATGCCGTCGCGCTTCGCGGCATCGGCCTCGACCCACGGCAGAAAGTCGGCCGCCGCCAGGCCGGGGAACGACAGGAGCACGTTGGCGAGATCCCCCTTGGGATCGATGACGAGCGTGGGGATGCCGTCGAGCGCCGCCTCCTCGATCAGGTCGATGAGCAGGCCCGTCTTGCCGCTGCCGGTCATGCCGACGCAGACGGCATGGGTGGTGAACCGGCGGGCGTCGATGAGCAGCGGCTGGCCTGCCGCGGCCCCCTCGACCTTCTGGCCTGACTTCTGCCCCAGGTAGAAGACGCCGAGCCCCTCGATGTCGGCCGGTGTCTCGAACGCCGTTCCTTTTTCGGGCGACGTTCCCTTCGACGTTCCCTTCGACGTTCCCTTGTTGGCGGACGCCGCCCGTGATGCGTCGCTCGCCTTCTTGTCCGCTGCCATGCGCGTGCCTCGCTGCCGGGTGTGGCGAGCGGCGGGCGTCCTCGCCGCCGCGTCACCGGTCCCCATTCAACTTCCGCGCGGCAAAACCTGCAAACCATCCTCCGACCCTGCCGCGGCCCCCGGGGACGTGGAAGGTGTCGGGGCCGCCACGAGGGCGACGCCGAGCAGCCGGCTGGTCGCCCGGTCGAGCGCCCGGACGAGCGGGCCGGGCCACAGCCCCAGCACGAACAGCACGGCCACGAGGAGCGTGAGCGCCACCCGCTCCCGCGGCAGGATCGCGTGCCGCGGGCCGTCGGGCTCCACGGGCCCACCGAACACGTGAAACCAGCCACGCATCATGGCGATGCCGCAGAGCACGGTGGAGAGGATCACCAGCATGCCGGCATGGAGCTGCTCGTCGAGGCTGCCCGACACGATCAGGTCGTCGGCCACGAAGGAGAGCGTGCCCGGCAGGCCGATGCCCGCCAGGCCGAAGAGCAGGAAGAAGGCCGCCAGTTCGGGCGCGTCCCAGAACCGGCCCTGCGGTGTCTCGAGGCGGATCGCCCCCGCCCGGCTCTCCAGCGCCCACGACACCAGCCCGATGCCGGTCAGCGACAGCCCGCTCGAGATCCAGACGCAGAAGGCGCCGTTGAGTTCCATCGGCAGGGTGCCGGCGAGGCCGGCCAGCACCATCGCCGACTGGCTCATGGCGAGGGTGCCGATGAGCCCCCGCAGGTCGCGCTGCACGAGCGCCAGGGCCGCGCCATAGGCGGCCGTGACGAGCGCCATCTGTGAGAGCACGACCAGTTCGGCCGCCACACCCTCGGGATGGTCGACGTGACCGATGAGCAGCCGCACGGCCGTGTAGGAGGCGACCTGCGGCATCGTCGCCCCAAGCGCCGTCGACATCGACGCGCCGGAGAAGAGCGCCGGATACCAGGAGTGGAAGGGGAAGATGCCCTTGCGGATCATGACGGCCACCGCCACGAGCCAGCCGCCCACCGTGCCCACCCACCCGGCCGCGGTGACCCACGGCGGATCGACGACCAGAAGCACCGTGCCGACCGCCATGCAGGCCACCGCCGTGGCCATCGCGATGGCGAACACGCGGGCCGCCGCCCGCCCGCCGGGCGTGCTCCTCACGGCGATCCAGGTCGGCAGGGCCGTCGCGAACCAGAGCACGATGAGCAGCAGCGGATGCGTGGTGAGAAACACCGCACTCGTGGCCGCCGCCCCGAACAGCATGCGGCTCACGGCCGCCGGCTCGAGCGTTCGCCGCGGCGCCACCAGCAGGATGGCGAGTTCCACGACGGCCACGTAGGGGAGCAGCACGGCCGTGATGCCGTCGATGACGACGACCGCCCCGCCGCCGAGCCGGTCGCCGAAGGCCACGGGCACGCCGTCGCTCCTGCTCCAGACGAGCGTGATCGCCAGGCTCGCCAGCAGCGACGCGACGGCCGCCGTCACGGCGAGGCCGCGCGGGCTCGGGCGGCGGATGCCCAGGCTGGATGCCGCGGCGGCGGCGAGGGGCGCGGCCACGGCGACCGCGGCGGCGGCGAGCAGCACGGCGTCGGTGGAACCGCTCACGATCGTCCTCCGCCCGGCCGCGATTCGCCCCCGAGCAGGGCCAGCCAGCGCCGCTCGAGGCCGGCGGCGCATTCCAGCAACCGGAGCATCGGCGACACGAACAACCTGCCCACCGCCATCTCCTCGAAGCCGCGGTCGAGCGCGATGCGGTAGAGCCGCACCTGCAGCCCCTCGGGCAGCAGGCGACCCAGCGCCCAGCGATCGGCGCCGGGATGGCCGCCCAGCGCGGCCTCCAGCTCGTGTCGGTCGTGCAGCGCCGAGGGCGACCGCAGGATCTGCAGGCTGCGCAGGATCGCATGGCTCACGACGTGCACCAGCGGGATCACCCGCCAGCCGAAGCCGATCTCCGCGAAGATCAGTCCGGCCTGCGTCATCGAGGCGTAGGCAAGCATGCTCTTGAGGTCGGTCTGCACGCGGCCCACCACGTTGGCATGCAGGGCCGTGCCCAGCCCGATGACGATCAGCACGAGCCGTGCCGGCCACGCCTGTTCGAGCAGCGATTCGCACCGCAAGAGCACGTAGGCCCCGGCATGGATCGACAGGGCGCCGTAGAAGATGGCGCTCGACGGCGTCGGCCCTTCCATGGCCAGCGGCAGCCATCCCGAGAACGGCACCTGCGCGCTCTTTCCCATCGCCGCGAAGACGAGCAGGAGCGAGACGATGGTGGCGGTGGCCGCGGGCACCAGGCAGGTGCCATGCGGCCAGTTCTCGCCGAAGAGCCGGGAGAAGTCGCCCGAACCGACGGCGCGGTGCACCAGCACCGCGGCCGCCAACAGGCCGACGTCGCAGACGCGGTAGGTCGTGAACGCCCGGATCGCCGCCCGCACCGCGTTGCCCCGCTCGAAGAAGAAGCCGATGAGCAAGGTCGAGGAGATGCCGAGCAGCTCCCAGCCCGCGAACAACACGTCGATGCTGCCCGCCAGCACCATCAGGTTCATCCCGGTGCCGAACACGGCCAGGAGCAGGAAGAACCGGGTGAATCCCGGCTCACGATGGAGATACTTTCCCGCGAAGGCGTTGACCAGGGCGCACAGCCCGGTCGAGAAGCAGACGTAGGGCACGGAGAGCGCGTCGGCCACCAGTTCGATCGTGGCCTCGTGATGCCCCACGGAGAACCACGATCCCAGGTGGACGACCTCGGGCCGGAATCCCCGGACCGCCAGCGCGACGAGCGTGAGCAGCCCGGCCACGAACCCGGCCGCGAATCCGCCCCCCACGATCCGCGCCGTGGCCCGCTCCGACGGCGGCCGGCCCACGAGCGCCGGCACGCCCACGAGGGCCAGCGTGGCGGCCGGCGCGGCGAGTTGGCAGACGACCAGCACGGAGACGACGTCGTGGATGGTCATGCGGGCGTTCCCTGGCGCAACGCCGCCGCCAGCACCCGGGCCGGGGGCAGGTGGTCGCGCCGACCGCCATACCACGAGACCGACCGCTCGACGACCGGCAGATCGATCCGCTCGGGCCGATACGGCACGAACGCGCCGTCCTCGAAGACGGCGAGCGCGCCGGTGTGCGGATGCCAGGAGACGAGTTGAATCCACCGGTTCGCCACCAGCCGCTTCACGGCCGGCAGCGGCTCGGCCGCGGCCAGGATCGTTTCGGGCGTCGCGTCGATCACCACGAGCAGCCGCACCGGCTCGTGGATTTCCACCATCTGCCACGGCAGGCCCGTCCGCAGATCGCTGGCATGGCCATCCATCACGCCGATCAGCCCGGTGATGTTGTGGGGAAGCTTGGTGCCGGCGCCGTAGCCGAGCCGATCGACGCTGGAGAAGAAGTATTCGAGATTGATGCCCGCGCCCACCGGGCCGACGGCGGCCAGCGTGCGGGTCAGGATCGCGCCGTCCGCGTCCGACTCCGGGTCGTAGGAGACGAGAAAGGCCCGCCGGTCGAGGAACAATCCCCGCGTGCGCCAGCGCCGGCCGATGATGCAGACGGCGTTGGTGGCGTGCCCCAGTTCGGGCCGCACCTGCGCGAGGTCGACGCTGCGGGCCTCCACGTGCGCATGCGCCTCCGCGCGGGAGAGGTCGAGCGGGGCGGTTTCGAAGCGGCGGCAGCGCTCGTGCGCGTTGGCCGCACAGACCGCCGCGCAGGCCGCCTGCAACCGTTCGACGTCGGCGCGATGGCTCCCGGGCAGCCGCCCGACGTCGAACCACTCGATCGCGTCGGAGCAGGTGTCGAGCATGCCGCCGAGAAAGCGGGTGTCGGCGGGGATGACGAGCCCCGCGGCCGCCAGCCGCTCGCGCACGCGGGCGTCGTTGGCCATCGTGGCGAAGGCCCGGGCATTCGGCCCGCCGCGGCCGCCGCCGCAGGCGCCGCAGTCGTAGGCGCTCTCGTGCGGGTTGTTCCGGCTCGACGAGCCGTGGCCGAGCACCGCCACGATCCGCGCGAACCCGGCCGCCAGGCCGATGTCCTCGAGCACCCGGCGGACCATGTCGGCCATTTCGGCGACGCTGAACCCCGCCTGCAGCCCGCAGGCGTCGGGAGACGGGGCCTCGTCGCAGTCGAGTTCGAGCCGCGTGGGAATCCGGCGGCCGGCCAGTTCGGCGGCCCGGCGACCGAGCCTGGCGGTGAGCCGCGGGAAGACCACGCGGGCCACGAGCGGCACGGCGGCCACGGCCCCCGCGAAGGCGGTGAACAGGCCGCCGCGGAAGAGGGTGCGGCTGCCTGCCGACAGGCCGCCCGACATCTGTCCGATCCGCCGCCGCATCGTCCGATGCAACTCGTGGCGGGCCACCGCCGCCTCTTCGGGCACCTCGACGACGGTGTGCTTCGGCCGCATGACGATCGGGCACAGCGGGGATGGGTGCCAGTCGTCCACGCCCTGGTAATACATCGGGACGGCGAAGAAGCCGGCCGTGCCGAACGTTTCGAACCGCGGCCCCAACTCCTCGAAATGACGACGGAACGACTCGCACCGCTCGTCGATGCAGAGGATCACCTGGGCGAGCGGCCGACCGGCGGCCGGCGGTACCGCGACCGCGGCCTGCGCCGCCAGGGCGTCGAGCACCTCGATCCGATGCCGCCGCTCGTAGGCGAGATGGAACAACCTGCGCCGCGCGACGTCGTCGAATCCGGCGATGGCCGCTTCCAGACGGATGAGTTCGTTTTCATCGAGGCTGCGGATGTCGCGGGCGGTGAGCCCGACGAGTTGCGACACCTGGTGGAGCAGAAACGCCCGCGCCAGGCTGCCGGGACCGCGCCTGGCGGGATAGCGGTCACGGAGTTCCGTCCACAGACCGACCAGCCGCCCGCCGTTTGCGGCGCCCTCACCATGGCCGGATTCTCGCCGGCCGAAACCGATCCGACGCGCCGCCCATTCGGCGGCCACGCGGTCGCAGACCAGCCGCAGCGCGAGAAAATCGGCCAGCCGCGCCGGCACCGCCTCCACGGGAGCCCGGTCGGGCCGCTCCTCGAGATGATGGATCATCCCCGCCCACCCCCGCAGCGCGAGCAGGGAATCGACGATGAACTCATGCCAGGCCTCGGTGGGGACCCCCATCCGATCGAGTTCGGCGGCGATCACGTCCCGTGCCGCCAGCCCGCGGATGCCGGACAGCGCGGCCGGCAACGCGGCGCTCCAGGGCTCGGTGGGGCCGAAGCCGCCCGCATACAGCCGCGTGGCCGCCACCAACAGGCCGTGCTCGCGTCCGGGCATCGCCCAGGCGGCGACACCCTGGTCGAGAAAGGCGGCGCAGATGCGGATCAGGAACGGATGGACGTGCGCGTCGGTATCGAGGGACGGGTCGACCGCCCGAATCAGATCCCGATGCCGGACGGGGGGCATCACGTGGATCACCGCGGGCCGGGTGAGAGCCGCCGCCTCCACGCAGGCGTGCCACAATTCGCTCGCCGCCCGACGTTCACCAGCCGCGGCCGGATCGTGGGCGAACGTCGCCCGCCGTGTCGCTTCGTCGTCGGAATCGGCCAGCCGCCCATTCTGGCCTTCCGCACCGGCCCCGCCCTCGTCGCTCACCAGACGCCAATGGATTTCCGGTGGCAGGTCGGTGCGCAGCCGCTCGAGCACGTCGCTTTCGGTGAGTGTCCAGCGGACGGCGGCATCCGATTCCTGGCGGACGGGGTGGAGCAGCAACGCCCGATAGAGTCGCCGCACGGAGACTCGGCCGGCGGCCAATCTGCTCCCGTTCGTGCAGGCCGGTTCGCGGTCGAGCACGGCCTCGAGGTCGGCCTCGCGGATGCGGCCCCGGGCGAGTTCGTCACGGTAGCGGCTCTCGGGCAGAAAGGGCTCGGTATCGAAGAGCCGGGAGGCGCACAGCACCGCCTCCTCGAAGGGGTGCTCCTCGAAGGCGTGGAGCGTGTTGTGGTGCACGAACACGCCGATCGGCCCCTGGGCGGGCAGGTAGTGGGCCGCGTGCGCGATCGACCGCTCGATTGCATCGGCCCGCGGGTCTGCGGCATCGGGCCTGCCGGGGACCGCCACGTCGAGGTGCGCCATGCTGTCGATCGAAATGCCAGGTGAGCCGCTGGGCGGCGAGCCGTTTCCGCTGCCTGGGAAGTATCGCAGAAACCGCGCGGCGCGGGAGCCCGACAGGCCGTCACCTTGCGAGGACGCAAGCCGCCGCCGCGCGTCCGGGGCGGAACCGCCGATTTCCGCCGGCGGTGGGGTCGGGAGTCCGTGGGCTCCCTTCCAGCCACCGCCGGCGGCTCGACGCGCCGAACGCCCTTCGGCCACCGACCGGGAATCGCGACTGGGAATCGACAGTGGAAATCGAGACAGTGAACGGTTACTTCCGCCGCCGCTCCTGCCACCGTTGTTGGGGAGTGCCGCGACAGCGACACTGCGGCGGCGCGGAGAGCGTGAACACGAGAACTTCCTCTCCGGTCGTCGGGCTGATGTCATGATGCACGCTCACCGGCAGGGCACCGGTGGCGTCGCGGACGAGCGCGTCGAGCTGCTGTTTGCCGGCGAGCAGCAGGTGGCTGCGAAGCTGCTTGAGCAGTTCCGCTCCGCGGCCGTTGCCGAAGCCATTGCCGTGCGATTCGATCAGCCGTTGCTCCGCAGCCGTCAGCACCCCTTCGAGGTGCACGAACAGTTTGTTCTCGACGAGATGGGTGTGCACGTGCCGGGGGCCACGGCCCATGAACTCCTGCTGGAATCGCGATACGGCGTCGCAGACCGCCGCCTCGATCTCTCCCTGCGACTTCAGAACGTCCATGACGACGGCCTCCACGGCGAACCTCGGAACAAGAGCCCCGGAACAGAACCCCTCTCCGTGGGGGGTGCTTCTTACGGTGGTGACTTCGGCCAGATCCGGCTGAATTCATCAGCATTTGTCCGCCACGTGCGCCTGCGCGGATTGGCGTGGCATGGGATGGCGAAAAAGCTGCCAGCCCGACGGCCGGCCGAACACGCATCCTCCAACGCCGACTGCGGAAAAACAGAGACACGGAAGTCAACGACGTCAAAAACAACGCATACCACGCATCCCTCTTATCTTTCTTGCGTTCGCTAGACCGCGCCCTATAATGCACCTGCCGAGAGGCTGTTTGCCGAGCGATCGCGACAGAAATTCGGCGCCACCATATTTGACGGAAGACGAGTCGAGGGGCATCCCGGCCTTGATCCGGGCGGTCCGTCGCAGCGTAAGCCGGCGAGAGAGAGAGCCTTCGGGCGATCTTTCCCGCCGGCTTTTTTTGTTTTTGCACGCCGCCCGCTCCACCCACAACCACATTCCGCACGAGAGACCTCAGGTGAAGAAAAAGTTCGACGAACGCGTAGCGAGACAGGTGGCCCAGGCAGCCGGCTCGTTCGAGCACCTGCTCCTCGGCCGCACGCCGCGCAGCGTGTCGGTGGTGGCCGACGGCTGCTGGATGGTCGTCAATCTGCACGAGGCCTTCTCCCCGGTGGAGCGGCGGCTGGCCGACGACGAGGAGGGATCGAGCCGGGTGGAGGACTTCCATCGCTACCTGTTCGAAAACTCGCTCGACGCGCTGCGCAACCACGTCCGCCGCAGCACGGGCGTCGAACTGCGGGGGGCGATCGCCCACATCGACACCACGACCGGCAGCGTTCTGAAGACGTTTACGACCAATCCGGCCGTCGAACTCTTCCTGCTCGGCCAGGGCCTGCCGGCCCTGGGCGTGCCGGTCAACGACCACCTGCACTCAGGCCACCTGCACTCAGGCCACCTGCATTCAAGCCACATGCATTCAAACGGAGCGAACGGCAACGGAGCCGTCCGCAATTGAACCTGACTGGAAGGACCCACAACCATGAAGGAAGAAGGTGCCCCATGTTGGTGCTGACGAGAAAGAATCGCGAAAGCGTGGTGATCGGCAGGCCTGAGGATCAGGAGGTCGTGCTCGAGATCACGATCCTGGAAATAGAAGGGGGACGCGTCCGGCTCGGCTTCGAGGCCGATACCAGGATGCCGATCCATCGCCGGGAGGTCTGGGACCGCATCTGCAACGGCGAAGCCGCGCCCAACGGCAACGGCCTTGCGGCGGCGAGGGCCCGGCCGGCCATCGTCTTCGGCGACATCGAGGCCGTCCGGCGTCGATAGCGAGAGAGGCGCGTGAAGCCCCCGTGGACACCCCGTCCCGTGGCCTTCCCACGGCAGGTCGCACGGCCGCGACTGAGTCGTCTCGTCGGCTGGGCTTGATGACTTGGTTTGTCGATCGTGATTCCTGCGTCAAGTGGCTGTTCTAAGGTCTTCGATGAGGTCTGTCGTGAAATCACAGGGTGAAATCGAGGCATCCGTCTGCGACGGCATTTCGCGTTTCCAGCAGGAGTACATCGGTCGCGGGCCGCGTGACATCCACGCACACCTGATCGGTTCGCTGCTCCTGGTGAGGCTGCAGGGCGTGCTGACGCCGGCCGAACGGCAACTGATCGCCCCCCGCCACGAACCGGCCTGCGCGGAGGCCGCGGAAAGCCGGGAAAACAACGATGGCCGGCCCGAAGCCGGCAACGGGCACGACGGCGGCAACGGCCGTGCCTTGCTCAAGCAGGTCCGCACGCACATGGTGGCGACGGGCCGCCCCCGGCTGGAATCGATCGTGGAGAATGCCGTCGGGGTGAAGCTCGTCAGCGTTCACCACGACATTTCCACGGTCACGGGCGAGGAAGTCCTCGTCTTCTCCCTCGCCGCCCCCCCCACCTGCCGCCCCAAGAAAAAGCCCTGACGAGCCCCGACGACGAAGCCGGGCCGGGTCGGACACGCTCCGCTCGCTACGGCGGCTCGGCGACAGCGTCGCCGGTGGCTGGAACGTCTTTTCCGCCGAGGCGCCTGAGGCTCGCTTCGCGTATCCGCCCCGGCCCTATCTCGCCAGGCATCGCGCCAGGCCTGGAAGGCCGGGTTCTTGCCAGCGACCTGCGGTCGCCAAGCGACGGTCGGCAGGATGCCGAGCCGTCGCGTGCAGCGAGCGCAGCGTGCCCGCCCCGGCCCCGCGTGGTAGGATCACCAGTGAGGTTTCAGGCTCAGCCATGGCTGCATCCCACCCACCATCATCCCGCGGCGCCACGGTGCTCCTGGTCGACGATCAACCCATCATCGGCGAGGCGGTTCGCCGCATGCTCGCCGGAGAGGATGGCGTCGATTTTCACTTCTGCCCCGACTCGGTGGCAGCCGTCGAGGCGGCGGACCGGATTCAACCGACGGTGATCCTGCTCGACCTGGTGATGCCGGAAATCGACGGCCTGGAACTCGTCCGGCGGTTTCGCGGCGACGAGCGGTTTCGCGACGTGCCGATCATCGTGCTCTCCACCCGGGAGGAGGCGACCGTCAAGGCCGAGGCATTCTCGCTGGGGGCCAACGACTACGTCGTCAAGCTGCCCGATCGGCTCGAACTCCTGGCCCGCATCCGCCATCACTCCCGCGGCTATGTCGCGCTCGTCGAACGCAACGAGGCGTTTCTCGAGCTCGAGTCCAGCCGGCAGACCCTTGCCAACAATCTGGCCACGGCATCGCAGTACGTGCGGTCGCTGCTCCCGCCACCGCAGCGGATCGGACCGATCGACGCCGACTGGCGGTTCATGCCGTCGGCGGACCTCGGGGGAGACGCCTTCGGCTTCCATCCTCTCGACGCCGATCATTTCGCCGTCTACCTGCTGGACGTCTGCGGCCACGGCGTGGGGGCCGCGCTGCTGAGCGTTTCCGCGCTGAACGCGATCCGCAGCGAGGCACTGCCGCAGACCGACTTTCGCGACCCCGGCGCGGTCTTGTCCTCGCTGAACAAGGCGTTCCCGATGGAGCGGCAGAACGACATGTTTTTCACGATCTGGTACGGCGTCTACCAGATCTCCTCCCGCACGCTTCGCTGGGCCGGCGGAGGCCATCCGGCAGCCCTTCTCGTTCCTCCGCCCGGCCGAGGAGCGGGCCGGTTCCTCGAATCGGAGGGGCCGCTGATCGGTGCGGTGGAGGCGGTGGAATTCGCTTCGGGCGTCACCGACGCACCCGCCGGTAGCCGGCTCTTCGTCTACAGCGACGGGGCTTTTGAAATCAGCCTCGCCGACGGGTCGATGTGGCCATTTCGGGATTTTGTTTTGCAGCTGACGGCCCCCCCCGAAAGACAGGCAGGCCGGCTGGACGCCCTGTTGGACCACATCCGCAAAATCTCGGGCCGCGAGGACTTTCAGGACGATTTTTCCATGGTGGAACTCGCATTTTCCTGAGATTTCCGCAGGGATACCGGGCTCCGGGGAGCCTCCTCGTCGGGGGAATTCTGCCGTCTTGCACGGGATTTTTGAATCCGTACACTACGAGATTCCCCGCGGTGTGGTCCCAACCGCTAGCGTAGCTCAATTGGCAGAGCAGCTGATTTGTAATCAGCAGGTTGCGGGTTCAACTCCCGCCGCTAGCTCAGCTCGCCCTGCCAACCGCAGGCTGCGGCCTGAACCCGCGCTCGAATCACAGAACGAATCGCAGGACGAATCGCGAGAAAAATAGGCACGTCCGCCGCCCACCCGTCACTGTTGCATCCCCTTCCCCGAACATACTGCAGAGGTCACTCCAACACGCGAACACCGCCGGCGGGCAGCCGGGCTCGGTCGCACTCACGCACGTCAGGCACACCACACCAAACCATCCCACGATGCCTCGGCGCCTTCGGTGCCGGGCGAGAGGGGAGTTTCCCGAGCGGTCAAAGGGGTCAGACTGTAAATCTGATGGATTTTTCCTTCGCAGGTTCGAATCCTGCACTCCCCACTGGCTGATGTGCCCGGGTCCGAATGTACCGGTCTGAACGTCCCGGATTGATTCCCGGGCAGGGCAGCCCGGGAACGTGCTTCCTGGCTCGCGACTGGCTCGCGACTGATTGATCCGGCCCGATGCGGCTCGAGCGTCGCGCGGGCACAGTTCAACGCGGGTGTAGCTCAATGGTAGAGCAATAGCCTTCCAAGCTAAAGACGAGGGTTCGATTCCCTCTACCCGCTTCTTGGTCGCCGGCCCCCGTCACCGTCACCCGTGCCGTCCCACGTTGGAAAATTCAGACCGGCTTCCCAAATCCCTCAAGTCGAACTTTTCTCCATGCCGATGGCCCGCCTCACTCGCATCTTGCTGCTGTAGCTCAGTTGGTAGAGCGCGTCCTTGGTAAGGACGAGGTCATGGGTTCAAATCCCATCAGCAGCTTCAGCCGGTACCGACCCGGGTTCACCATCCCCCCGACATCCACGACCCACCCCACAAAAAACAGGCCCCGGATCGACGGCCCAAGACAAAGTACCTTTTTTTTCGTACAAAATCGGATCGGCTCGCCCGGCGGGCCCCGACGGTTTTGATCACAATCGTTTCGAGACTCACATCCGACGCAGGCTCTCGGGCCTGCAGCCACCAGAGAGGAAGATCGAGGGAGTAAAGCATGGCAAAGGACTCGTTCACGCGGAGCAAGCCGCACGTCAATGTCGGCACGATCGGACACATCGACCATGGCAAGACCACGCTGACCGGTGCGCTCGTCGCCGTGCAGGCGGCGAAGAATCTGGCCGTGGCCAAGAGCTACGCCGACATCGCGAAGGGCGGCACCGTGCGCGACGAAACCAAGACGGTGACGATCGCGGTGAGCCACGTCGAATACGAGACCGACAAGCGGCACTACGCCCACATCGACTGCCCCGGGCACGCCGACTTCATCAAGAACATGATCACGGGCGCGGCCCAGATGGACGGTGCGATCCTGGTCGTCAGCGCCGCGGACGGCCCGATGCCCCAGACCCGCGAACACATCCTGCTGGCCAAGCAGGTCGGTGTGCCGGCGCTGGTCGTGTTTCTCAACAAGGTCGACCTCGTCGACGATCCGGAGCTGCTCGATCTGGTCGAGATGGAAATCCGGGAACTCCTGACGAAGTACGGCTTCCCGGGAGACGACGTGCCGATCATCCGCGGTGCGGGCAAGCCGGCCTATGACAGCCCGGCCGATCCCGAGAAGAACAAGTGCATCGCCGACCTGCTCGCCGCGGTCGACAGCTACATCCCCGAACCGGTCCGCGAGCTCGACAAGCCTTTCTTGATGGCCATCGAGGACGTGTTTTCGATCGAAGGCCGCGGCACCGTCGCCACGGGTCGTATCGAGCGTGGCCTCGTGAAGGTGGGTGACGAAGTCGAGATCATCGGCCTCAAGGAGAAGGCCGAGAAGACCACCGTCACGGGCGTCGAGATGTTCAAGAAGGTGCTCGACAGCGGACAGGCCGGCGACAACGTCGGCTGCCTGCTCCGCGGCGTGGCCCGCGACGGCATCGAGCGCGGTCAGGTGCTGGCCAAGCCCGGCTCCATCAAGCCGCACAAGAAGTTCGAGTGCGAGGTCTACGTGCTGTCGAAGGAGGAAGGCGGCCGCCACACGCCGTTCTTCGCCGGCTACCGCCCGCAGTTCTACTTCCGCACGACCGACGTCACGGGTTCGACGAAGCTGCTCGGCGGCGTCGAGATGTGCTCCCCCGGCGACAACGTCAAGATGGAGGTCGAACTGATGGTGCCGATCGCGATGGACGACGGCGTTCGTTTCGCCATCCGCGAAGGCGGCAAGACCGTCGGCTCGGGGGTCGTCACGAAAATCTTGGACTAATACTAATTGAGTCCGGGCAGCCGCCCGGAGATGCTCGAGTCCGGGGACCCGCCCCGGAAACAATCATGTGATACAGGGAGGGGGCCCGCACCGGGCCCCCTCCCCCCACAGGGGCGTAGCTCAACTGGCAGAGCGCTGGTCTCCAAAACCAGAGGTTGCGAGTTCGATCCCCGCCGCCCCTGCAGCAGATTCGGTGCTCGACCGGCCGTCACCGGGCCGGACAGGCCCGGTGAATAGCCCCCGCGATGGAACGCGTCCGCGTCAGAAAAACATTCACGGATGTCAGGAAGCATGGCAGGAATACAACACGATCAAGCCGCGACCGGCACGTTCTGGAGGGATCTCCTGAGCATGTCCGTGTACAAGCGGAATCAGGGCCGGGTGGCTCGGCAGGTCACGTTTGCCGTGCTGGCGCTCGCGCTGGCGACCGGCATCTGGCGGCTGGCCCAACTGCTGCCCGTCTGGTTTGCCGGTGCCGCCGACATGGGCCTGGGATCGGCGGCCGGCTCAGCCCTGTCCACCGGTGGGTCCTCCGACCTGGGCGTCCTGCGTTTTCTCGTTCCCGGACTGCTGCTGGCCGCCGGCCTTTGGCTGCTGTTCCGCCTCGTCAACTATCAGCCCTTCGCCGATTTCCTCATCGCCGTCGAGACGGAGATGACGAAGGTGTCGTGGCCATCGGCCGACGAGGTGATCCGCAGTTCGGCCGTGGTGATTTTCCTGATTTTTGCGTTGGCGGCGATCCTTGCCGCATACGATCTGTTCTGGTGGTTTGTTCTCAGGGCCATCCAGGGACCGCGTTGAATCCCGAAGGCATTCCCAACCTCATGAACGTCCAGCACGACCAAGACGAACCGAACGAACGCGCTGATGGAGTTCCCGTAACCGACGATGCCGCCGAGGCGGGCCGTCTTGCCGGCAACGCCACGCAGCACGCCGCGGCCCCGATCGACCAGGAGGCGGACCTCGACGAGGACGACGGCTCGCCGGCTGAACTGGCCGACCCGTTTTCAGGCAGCGAAGACGCCAAGCCGGTCGCCACGGCGGATGACGCCGACGGCCAGCCCGCCGTCGGTGACCGCCAGTGGTACATCCTCAAGGTGCAGAGCAACCGCGAAGACTCCATCCGTGAGACCCTGCTCCGCCGGATCCAGATGCAGGGGCTCGATCGGTATTTCGGCGACGTGGTCGTGCCCAAGGAGCAGGTCACCGAGTTCAAGGGCGGCAAGAAGCGGGTGGTGTGGCGGAAGCTTTATCCGGGCTACATCCTCGTGAACATGCTGCTGAACGACGACACGTGGTACCTCGTCCGCGAAACCGGTGGCATCGGGGATTTCACCGGTTCGGCCGGTCGCCCCAGCCCGATGTTGCCCCAGGACGTGGCCAAGCTGCTCAACAAGGCCGAGGTGAAGGCCGACGAGGCGCCGAGGCTCAAGATCGCCTTCAAAAAGGGGGATCGCGTGAAGATCAACGAGGGCACGTTCGAAAACTTCGAAGGCGAGGTCGAGCAGATCGACGAAGCCAACGGCCGGGTGACCGTGATGCTCAGCATCTTCGGGCGATCGACCCCGGTGGATATCGAATACTGGCAGATCGAATCGGTGTAGGGATCGTAGCAACGAAAGGGCCGGACAATGGCAAAGCAGATGGTTGGTCAGGCGAAGTTCCAGGTGCCGGGCGGACAGGCCACGCCGGCTCCCCCGGTCGGCACGTCGCTCGGCCGGTATGGCATCAACCTCGGCCAATTCGTGTCGCAGTTCAACGACCGGACGCGCGAGGCGGCCGGCATGCCGATCCCCGTGGTCGTCACGGTCTACAACGACCGATCGTTCGAGTTCGTCACCAAGAGCCCCCCCGCGGCGGCGCTGCTGAAGAAGGCGGCGGGGCTTGCCAAGGGCTCGGGCGTGCCCAACAAGGACAAGGTCGGGAAGGTGACCAGGGCCCAGCTCGACGAGATCGTCCGGCTGAAGACCCCCGATCTCAACGCCCGCGACGGTGAATATGCCCGCCGCATGATCGAGGGAACGGCCCGTAGCATGGGGATCACGGTCGAGGGTTGAGAAACCGTCCGTCTTCCGTAGTATCTTTGGTTTTGTTTATCGCTCTGGTTCGATTTTCACCAGGTTTTCATCAGTTTTTCAGGACGTCCCTGTTCAGCCAGCTTCCACCAGCCCCCGACAGCACCCTCCACCCAGGATTTCTGCCGTGTCCCTCTCGAAGCGCACGCGAGCCATGCTCGCACTCAAGCCCAAGACCGACGACCCCATCCCGTTGCCCGAGGCGGTGGGCGTGCTCAAGAGCTTTCCCCCGACCAAGTTCGACCAGACGGTCGAGATCCACATGCGCCTGGGCATCGACCCCAAGCAGGCCGATCAGATCATCCGCGGCTCGCTCGTGCTTCCCCATGGCATCGGCAAGGCCAAGCGGGTCGTGGTATTCGCCAAAGGGAACCTCGCCGAGGATGCGAAGGCAGCCGGCGCCGAGGCCGTGGGCGGCGACGATCTCGCCAAGCGGATCAAGGAGGGCTGGACCGATTTCGACGTCTGCATCGCCGCTCCCGACATGATGGGGCTCGTCGGCCCGCTGGGCAAGGTACTCGGGCCACGGGGCCTCATGCCGAGCCCGCG
This sequence comes from Pirellulales bacterium, assembly GCA_044346795.1. Lineage (GTDB taxonomy): Bacteria > Planctomycetota > Planctomycetia > Pirellulales > UBA1268 > CAMCQY01. Next base: position 18,785 of record JBIIYN010000018.1, read on the forward strand.
TGCCGGCACGGTGACCGCCGACATCGGCAAAACCGTGAGCGAATACAAGGCCGGCAAGGTGGAGTTCCGCAACGATCCCACGGGCATTGTGCATGCCGTCGTCGGCAAGGCGAGCTTCGATGCCGTGCAGTTGGTCGCCAACATCCGTGCGTTCATCGATCACATCCAGTCGATGCAGCCGTCCAGCGTCCGGGGCCAGTTCGTGCGGAGCGTTTCCATCTCCGCCACCATGACTCCCGGCATCATGGTCGCCGCCTGACACCCTCGCCCATCCACTCCCGCCACCCCCTTCGCCCGAGCGAATCCAAACCATGAGCAAACTCGTCAAAGACATGCTGGTGGACGACCTGAAAAAGCGGCTCGACAACGTCGACAACGTCGTCGTCGTCAGCCTCGGCAGGCTCGACGCCCAGAAGACTTCGGCGCTGCGAAGCACGCTCCGCAAGAAGAAGATTCACCTGCATCTCGTCAAGAACAGCCTCGCCCGGCGGGCCACCCTCGACACGCCGATCGCTCCGGCGTTCACCAAGACCGAGGGAATGCTGGCCATCGCCTGGGGCGGCGAAGACGTGGTCGATCTGGCCAAGGAACTCGATCGCCTCGCGGGGGTGAAGGAATTCGAGGGCTTTGAATGCCGCGGGGGCGCCCTCGACGGGGCCAGGCTCGAAGCCGGCGACATCAAACTGGTGGCCAAGTGGCCCACCCGCGCCGAACAGCTTTCGATCCTCTCGGGCCAGATTTCGGGCCTGGCGTCGACGCTCTCCGGCCAGATCCTCTCCGCGGGCGGCACGCTCGCCGGTCAGATCGCCTCCCGCATCGACGACCTCGAAAAATCCGGCGGGCAGCCTCCGGCAGCCTGACCCAGATCGTCGGCTTCAGCTTCGCCGCGATTTTTTTGGGTGGTCTTCACTCGGGCAAAGTTCATGGTATGACATAGGTTTCCCCGCCGCTGGCGGGCATTCGCACACGGCTGGTCACTCACGGCATTCACCTCACAACAGGCCGCTGGCGGCAGTCTGCGGTCGATTTTTCCAAACTCTTTTTTCCAACGCTTCTTTCACAGGGGCGATTTTTCGACAGAAAGGGATCTCCAGCGATGGCAACGGCTGAAGCAACGCGTGAATTCACGAAGGAAACCAAGGAACTCGGCGACAAGATCGTGGGCTTGTCCCTGAAGGCTGCCAAAGAACTTTCCGACTACCTCGACGAGGTCCATGGGATCAAGCCGGCCGCCGGCGGCGCCGTGATGATGGCCGCGCCCGGTGGTGGCGGTGCGGCTGGCGGTGCAGCGGAGGCTGCTGCCGAAAAGACCGAGTTCGACGTCGTCCTCGACGCCTTCGGCGACAACAAGATCGGCGTCATCAAGGTCGTGCGTGCCGCGACCGGCCTGGGCCTGAAGGAGGCCAAGGACTTGGTCGAGGGAGCCCCCTCCAAGGTCAAGGAAGGCATTTCGAAGGCCGACGCCGAGAAGCTGAAGAAGGAACTCGAGGAATCGGGCGCCAAGGTTTCGATCAAGTAGAAGCCGCGAAAAAACGCAGTTGGCAGGCGGAGGGTTGGTCTTCCGCCTGCCAATTGGTATAGTATTTGCTGGCTCGACGCTTGCTGTCCCCTTCTGCCCTCTCCCTGTTCAGTCGGCCACGACCTGCTCGATCGCCGTCGTTCGTTGCACCCATCCGCCGCGACGAGCGGCCGGGGAATCGCTTCGGCGGCCCGAAGCCCCAGACGTTCTGTCCAGAGCCATCCTGTCCAGAGCTATCCCTTCAAGGAGCCCCCCTTTCATGGCAACGAGCGCCGTCCGCCGTCTCCAGCCCTCCGAGGTTCGCCATTTCGGCAGCCGCCGCGCCAGCCACTCCATCCCCGACCTCACGGAAATCCAGACCAGATTCTACGACGCCTTCCTTCAATACGATGTCGCGCCAGGCAAGCGGAAGGATCACGGAATCGAAGGCGTGCTGCGGGAGATCTTCCCGATCGAGAGCTATGACAAGACCGTCAAGATCGAGTACCTGCGCTACGATCTCGGCAAGCCTCGCTACGATCCCGACGAGTGCCGTCAGCTGCGGCTGACTTACGGCAGGCCGCTTCGCGTGTTGCTCCGACTGACGCGCGAGCAGCCCATCGAGGAGGAGGTCTACCTCGGCGACATCCCGATCATGCTGGGCGGAGGCGAGTTCATCATCAACGGCGCCGAACGTGTCGTGGTGAGCCAGCTCCATCGCTCCCCGGGCATCGACTTCGTAGCCGACACCGAATCGACCGATCGCAAAACCTACAACTGTCGCATCATTCCCGAACGCGGCAGCTGGATCGAGCTCAACGTCTCCAAGAAAGACACGCTCCAGGTTCGCATCGACCAGAGCGGCAAGTTTTCGGCGCTCACGCTCCTGCGGGCGATGGATCCGAAGTTCAGCCGCGATTCCGAAATCCTCAAGCTCTTCTACAAGACCGGCATCGAGAAGGTCGTCGGCGCCCGCAGCGTGGCGAAGCTGGAGGGCCGAATCGCGGTCGACGACATCGTCTATCCCAAGGGCAGCGAGCGGGCCGGGGAAATCATCGTCGATGCCGGTGTCAAGATCACGCACGACATGGCGGAGTTGATCTGCACCTCGGGGCTGAAGGCCGTCGAGGTGATGCAGGAGCAGAAGGTGCCGCTGCTCATGAACAGCCTGCGGGAGGACTCCGACGAGTCGAAGAAGCGGACAGCCGTCGCCCCCAGCCACGAGGATGCCCTGGTGCGCATCTACCAGCGGCTTCGGCCCGGCAATCCTCCGGCCCTCGACAAGGCGAAGGCGTTGTTCGACGAGAAGTTCAAGGACACCAACCGGTACCGCCTCGGCCGCGTCGGCCGGTTCCGCATCAACCGCAAGCTCGGCCTGTCGGTCCCCGAAACCGAGATGACGCTGCGGCCGGACGACCTCATCGCCGCGATCAAGTACATGCTGCAGCTCAGCGAGGGGGAGGGCGAGGTCGAGGTGGACGACATCGACCACCTGGGCAATCGCCGCCTGCGCACGATCGACGAGCTGGCCAGCGACGAATTGCGGAAGGGTTTCCTGAAGCTGCGTCGCACCGTCCAGGAACGGATGAGCCTCAAGGACGTCGCGGAGATGTCGCCGCGCACCCTGATCAATCCCAAGAGCATCTCCGCCGCCATCGAGTATTTCTTCGGCCGCGGCGAGCTCTCCCAGGTCGTCGACCAGACCAATCCACTGTCGATGCTGACGCACGAGCGGCGGCTCTCGGCGCTCGGCCCGGGCGGCCTCAACCGCAAGCGTGCCGGCTTCGAGGTGCGCGACGTCCACATCTCCCACTACGGTCGCATCTGCCCAATCGAAACGCCGGAAGGCACGAACATCGGCCTGATCTCGAGCCTCGCGATCTATTCGGGCGTCGATTCCTACGGCTTCCTCGTGACGCCCTACCGCCGGATCTCGAAGGGCAAGCTCAGCGACGACGTGGTCTGGCTGCGCGCCGACGAGGAGCACGAAGCCCACCTCGCTCCGGCCGACGCCACGGTGGTGGACGGCAGGTTGGAGGGTGAGACGATCATCGCCCGCTACCGGGGCGACTTCGTGCTGGTGCCCGCCGACAAGATCGAATACATCGACGTCGCTCCGAGCCAGATGGTCGGCG
>JBIIYN010000192.1:0-7351 GCA_044346795.1 Pirellulales bacterium
ACGAACGGCTGCTGCCAGACGTGCATGCCGTGGGCCCGCTGCTCGAGGAACGTCACCTTCCAATTCTCGTAGCGGAGCGCCGCCACGCTGCCGTCGTCGGTCCAGTAGATGAAGTCCTTGCGGGGCCAGGGCGCCTCGCCCCGCAGGGCGGGCCCGAGGTCGTGGCCGTCGAGGTGCACCTTGTAGCTGCGGTCGCCGATGTGGCGGCCCTTCTTGAGCTCCTCCTTGGCCGTCTTGTCGCCGGCCGCGGCACAGAGCGTGGTGAGCATGTCCTCGTGCGCGCCGATGTCGTTGACCACCGTGCCCGGCTTGATGACGCCGGGCCAGCGGATGGCGCAGGGCACGCGGTAGCCCCCCTCCCACTGCGTGTTCTTCTCGCCGCGGAACATCGTCGTGCCGCCGTCGGGCCAGGTGAAGGCCTCGGCGCCGTTGTCGGTGGAATACATCACGATCGTGTTCTCGGCCAGGCCGAGCTCGTCGAGCTTGGCGAGCACCGCGCCGACCTGCCTGTCGTGCTCTACCATGCCGTCGGCATAGATCCCCAGGCCGGTCTTGCCGGCCACGCCCTCCTTCAGGTGCGTGAAGATGTGCATCTTCGTGGAGTTCCACCAGACGAAGAACGGCTTGCCCGACTGCTTCGCCTTCTCCATGAAGGCGAACGTCTTGTCGCTCACCTCCTCGTCGATCGTCTCCATCCGCTTTTTCGTGAGGGGGCCCGTGTCGGTGATCCTGCCGTCGGCGAACGAGTGGATCACGCCCCGCGGTCCGAACCGCTTCTTGAACTCCGGATTCTTCGGGTAGTCGGGGTGCTCCGGCTCCTCCTCCGCGTTGAGGTGGTAGAGGTTGCCGAAGAACTCGTCGAACCCATGGTTCGTGGGGAGCATGTCGTCACGGTCGCCGAGGTGGTTCTTGCCGAACTGTCCGGTCACGTAGCCCCGCGCCCGCAGGAGCGTGGCGAGCGTGGGATCTTCCTTCTTCATGCCCTCGGGTGCCCCCGGCAGGCCCACCTTCGTCAGCCCGGTGCGGATCGGCGACTGGCCGGTGATGAACGCGGCCCGCCCGGCGGTGCAACTCTGCTGGCCATACCAGTCGGTGAACAGCGCCCCTTCACGGGCGATGCGGTCGATGTTGGGCGTCTTGTAGCCCATCATGCCGAGGTTGTAGGCGCTGACGTTGAACTGGCCGATGTCGTCCCCCCAGATCACGAGAATGTTCGGCTGCTTCGCCGCCTCGGCGGCGGCGGCCGGCTGGCACACCGCGGCCACGGCGCCCGCGACGGCGACGGCCGTGGCCCAGAACGAGAGCGGGAACGAGAGCGGGAACGAGAGCGGGAACGAGAGCGGGAACGAGAGCGGGAACGAGAGCGGGAACGAGAGCGGGAACGAGAGCGGGAACGAGAGCCAGAACGAACTCCGGAACGAAACGGGCGAAACGGCGGCCATGGAAAGCGAAGCTCCTCTCGGATTGGGACGGTGAAGAGATACCGCCTGTGGCAGCGGCCCATCAATGCACAATTCGACAGATCGGCACTGCGGTCGCTCCGCCCACCACCGCGGCCCGCCTACTCCACGTGGCAATGGGCGAGGATGTCGGCCGGAGTGCCCACGTAGCCCGTGTAGAACGGGCCGAACTCGGCGTAGCGGGCGCTCGCCTCGTCGAACCGCATCGTGTAGACGATCTCCTTGAGGAACTCCGGCCGTCGGGCCCAGAGCGTCACCCCCCACTCCCAGTCGTCGAGCCCCACGCTGACGGTGATGAGTTGCGTCACGCGGCCGCCGAATGTCATCCCGGTCCGGCCGTGCTCCGCCATCAGCCTGCTGCGTTCGGCGAACGGCAGGGAGAACCAGTTCTCCCCCACCTTCCGCTTCTTGTTCATCGGGTAGAAGCAGGCGTTGGGCCAGGGCGGCAGTTCGGGCTCGAGCCGCGCCCGCCGCATGTGGTCTTCGCGGGCGGCGTAGCCCTGCACCTTCGCCTTCCATGTCGGGCTGTCGCGGGTCTCACCCTCCTCGATGAGCCGCTCGCCGAATTGCTCCACGGTGGGGACGTATTCGCTCACCTCCGTGAGGCCCACGAACGACCAGGTCGGTTCGATCGCCTGTCCCAGCGGGCCGGCCAGCAGCCGCTGATGCACGTCGTCCACCTTCAGGGGCGAAGGATCCATCGCCATCACGCCGAAGTCGGCCTTGTGGCCGGGGACGATCCAGGTCTGCAGGCGGGTGGGGGCGAGCGGTCCGGCAGGGTCGAGCGCCTCATGGAAGGCCCGTGCCCCTTCCGCCAGGGCCTCGGGCGACATGGCCGCGAGGCGGGCCCGGTCGAAGCGGTAGAAGAGGTGGCTCACGTGCCACCCCTGGGCCGGGGACGTCGAAACCTCGCCCCCGGCCTGCTGGCCGGGGTGGGCGGCTGCGGGGCGACCGGCAGCGGGGGGCGTTCCATGGGCGTGGGTGGCGGTGGGCTGCATGAGTCGGCATCTCTCCGGGGCGGTCCGCCGCCGCCCCGGAAAAGAGGCCGGCAAGCGGCGACGAACGACGGCGAGTGTACGCGGCCGTCGGCCTGATGCACAGCCGTTTCCCCGCCGCCGCCCGACGGCGGACGGTGCGTTTCCGGAGTGAAACCGATACGATGAGGGGAGCGGGCTCGGGTGCGGCGTCCCGCCGATCCTGCCACCCCCACCACCGCAGGCTTCGGCCGCCGGCACGAACCCGGCACCACATCGAAAGAAGGAGGGTCGAGACATGGGACAGGTCATCGTCGATCCGCAGGAACTGCGGCGATTCGCGTCACGGCTGCGGGTCTTCAGCACCGAGGTGATGGCGCAGATGCAGGGAGTGCAACGGCAACTGGCGGCCCTGAGCGCCACCTGGCGGGACCAGGAGCAGCAGAAGTTCACCGAGGAGTTCGAACAGCAACTCGGCACCTTCGCCCGGTTCGTCCAGGCGACGGAAGACTACGTGCCCTATCTCATCCGCAAGGCCGAGCGGGTCGAGGAATACCAGCAGCAGCGGTAGAGCCACACCGCGTTGAGCCGCGAACATGTCCACCCAGGCGGAAATCAAGTCGATCGAAACGCTCGCCTTCGTGAAGGCGGCGTTGGCGGCGTTTGGCCATGAGACCGGCCAGTCGCTCGCCGAGGTGGAACTGCAGGCACAGCGGGTGGTCGACTGGATCTGTGTCGAGCGGGCCGCCTACTGGAAGACCGAAGTGCGGCGGGCGGCCGACGCCGTCACCCAGGCGACGAAAGACCTCCACTACTGCCGGACGTTCAAGAAGGTGGGCGACGACACGCCCGCCTGCAGCGAGGAGAAAAAGGCGCTCGAGAAAGCGCGGCGGAGGCTGGCCCGCGCCGAGCAGAAAGCCGAGGCGGTGCGGCGCTGGACGCCCGTCGTGCGGCAGCAGTTCCAGGAGACCGGCGTGCGGCTGACACGGTTCCGCGAGGTGATCGACATCGACTGCCCGAAGGCGATGGCCCGGCTGGAGCGGATGCTCATCTCTCTCGACAGCTACACCCACACCGCCGCGCCGCGCGGTACGGCAGCCGCCGCTGCCACGGCCGGTGCGGCATCGGTCGCCCGCCCCGTGGAGGAGGGGCCGGCCACCCACCCGACTCCCAGCCCGGGCCCCGCCGGCCCGACTTCCAGCTCGGCCTCCGCCGTCGCAGGTCACGCCGCAGATCAGGACGGGAGCGGGACATGAACGCCGACCTTTCGAGCGGCGCGGGCAAGATGGCACTCGCCCTGAAGCAGCTGCGGCTCAAGTGGGAGGCGGCCCGCGAGACCTGGGACGACGCCACGAGCAGGGCGTTTCACGAGGAGCACATCGAGCCCCTCGGCCCCCGGGTGAAGGAGACCCTCGAGGCCGTCGGCCGGCTCGCCGAGGTGCTCGCCCGCGCCTGTCGCGACGTGAGCGACACAGAAGATTTCTGATCCGATTGCACCCATTCGACGCTCCGCAAGGAGCATGGATCCGCCACCGTGACCCACAACGCCTTCGATCGCGAACTCTTGCGACGCCAACTCCACCGCCTCCGCGAGTCCGCCTCCCTGCGGAGCCGGCTCGAGCACGAGATCACCGCGGAATTCGAGACCGAGACGGAATCCGCGAAGCAGCAGGCGGTGGCCGCGCTGGCGGCCGCCGAGAAGCAGTTCGCCGGCACGATCGAGGCGATCCGCCGCGAACACGCCGCGGTGAACCAGAAGGCCGACGCCGACGCCGTGGCCGAGCGGACGAAGCTCGACACGCAGCGATCGAGCTACGCGGCCACCGTCACTCGCACCTGCGAGAACGAACGGACGAAGCTCGCGGAGGACGCGCAGTTCGAGGCGAACTCCTCGAAGGAAGTCTTCAAGGAAAAGCGGACCGAACCGACCAAGCTGCTGCGTCGGGCCGAGAAGGAGCTCGCCGCCGCCGCCGCGCAGTTCGACGAGGCCGACGAACGTTCCCGGAAATTCCTGGCCGACCGCCGGATCGCCGAGCCGACTGCGGCGGAGGGGGCGCCGGCCACGGAGCTGCCGTCGGGAGGGCAGCTGCTCGCGCACCTCGAGCAGCTGCGGGCGGCGGTCACCGACACCGCCGCGAAGCTGCTGGGGCTGCGGACCGCGGCGACCGCCTTCGCCGGCGGCACGCAGGCGGCGGCGATCCTGCTGCCGATCCTCGTGGGCATCGCCGCGGCGGTGGCCGCGTTCCTGCTCACCCCCGGCGGCCTGCCCGAGGCCCTCGGCACGAGGCTGGCGGTCGCGGCTGGCGCGCTCTTCACGATCGCAGGCGGCGGCGCGGGGCTCGGCCTCTGGCTCGTCGCCCGGATGCGGAAGACGGCCGGTGCCCACGTGGTGGCGATGCGAACGGATCTCGTGCGACAGATCGACGAGGCCCGCCGCTGCCTCACGGCCGCCGCGGGCTTCCTCAAGACGCGGCACGATGCCCAGGTGGCCAAGCTCGATGCCACGTTCGCCGCGGAGACCAGGCAGCGGCAGGAGAAGGCGGAAGCCGATCTCGCCGCGGTTGCCGAGAAACGCGACAGGCTGCTCGCCGAACTCGAGGCGAAGTACAAGGAAGCGGTCGACAAATCCGAGAAGAAGCGGGCGGCCACGCGGGAGGCCGCCGAGAAGAGCTATCCTCCCCGGCTCGAGGCCCTCGCCGCCGAGCGGACCGCGCGGCTCGCGGAGGTGGCGCGAACCCGCGACGAACGGCTCGCCGCCGCCGGCCGTCGCCGCGACGAACGCTGGCAGGAGATGATCGACGCCTGGAAGACGGCCCGCACCGAGACCGCGGCGGTCTACGACGAGGCCAATCGCATCGACGCCGCCGCGTTCCCCGCCTGGGAACGATTGGCCACCGAGGACTGCCCCCTGCCCACGTCGGCTCCGCCGGGCCTGCGGTTCGGGCAGCTCGGGTTGACGCTCGAAAAAGTCCCCGGCGGCGTGTCGTCGCGGCCCGAGTTCAACGCCTACGGGCCGATCGCCTGGACGCAGCCCGCGCTCGTCCCCTTCCCCGTCGAGGCGTCGCTGCTCGTGAAGACGACCGGCGACCAGAAGGAGATCGCCTCGGAGATGATGCAGGCGCTCATGCTGCGGATCGCCAGCGGCGTGCCGGCGGGCCAGACCCGGTTCACGATCATCGACCCGGTGGGGCTCGGGAAGCAGTTCGCCGGCTTCATGCACCTCGCCGACTACGACGAACTGCTCGTCACCAGCCGCATCTGGACGGAGCCGCCGCAGATCGAGCAGTGCCTGGCCGACATCACCGAGCAGATCGAACTGGTGATCCAGAAATACCTCCGCAACGAATACGAATCGATCGGCGACTACAACGCCGACGCCGAGGTTCCGGAGCCCTACCGGTTCGTCGTGGTGGCGAACTTTCCCGCCAACTTCACCGAGACGAGCGCCCGCCGGCTGGCGAGCATCGCCTCCTCCGGCGCCCGCTGCGGCGTCTACACGATCGTCTCGGTCGACACGTCGCAGCACATGCCCTCGAACTTCAGCCTCGCCGATCTCGAAAAGCACGCCACCACGCTCGTGCTCAAGGACGGCGTTCCCACCTGGAGCGATCCCGACTTCGCGAAGTGGCCGCTCGCCGTCGAGCGGCCGCCGACGGACGAGGTGTTCACGCAGATCATCCAGCGGGTCGGCAAGGCGGCCAAGGCCGCCAAGCGGGTGGAGGTGCCGTTCGACCGCGTGGCGCCCAAGGAGGAGGAGTGGTGGACCGGCAGCACGGCCGGCGAGGTGCTCGCGCCGCTCGGGCCGGCGGGGGCCCGCAAGCTGCAATACCTGAAGCTCGGCAAGGGCACGAGCCAGCATGCGTTGATCGCGGGCAAGACCGGCTCCGGCAAGTCGACGCTGATGCACGCGCTGATCACGAGCCTCGCGCTCAACTACAGCCCCAACGAGATCCAGTTCTACCTGATCGACTTCAAGAAGGGCGTGGAGTTCAAGCTCTACGACCACTACCAGCTGCCGCACGCGCGGGTGATCGCGATCGAGAGCGAGCGGGAGTTCGGGCTGTCGGTGCTCGAGCAACTCGACCGCGAGCTGAAGCGCCGCGGCGACCTGTTCCGCGAGTGCGCCGTGCAGGACGTCGCCGGCTTCCGCCAGACGGGACACCCGGACCCGATGCCCCGCATCCTGCTGATCATCGACGAGTTCCAGGAGATCTTCGTCGAGGACGACAAGATCGCCCAGGACGCCGCGCTGATCCTCGACCGGCTCGTCCGCCAGGGACGCGCCTTCGGGATGCACGTGCTGCTCGGCTCCCAGACGCTCGGCGGCTCCTACAGCCTGCCCCGGGCCACGATGGGGCAGATGGCGATCCGCATCGCGCTGCAGTGCAACGAGGCCGACTCGAGCCTCATTCTCAGCGAAGACAACACCGCCGCCCGGCTGCTCACCCGCCCGGGCGAGGCGATCTACAACGACGCCAACGGCATGGTCGCGGGCAACAATCCGTTCCAGGTCGTATTCCTGAACGACGAGCGCCGCGAACGCTACCTGGGAGCGCTCAAGCGGCTGGCCGACAGGCGGACAGACATCCCGGCGTTGCCGCGGATCGTGTTCGACGGCAACGAGGCGGCCGACCCGGCGGGCAATCCGCTCCTGGCCGAACTGCTCGGCAGCGGCACGGTGGCGGGCAGGTCGCAGACGCCGCCCCTGGCCTGGTTGGGCGACGCGATCGCCATCAAGGATCCGACGGCCGCCGTCTTCCGCCGCCAGGGGGGCGCGAACCTGCTCATCGTGGGGCAGCGGGAGGACCTGGGTGTGAGCCTGCTGGCGATGTCGATGGTCAGCCTCGGCGCCGCGCACGATCCGCATCCCGGCGGGGCCCTCGGCCGGGCGGCGCGGTTCGTCGTGTTCGAGCCCGC
>JBIIYN010000194.1:0-7279 GCA_044346795.1 Pirellulales bacterium
TGTCGCCGGAGTTCGGCCACCTCGGCCGCATGCCGGAGGCGGGCGATCTCCAACTGGCGGTGCAGGGCGGTGGCCTCGTCGATGCGAGAGGTGCCCGCCGCGGGCTGCGGCGTCGGGCCGGCGGGCGACTGTTCAAACGCCCCGGCACCGCCGGCTCCCGAGGATTGGTCTGTCAGATGCACGAACCCTCCCCGTCGCAGGCCGTTTCCCGCCACCGCCCCGACCAGCTTGCAATTCCGCCAGCGTGCGCCCCAACCGCCCAGCCTCCTGGACAGGCAGGAACCGGGCAATCGGGCTTTTTTACCACGCCCTTCTCCCCAACCTCCTGCCGCGCATGCACTTGCGCGGTCTCGGGGTATATCGACCTTCCGGCCGGGGCGTCGGTAGAATCAGCTCGTGGCACCTTTTGGACCACTCGACCGTTCAAGTTTTGGCAAGTCAGCTGATCTTTCGCACCTTTCCCGAGCGACCGCCAACCGGTCGATGTGGAGTCTCCCCCCATGCCGCAGCGCAGATTCGCAGCACACGTTTCGGCCAGCCGAGCAGCCCACCCAGCAGCCCAGCCAGTTCGCGGCCGTCCGTGGAACGGATCGCGTGCACCGGCTGGCCGGCCCGGCATGACGCTCGTGGAACTGCTGGTGGTGATCGCCATCATCGGGATGCTGGTTGGGCTGCTCCTGCCCGCGGTGCAGTCGGCCCGCGAGGCGGCACGGCGGATCAGCTGCAAGTCGAACCTCAAGCAGGCTGGGATCGCCATCAACGTTTATCTCGACCGCATGAAGTCGGCGAAGTTTCCGGTGGCCGCGCAGGTGCCGAGTTCGGAGCCGGGGTTTTACGTCAGCGGCAGCAGGCCGCTTTTGCCCAGCATTGCTGCGGTGATCGGGCCCTACGCGGAGGACAATCGCGAAGTGTTTCGCTGTCCCTCCGACAATGCCTATTTTCAGCGCGACCCGACATCCACGGTGGTGCAAAACGCGCAGACGGCGCTCGCGGCCATTCCGGATGCGGAAAAGCCCGACGAATACAAGGGGGCAAACCTCAGGCTCGAAGGCACGAGCTACGAATACCCGCAACGCCGCCTCACCATCACCGACGCCACGACCGGCAAGCTCCGCGGCCGCACCCGCGAGGAGGCGGGCCAGAGCCGCAGCGGGCAGGCGGTGTCGACCTCGAAGCTCTGGATACTCTACGAATTCCAGCCGTTTCACGCGACGGGATGGGCCGCGTTCTTGGGCACCGACGAAACGGATGCAAACGACTCGACGGATGCTTTGACCGTCTGGCAAGCCCCCGAGGGCGCCCGCAACTTTCTTTATCTGGACGGTCACGTAGACAACCTGTGATGATTCCCTCCGGCATTTCCATGAGGCTCGACGATGAGTTCGGCATCGATGCGGTCAAACGGTTTTGCCGAGGATGAAGAAGGTTCGGCGACCCGCCGGGCGGTCCGCTGGCTCCTGATTTTGCTGACGGTGGCGTTCGTCGCGTTGTTCATCGCCTGGCTCCTCGGTTACGTCCGCCTGTGGACCGATCCCCGCATCGTCGAGATCCGAAACCTGCAGGCCGAGGCGCAGAAGCAGTTTGCAGCCAACGGCGGACCACAGACACTCGACGAGGCGAACGCCGCGGTGGCGGCCATGTCGCAGATTCGCGAGAAGATCGAGGCGCTCCCCGAAAGCATGCAGCGGGAGGCCGGCAGGCGGGGAGCCAATGTGTTCCGCGCCACGATGCGGACCCGCATCGACGCCTATTTCTCGCTGCCGCCCGAGAAGCGGCAGGCCGAACTCGACCGTCAGATCAAGCAGGAAGAACTGTTTCGGAAGGCCTGGGAGGCGTCGCGTCCGGCCGGCGGGCGGCCGGACGGACCGCCGGGCGGCATCGCAGCCGGTGCGGCTTCGGGGAATGGCGCAGGCGGTGCGGCTCCGGGGACGGGAGCCGGCGACGGAGGCCCGGGCGGAGCAGGGGGTGGGCCGAACGGTGGTGGCCGTGGCGGCGGGCCCGGAGGCCGAGGGTTCGGCGGACCGCCCCGCAACGGGACGGAGGAGGACCGCAACCGCTGGCGGAAGAATATCATCGACAGCACCACACCGGAGCAGCGGGCCAGATACGTCGAATACCGCCGGGCCATGGATGCGAGGCGCGAGCAGCTCGGCATGAAGCCGGCCGGCCCCCGTTGACCAGGCTTTTCTTTCTGATCCCCCTCGCCCTGATCTGGCTCTCTGATCTGGCCGTTCATGGAAGACACGCTCGGTCTGCTTGAAGAAGCGTTGCAGCTGGCCCGTGACGTGGGGCACCACGTCCGCGAGGAGCCGCTCGGCGACCTGCCGGGCGGCCCCTGCGTGATCGGCGGCAGGCCGACCGTCATTCTCAACATGGAACGGCCGGCGGCCGAGCGACTTGCGATTTTGCTCGGCGTGCTGGCCCGCGATCCGGCCGTCGCCGCGCAGCCCGTCAGCCGGCTGCTCGCGTCGCGGCTCGCGGCGGCGGCCGGCTGACAGGCCCCTGGAAGGAGTGCCGGCCAGGCGGCCCGAACACACTCCGCTCGCTGCGGCGGCTCCTCGGCAGCTCTCGCGAAATGGTTGCGTCTTCGGCTCGGAGGCGCCTGAGGCTCGCTTCGGTGTCCGGGCCGCCTGGCCTTGTCGCTCTCGGACTCAATCACATGCCCCGGATCGTGGCTCGGTGCCGTACAGCGTGGCGATCAGCCTGCGCGTGCGCGGGCCCGGCAGGGCACCCGGGTGCATGGCACTCGGGATGAACGCGAAGCCCAGCCCCCGCTCTGGATCCGCAAACCCGATCGCACCGCCCGCACCGGGATGGCCGAAGGCGGTGGGGGAGGGGCCGTACAGGCCGTGATCGTTGGTCATGAAGCCCGCGCCAAAACTCGTCGGCTCGAGGAGGACGCGGTCGAGGCCGCTGCTCAGGCTCGTCCTCATCGAGGCCCGCGTGGGCTCGCGGAGGAACGGCGAACGGCCGTCGGCGAGGATCGAGTAGAAGCGGGCGAGCGCATCGGCCGTGCCGATCGCGCCGAGCGACGGCAGTGACGCTGCGCGGAGTGCGGGCGTGTTCATCACGGCCGGCGTGAGGATGCCGCCCGGCTCGCTCAGGGCACGGCGGGTGAGGGAGGAAGGATCCGCGAAGGCCCTCGCGAACGGGCCCGGCGCAGGCGGCGACTTGGGGGCGATGACCGTGGCCGCCGACTCGACGTTGTCGGCGGGAAGCCCGAACCAGAGATCGAGCCCCAGTGGTGCACGGAACACCCGCTCCCAGCAGGCCGCGAGCGGCTCGCCCGCGACGCGCCGCACGATCTCGTCGAGCAGGAAGCCGAAGGTGCGGGCGCCGTAGCCATGGCCGCCATCGACCGGCCAATTCGGCGGCTGCTCCGCGAGCGCGGCGGCCACCGCCTCGTGGTCGGTGATCGAAAGCCCCTTGTGATCGATCGCGGCGAGCCCGGCACGGTGCGAAAACACCTCCGCGAGACTGATCCGTTCCTTTCCGGCGGCCGCGAACTCTGGCCAGACCGCCGCCACCGGGGCAGCGAGCGGAATGCCCCGCGCCTCGAGCGCATACAGCGCGCACGCGGCGGCGAGGCCCTTGCTCGCCGACCAGATGAGGCAGGGCGTCGACGCGGTCCACGGCCGGCCGGCCGACGCCTCGCCGCCGCGCATGGAGAGCAGCGGCTGGCCGTGCCGCCACAGCGCGATCGCGGCGCCGCCACCCGCGGGAGACTCTGCACACTCGCGGAGCATCTCTTCCGCCACGCGCCGCACGCGATCGATGGCCGCGGTCACGTCGTTCATCGAGCCCTCCGGGGCGAGGCCTGTAGATGCTGATCGCCCGCGGCCGCGGATCAGGCCGCGCGGCGGCGCCAGGCGAACGCGTCCGCCGCGGAGGCGGCGAAGTGGCAGCCGAGATCGGCCAGCCACGTTTCGTGCATGGAGCGGTTCTTATGGTAGTCGTTGGCCACGAGCGTCACCTGCCGGCCGGCATGGAGCCCCGCGACGGCGAAATGGAGCCGGTCGGTGATGATCCGGCGGTGGCGGGCGGCGAGGGCCAGGTAGTCGGCGGGCGTGCGGGCCAGCCGGACAGGATCGCGGGCCAGGAGCGGCTTGCGGCCGCCACGCTCCTGATCGCGGCGGAGATAGACGCCCAGATCGTGGCGGGGCGGCGGGGCCGCGGGCCATTCGAGGCCGAGCGCCAGGTCGGGTGCGAGGATGCCGTCGGGCCGCAGGCCGAGGCTCGCGCGCTCGCGAACGAACACGCGGTGAAACGGTCGATCCTCCGGTGAGGTGAAGGACTGCGGCAGGATCACGAGCGGCAGACCCGTGGCGAGCGCCCTGCCGCGGAGCTCGTGGTTGCCCGCGTAACGCGTTCCCATGTTGCCGCCCCCACCGAAGACGAGTAGGTCGAAGTGCTCGAGGGTGGGCGACGACACGCGACACGACACGGGCGACCAGCGGATGCCATAGGCGGCGAAGAGTTGCACCATCGCCAGTTCGATCAGTTCGTCGCCGACGTTGCCCTCCGGCCGCACGTAGCCGACCCGTTTCCCCACGAGCGGCAGACACACGTCGGCGAACCGCTCCGGCCCCAGCAGGCGATGCCGCGCCGGGCGCGGCGATCCGACCGCGACGACGGCCGAAGCACCGCGACGAGTTGCAGGGAAGGGCCACATGATGCGGACCGACGGGATGCGTTCAGGCGGCGCGGCGGGTGGCGGCGGGCGATACCGGGATCGTGACGATCGTCGCGGGCGGCTCGTCCGGCTTCACGAGGCCGTCGACACAGAACGTCGGCCGGCGGCCGAGCGACCGGAAGTAGTCGAGATTAGGCGTCCCGATGCCGTTCCGTGTGAAACTCGGTGCCGGAGCATGCCAGAGGTGGACGGCGGTCGTCCGCAGCAGGATCGACCGCACCCGCACGCCGAGCCGTTCGAGCCGTTGCTGGAAATCCCGGTCCTCGAAGCCCCACCCGACGAACTGCTCGTCGAACCCGTTGACGCGTTCGTAGTCGGCCCGCCAGATCGCGATGTTGTTGCCCGACAGCCGCGGCCGCATCGAAATCCGCAACCATTCGTAAGCCTTGGCACGCCAGGCCTTGATCCGCATCCTGCCCGACTCCCCCCTCGGCACGAATGCGGCGATGTCACCGTCTTCGATCACGTCCGGGGTGATCCGCGCCGACGTTGCCTCGTCGAGCCGCAGGCAGTCGCCCCCCGCGACCCATCCCGGCCGCCGTTCCTCGAGGTGGATGCGAAGGTGGTTCCGCGGCAGCACGCAGTCGCCGTCGGTGAAGAGGACATACGGCGCCGTCGACGCGGCCACGCCCTCGTTCCGGCAGCGGGCGAGCCGGAAACCCTCGTGGGAATGCGTGGTGAACGTGAGCGGGAAATCGACCTGCCGCGCGAGCTGCGTGACCATCCGCAACGTTTCGTCCTGCGATCCGTCGTCGGTGACGACGACCTCGAACCGGCCGGCGACCCCATCCTGCGCCTCGAGCGAGGCGAGACAGCGACGCAGGTGCCAAGGCCGCTCGAATGTCGAGACGACGACCGCGATATCCCGTTGGTGCATGGTCCGCTCCCCGCCCGCGCGGCATCCTGCCGCCACGTGACCGGAGCATCGACCCGGAGCCGGCGCGGAATCGAACCGGGGCCGATTCCGGTGGGTGGGTGGACGGGCGAACCGGCGCGCGACCTTGCCGGTTCCGCCGACTTACAAGCGCGGTCGGGTGTGGTTGGAAACCGGCGCCGCGGCCGAGGCGGCGCGCGCCGCGTCTGCCCCGGAGCGAAGGTGACGGTGCCGCCGCCGGCGACGTAATCGCGACCGGCCGTCGCCGTGCCGTTGACCGTGTTCCAGCGGACGGTGACCGGCGTCGCGGAGGGGGCGGAGAGGGTCAGCACGAAGGTCATGAGCCGACGGCCCAGATGGCCTTCGACGATCGTCGCGCCCGCGATGCCCACCACCGGCAGCGGGGGCGCGACCGGGTTCCACAGCGAGCCATCGGCCGCGGCCACGACGGCCCGGTAGCGATGGGCCGCGGTCAGCGGCTCGTCCATGCGGTGCAGCTTGGCGAAATCCCCCCACGGCGTGGCGCCGGCGTAGCCGGTGAACTGGAAGTCAACATAGAGATCCATGCCCGCGGCATCGAGGCCGCGGAGGTAGTCGCGGGAGATGTCGCCCATGCGGGCGTCGTTGGTCGCGGCGTAGAAGGCGTTTTGGTAGGAGGCGTTGCGGCCATCGAGGTGCGGCCCGCCCTCGTAGGCCACGAGCTTGATCGGCCGGCCGAGCCGTCGCTGCCAGTCCTGGGCCAGCCGCTCGTGGTTGCCGACCCACTCGAGCGACGTGGCGATGTTGGCACGCGTGTCGGCGATCACCCGATCGACCGTCGTGGCGGAGGTGTAGGCCGCCCGCTGCTCGTCGGTGGGCGTGATGGAGGGGGCGATGGCGATCGCGTCGAAGGATCCCCCCATGCTCTCGACGATCCGGTTGGTCACCCAGTCGACGGCGGCCCAGCCGGCGGCGACGCGAACGAGCCGGCTGTTCTGCCCAGCGAACACGTCGGACCAGATGTCGAGATCGCGTTTGGCCTCGTGTCCGGCGACCTGCCAGTTGTCGAGCCCAGCGTTGGCCGGCAGCTTCGTCTGTTCCGACACCCACTGGGAGGCCTCGAAGCCCCAGCCGAAGTTCCAGATCTCGTTCGACCACTCGACGGAGGCCGTGAGCCCGGGTTTCAGGTGGTCGCGGACGTAGGTCGCGAAGTTTCGCACGAAGTCGTCGTCGGCCATGTGCGGCATGTTGAACCACGGATTGGCGTTGAGGTCGTTTGCAAGTTGCACCATGTATTCGACCGACATGCCGTTGACGATGGGCTCGCTTGGCGTGCCGCCGGCGCCCGAGCCCTGGCGGATGTCGAGAGCATCGCGACGGTCGGCCCAGGAGCGGATGCTGGAGGAGTTCGTCTCCTGCATCCCCATGAAGCGGATCGTGTGGAACGGCTTGAGCCGCTGCAGGAAGAGCGGATGGAACGGCGAGAACGAATCGCCCGGCTGCCACCGCTGGCCCGCGAAACGCTGCCCCTGCCAGTCGGGCATCCAGACGTGGAAGTCCCGCACCGGATCGGTGGGGCTGGTGGCATCGATCCGCAGATAGATCCCGTTGTCGCTGGGAGTGACCTGCAGGTCGGCGAAGTTGCGGCCAGCGGCGGTTCTGCCGCTGGCGATCGTCACCGCGTCGAGACCGAAGGCCACCGTGCCGGTGCCGTCCCACTCCGCGCGGTACAC
>JBIIYN010000019.1:0-21972 GCA_044346795.1 Pirellulales bacterium
CGAGAAGATCAACTACGACGGGATGGTGCGGATCACGCGGCTGGTGGCCGACCTCGTCCGGGAACTGGCCACCACGGCCGAGCGGCCCGCCTACGTCGAGGTGGCCTCGAAGCAGTTCGCCCGCGGCGGCGGCGACAGGCCCTACTTCGGCAGCATCCCCGACTTCGGCAAGCCGGGGAAGGGCTATGCGATCACCGGCGCGACGAAGGATTCGCCCGCCGCGCGGGGCGGCCTCGTGGGGGGCGACGTGATCGTGCGGCTCGGCGAAAGCGCGGTGACCGGCCTCGAGGACTTCGACAGCGCCCTGCGGAAGCACAAGGGGGGCGACACGGTCCCGGTGGTCGTGCTGCGGGATGGTGCCGAGGTCACGCTCCAGGTGACGCTCGGTCCGCCGAAATAGGCCGGCGCACGGCGCCGCCGATTTTTCTTTTCCAAGCCGCATTTTGGCCTTGAGCCGACGGGCGGGGGTTGCCATCATCCCGCCCGTCCGTGGAGCCCGGCCGGCCAGGAACCGCGTCGGCGGCGACCGTTCGGCGCCGCGGGGCGCGTTTGAAACACCAGCAAGGAGTGCATTCCGTGAACAGGCAAATCGCCAGTGTCGTGTGTGCGGCCGTCGTCGGCCTCGCCCACCTATCCGCCTTCGCCCAGCCGCCCGTGGGCGTTCCACAGGGGCAGCCGCAGCAGGTCAGGCCCGCGTCGCCCTCGTCCCACGTGGCCGTGATCGACGTCGGCTTCATCTTCAAGAACCACGCTCGCTTCAAGGGGGCGATGGACAAGATGAAGGACGAGGTGATGGCCGCGGAGAATGCGCTCAAGGGTGAGCGTGACCGCATCAACGGCCTGATGGAGCAGCTGAAGGGCTTCAACGTCGGCACGCCCGAGTACAAGAAGCTCGAGGCGGAGATCGCCAAGGCGCAGGGTGATTTCAACGTCAACGCCCAGCTGCAGAAGAAGGACTTCATGGACCGCGAGGCCAAGGTCTACCTCCAGGTCTACACCGAGATCGAGCGGGCCGTCGCGCAGTTCGCCCGCCAGCACGGCATCGCCGCGGTCTTCCGCTTCGACGGCGACCCGGTCGACAACTCCGACCGCAACCAGATCCTGCGCGGCATCACGAAGCCGATCGTCTACTACGACGAGGGCAACGACATCACGAAGGACATCCTCACGATGCTCAACGGCGCCGCCGTGGCCGATCAGACGGGTCGTCCGGGTGCGGGCGTTCCGCGCACCCGTTGAGCGAATGCCGCGGGGGTTTCTTCATGCACCAAGACACGCGTAAGCGGCGCAAGCGCACGCTCCGGAAGCCGGTGTCCGTCTCGGGCGTCGGCTACTGGAGCGGGCGGCGGAATCTCGTGCAGCTCGAGCCGGCGGCGGCCGACGCGGGCGTGGTGTTCGTCCGGGCGGATCTGCCGGGGTCGCCGGCGATTCCCGCCGGCGTGCGGCACCGCGTGGATGCGTCGAGCCGCACGAATCTCTGCGCGGGCGCCGCCCGCGTGGAAATGGTGGAGCATCTCCTCAGCGCGCTGGCCGGCCTCGGCATCGACTGCTGCCTCGTGCGGGTGCACGCCGAGGAGATGCCCGGCCTCGACGGCTCGTCGCTCGCCTTCGCCGAGGCCATCGCCACGGCCGGGGCGGAGGAACTGGGGGACGCCGTCGAGCCGATCGTCGTCGATTCCGTGATGCGTGTCGGCGACGAAACGGCCTGGATCGAGGCCTCGCCGCCGCGGTTCGCCGGCCTGTCGGTGGACTACGAGCTCGATTACGGCACCGGTCCGATCGGCAGGCAGCTCTTCTCGCTGCGGGTGACGCCCGAGTCGTATCGCGCGGAACTCGCGGCCGCCCGCACGTTTCTGCCGGCGGCGGAAGCCGAACGGCTGCAGGCGGCCGGTCGCGGCCTGTCCGCCACCCACGGCGATCTGCTCGTCTTCGGGCCGGATGGCCCGATCGGCAACTCGCTGCGCTGGCCCGACGAGTGCGTGCGGCACAAGGTGCTCGACCTCGTGGGCGACCTGTCGCTGGCCGGTCGCCCGATCCACGCCCACGTCCGCGCCTGTCGCAGCGGGCACAGGCTCAACGGGGCCCTGGCGGGCCTGCTGGCCGCCGGCCACGTCGCGTCCTCCGCCGCCTGAGTCGTCGCATCACGCAAGGACATCGCCGCATGGATGATTTTCAGGCCACGGTTCCGATGCGGGACGAGTCGCCCGCCCGCGGCGCGGTGCTCCGCGGCCGTCCGGCGTCCGTCCATCCCTCGGCGATCGTCGAGGCCGGCGCCCAACTCGGCGAAGACGTGGTGATCGGGCCGTTCTGCTGGGTGTCGGCCGGTGCGGTGATCGGCCGCGGCACGGTGCTCGACAACAACGTCACGATCGTGGACGACGTGCGGATCGGCGAATGCAACCACGTCTACTCCAACGCCGTGATCGGCGGGGAGCCGCAGGACGTCAGCTACCGCGGCACGCGGACCCGGGTCGAAATCGGCGACCGCAACATCATCCGCGAGGGGGTCACGATCAACCGCGCGACCGAAAAGGAGGAGGGCGTGACCTCCCTCGGCAGCGGCAATTTTCTCATGGCGTGCAGCCACGTGGCCCACGACTGCCGGATCGGCGACCACTGCATCCTCGCCAACGGCGTCCTCCTGGGCGGGCACGTCCGCGTGCACTCCCGCGCGTCGCTCTCCGGGGCGGTGGCCGTGCATCACTGGGCCACGATCGGCGGCTGGTCGTTCGTCGCCGGGCTCTCCCGCGTGCTCCACGACGTGCCTCCGTTCATGCTCTGCGAGGGCATGCCGGCGCGGCCGCGGTGCATCAACGTCGTGGCCCTGCGGCGGGGTGGCCTGGCGAATGAATCCATCGAGGCGATGACGGAGGCGCATCGGCTGCTCTACCGGGCGAAGGTGGGGCTGGAGGCCGCCCGGGAGATCCTCAGGTCGCAGGGGATGCTGCATCCCGAGGTGATGCAACTGCTCGAATTTCTGGCTCAGCAAAAGGAAGGGCGGCATGGGCGCGCCCGCGAACGCAGGAGGGCGGCATGACGCGCTTGAACGTGGCGGTGGTCGGTTGCGGACACCTCGGGACGATCCACGCGCGGCTGCTGGCCGCACGGACGGACACCGAACTGGTCGCCGTGGTCGATCCGCTGACCGAGTCGCGGCAGCGCGTCGCCGCGGCCCATGGATGCGCGGCCGTCGGGGATCCCATCGACCTCGTGGGCCGCGTCGATGCCGTCGTGATCGCGGCGCCGACCTCCCTCCATGCCGCGGTGGCACTGCCGCTCCTGGAAGGCGGCGTCGACCTGTTGATCGAGAAGCCGATCGCCGCGGATGTCGGGGAGGCGGCCCGGATCGTCGCCGCGGCGGACCGCCTCGGCCGCATGGTCGCCGTGGGGCACGTGGAGCGGTTCAATCCCGCCTGGCGCATGGCCGTCGAAAAGTGCGGCCGGATCGTGGCGGTCGATTCGGCACGGCTCGCCCCCTTCACGTTCCGATCGCTCGACGTCGGTGTCGTGCTGGATCTGATGATCCACGACATCGACCTCGTGCTTTCGCTCGACCCCGGGCGGCTCGAGCGGGTCGACGCGCACGGCATGACCGCGACCGGTGGCCACGAGGATGCCGTGCGGGCCAGGCTCGTGTTCTCGTCGGGTCTGGTCGCCGATCTCGCCGCGTCGCGGATCCACCCGACGCTCAGCCGACGCGTGTCGCTCTGGGGCTCCGAGGCAGTCGTCGAGGCCGACTTCAACGCCAAGACGGTGGAGGTCGTGTCGGCGTCACGGGCGGTCCGCGACGGCTCGTTCGTCGCCGCGGACGTGCCCCCGGTCGAGCGGGCCGCCCTGAAGGACCGGTTCTTCACCGACATCCTGCCGCGGGAGACGCTGGCCGTGCCGGACGCCAATGCCATCGCCTGCGAGCACGACGACTTCCTGGATGCGGTGCGGTTCCGGCGCGAGCCGCTCGTGACGGGAGCCGCGGGCGCCGCCGCGCTCGAGGTCGCGATGCGGGTGCTCGACGGCCTGCGGTGCACGCGACTGGGCGGCGGCGTTCCCGCCGCCGCGGCCGCCCGGGCACGCGTGGCCGCCTGACCGGTCGACCGTCCCCGGGGCCGTGCCCGGTCTTCCCAGTCGTTACGACCGTCACCCGCGGCCGATCGGTCGTCGGCCGGCAGGGGAAAGGTCCGACCGCGGACGAAGTCGCGTGCGCCATCCAGCCGGCATCGGCTCAAAGAATGACAGCGCCTCCGCCGAAGAACGTCAGCGGGGAGACCGCGCAGCCGGCGAGCGTTTGGCTGCCGGCGAATCTGGTTTCGATCCGCAGGGGGGAGCCGTGGAACACTACGACCGCATCGGGCTTGGGGATGGAGACGACCGTCGCTCCGGCGGCGGTGCCCGGTTTCTTCCGGCGGCGTGTGTCGTCGTGGCCGCCTTTTCGTTCATGCTCACCACCGTCGTGTGGCGGCTGGTCCGACAGACCGGCGCGGTCGAGGCCGCGGTGCATGAAAGCATCAGGGGCATCGACCGGCTGGGCGGTTTCACGAGCCGGGAGTTGACCGAGGTGCAGGCGGGGTTGGCGGGGCAGCAGGCCGCCACGGAGCGGCTCGCATCGCGGCTGTCCGTGGTCGAGGCGACGGCGACGGCGGGCCTCGAACGGATCCAGTCGCTGGGAACCGACGTCGCACGGCAGTCGGCGGCCGCCGAGCAGGTGCGGCTGGAACTGGAGCGGGCCGCCTCGGGCATCTCGCAGGCACGGCAGGAGATCCTCGAGCGGCTCGCGGTGCATGCCGACCGCAACGCGGCGGCCCGCGACGCGATGGTTCGCGAGGTCAATGCGGCGATCACGGAGATGGAGCGGTCGCTGCTCGAACAGGCCGAGGAATTCCAGCACCGCAAGCAGCAGCTGGATGCCGCCGCCGAGCGCGATCGGGCGGTGCGTCGCGCCATGCTGCACGAGGCGACGCAGAGTTTTTCGCTGCAGGTCGAGGGTTTGAGGCAGATCCTCGACGGGCTGCGGGTGCAGGCGGCTGCCGTGGACGGAGACTCGGCGGAGGAGTCGGTGAAGGCGGCCGCCGAAGTGACCGAGGGGCACGCCGGTGAGGATGCCGGGCGGGGCGGGGCCGGAGAGCCGGCGACGGCCGCGCTCGACGTGGAAAACGACGCCGTGCTCGAGTAGGTCGACGGCCTGACCAGCCCATGGACAAAGGCGGCTGCCGCCAGCGCCGGAGAGGGGCGGCGGCCGGAGCAAACACCGGCAGCGGAGGGCGGACGGATGCGTCGAATGCCCGTGACCGTGATCATGTTGGCTGCCCTGACGCAGTGGTATCTGCCGCACATTCACGCGTCTCGGGACGGTGCGTTCGCGGCGGAGGCCGTGGGGAGCGAACCACCGCCAGCCCCGGTGCACGACACGCCCGTGGTGTTCGACGGCCTCGGGCTGGACGACTTCAGGGGAGCGGGCTCGGTCGCCGCCGCGCTGCGTGGCCTCGAGGCCGGGTCGGAGTCGGCGAATCCGCCCCTCGGTGTTCCCGTGGACGTCCTCGTGCGGGGGCCTTCCGGCCGCAGCAGCGGCATCGATCCGCTGGCTGCCGAGTTGAGGAGCCGCATCGAGGGGATCAATCTCAGTGCCGGGATGCAGGCGGATTCGGCCTCGATCCAGCATGGGCCCGCCAGGTGGGTCGGGGCCGTGGGAGTTTCGAGCGATCATGAACTGGGGCGGCAGGTGCTCGAACTGAAGACGTCGCTGGGACGGGCCCACCAGGCGGGCATCCTGGGCGTGGAAGTGGGACCGCGGATCGAACGGCGGCTGCGGAGCGGCACCGTCTTCTTTCTCGACGGCAAGGCCCAGGCCCAGACCCGTCGGTCCGCAGAGACCGGCTCGTGGATGATGCCGGGCCTCGCCGAACAGGGGCAGGGCGGCGGAACGCTCGGCGTGGCCGCCAGCACCGGCCTCGTGCGGTAGGACGCGTCAGATATCCGTCGCGACAATCCGCCCAATCAGGAGTCGGAGGCGAAGGGGTCGGCGACAGCTCGAGGAGCTTTGGGCTATCCTGCCCACGCGACGAGACTGTTGCCGCCCCGAAGCCGGTGCAGCCCCGGAGATGATGCGATCCAGTCAGCGAGTCCGTTGCAGCCCGCGTCAGGCCAGGTCGCGGTCCTGGAAGAGGACGAGGGCCACGAGCAGGGCCACGGCCGAGTAGAGGGCCGCGTAGAGCGCGGCCCAGCCCAGGTAGCCCCACGGCACGGGCACTCCGCCCACGACGGCGGCCTCGATCGTGAAGTGCTCGAGCACCGGGAGGATCGTCGCGAACAGCTGGCCCACGAACCGCACGATCGAGATCTTGCCCACGCTCGACTGCACGATCAGCGGCACGAGATGGCCGAGGGCGTAGACGGTGAAGCAGATGATCAGGTTGGGCACGATGCCCAGCCGCGTCGAGACCGCCAGGCTGACGGCGGCCAGCAGGATCGTCTCCAGCAGGGAGAGCACGAGCCCCGGCACGACGGTGATCATCTCATCGGCGCAGTCCCGCCAGATGGGGTCGAGCTTCGCGCCCTCGCGGGCGTCGTAGACGACCTTGAGGCTGGTGGTGGCGAGCAGCACGGTGCCCAGGATCAGGAACACCAGCAATCCCACCAGCACCAGGCCCGCGAACTTCCCCAGGATGAACTGCGGCCGCGTGAGCGGCTTGGAAAGCACCGTCAGCGCCGTCCGCCCCTCGATCTCCTCCGCCACCGAGACGCTCGCCGTCCACACCACGACCAACAGCGCCAGCACCTTGATGAGCGTGAGGCCGCTGTCCTTCAGCATCTTCACGTCTTCGCCGAACGTGTTGTAGGGGATCACGATGAAGGCGAGCAGCAGCACGACGCCCACGATCAGGGCGACCGAGAAGATCGGCTGCCCGATCGCCTCCTTCGTGGTGGCCGAGGCGACCGCGGCGATGCGGCGGGGCACGAGCCGGAAGAGGCCGTAGGCGATGGCCAGCGTCAGGAGCGTCGCCACCGTCCACGGCAGGATCGCGACCTGCGGAAACTCCGGCACGAGCTTCCAGCTCGCGGTCAGGCGGACCGGCTTCTCGGAGGCATTCGTCGCCTCCAGCTTCGCGCGGGCGCCGAGGAACGGATTGATCGCTCCGGTGCTCCGGTTCCAACTCCACCGATTCCCGTTGGTCGCATCCAGCTCCACGTCGGGCACCTTGGTGAGCCCGAATCCCTCGATCGGCTGCTGGGTGCGAACCACGACCGGGGCGTCGCTCGAGAGCTCCAAAAGCTCCAGTTCCTGCGGCCTCAGGTCGAGAGGAATTTCCTGGAGCGTGGCGCCGGGAGCGACCGACACGCTGGCCGTCGCGCGATTCACCGAGGTCAGCCGCACGAGCGATCGCCAGACCTGTCCGAGCGGCACGAGCGGGGCGAAGGCGACGGAGACGGCAGCGAGCGTCAACAGCAGCCAGGCCATCGGGCCGGCGAAGCCGTCGCGGAGGCTGGTGCGGGCCTCGGCCGCGGCGCGGGGCGCCAGCGCCAACAGCACCGCCCAGACCAGGGCCAGCACGGCGACAGTGATCAGGGCGCCCGTCCCGAGCAGCCAGATGGGAGGGATGGCGACCAGCCAACGATTGGCGAAAAGGGGCGTCATGACTTGGTGCCTGGATGATTGGCAGGTGTGGTGGAAACAGTCAGCGGGGGCTGCGAAAGCGAAGCGGCGAGTGGCCAGCAGGTCTACGCGGCCGGACGTCGTCGGGTGCGGAGCCCGCCCCGCCCGGTCGCTATCCGGACCGGGACGCATTATGCCCGAGCCGGTTGCCGGGGGGAAGGCTCCGCGCCGGCCGGCCCGGCCAGCACCGTGACGCCGGGACCGTCCAGCGGCCAGCGTGCCAGCACGCGGCTCAGGTCGTCGACCGACAGCCCCTCGACGATCCGCAGGTTGTCGGCGACCGACCGGTAGACGGCCCCGTGTGCCCACTCCAAGCCGACGTGGAAGAGCCGGCGGCGGGGCCGTTCTCCCTCGAGGACGACGCGGCCGGCCAGCTTGTTGCGGGCCTGCATGAATTCCGTGGGGCTGATCCCCCCGGCGGCCGCCTCGCGGTAGACCTCGAGGATGCGGTCCAGGAGCGGGGCGACGTCGTCGGCGTCGCAGGAGAGCTGCGTGATCATGAGCCCGGCGTCGAGGTAGTCGTGATGATGGCACGACGCCTGCTCGGCCGCGCCGGAATCGACCAGCGCCCAATACAGTCGGCTGCCCGAGTCGTCGCCCAGCGCGACCGACAGCAGCTTCGCCGCGAAGCGGTCCTCGTCGTCGCCGGCCGGCCCCGCCGACATCCGCACCGCGTACTCGAGCGTCGCCGTGGGGCGGACGATGGATTCCCTCCGGTCGGCGGCCGGAGCCCGGAACGGATGCCGACGGGTCGGCGTCGGGTGTGGCTCCCAGTCGCCGCAGAGCCGTCGCGCCGACGCCACGAGCGCCGTGAAATCGACGGCCCCCGTCGCCACCAGCACCATGTTGCCGGGGCTGTAGCGGCGGCGATGGTAGTCGCGCATCGCCTCCACCTCGAGCGACTGGATCGATTCCACGGTGCCGAGCACGCTGCGGGCAAGCGGATGCCCGCCGAAGAAGGCCGCGCGACAGCGGTCGTCGGCGCCGAACGGCGGCTGGTCGTCGTACATCCGGATTTCCTCCAGGATGACGAGCTTCTCGGTGTCGAAGTCCTCCGCCCGCAGGGCCGGCCGCATCATGCGGGCCAGCAGGTCGACCGCCTCGTGCTGCTGCGACGGCAGGACGGCGGCGTGGTAGACCGTGTCCTCCTCGCTCGTGAAGGCGTTGGCGCTGGCGCCCATCCAGTCGAACCGGCGGTTGATCTCGTCGGCAGGCAGGTCGGCCGTGCCCTTGAAGATCATGTGTTCGAGGAAGTGACTCACGCCCCACAGGTCGTCGCTTTCGTCCCGCGCGCCGGTGCGCACGAAGAAGCCGATGCTCGTCGAAAGCGCGCCGTCGGTCACCTCGGCGATGACCTCGAGGCCATTGTCGAGGCGTTCACGCAGAAACCGCATCCCGCACCTCCAGGGGTTCCTGGCCGAGCGACACGACCGAGAGGTCGCGGACGGGATGGGCCGCCAGCCATTCCTCGATCGAACGCACCGTCAGCCGGTCGTAGCGATCCAGTTCCTCCGCGAGCGTGCGGACCTTGCCGAGGTGATACCACTGCCGCGCGATCGCGCCGGCCCGCGCGGCGCTCGACTCCTGCTGCATCACCAGGCCGCTCTTGGCCCGCGCCTTCACCCGCTCCAGTTCGGCCTCCTGGATCGTGCCGGGGAGGCGGTGGATTTCGCCGAGGATCACGTCGAGCGTCTCCTGGGCCCGGGCCGCGGTCGTGCCCGAATAGCAGAGGGCCATGGCGAAGTCGCGGTGGGTCTGGTAGCCCGCGGAGACGCTGTAGCAGAGCCCCCGGCGCTCCCGCACCTCCGAAAACAGCCGCGAACTCGAGCCGCCCCCGAGCACCGCGAGGGCCGCCGTCGCCTCGTAGGAATCGTCGGCATGGTAGGGGGGCGCCGACCAGGCGACGGCGATGTGGGTCTGCTGGGAGTCGTGGGGCACGTGCCTGGTCCGGGGCCCCCGGGAGCCGGTCGCGACGGCGGCCGTTGATCCGGTGTTCCAGTCGCCGAAAAGGTCGGCGATGCGCGGCACGAAGTCGTCCCAATCGATGCGGCCGGCGATGGCGATGATCGTGCCGCGGGGCCGCACGTGGGCGGAAACGAAGCCGCGGACGTCCTTGACTGTGAGTCGTTCGACGTCGGCGGACAACCCTTCCGAAGGCATGCCCCAGGGGGAAGGGTAGTGGATCTCGCGGAGCGCCAGGATCGCCCGGTGGGCCGGGTCGTCTTCGGTGCCCGCCAGGTTCTGCAGCACCATCTGCCGGGCGTTTTCCAGTTCCCCTTCCGCGAGCAGCGGCCTCCGGATGATGTCGGCGTAGATCGGCAGGGCATCGGGCAGCTGCCTGGCGACCATGGCGCCGGAAAAACTGGCATGGCTCATCGATACGGCCTGCGCCCACTGCACCCCGGCACCCTCGAGGTCTTCGACGATCCGGCGGCTGTTGCGGCTTCCGGCGCCGCGCAGCATCATTTCGCCGGAGAGCGTCGCCAGGCCGCAGCGGCCCGTTCCGTCGTGGATGGCGCCGGCCGGCGTATGAAAGGCGACGGCCACCGATTCGAGCCCCGGGAGCTGCTCGCCGAGCAGGACGATGCCGTTGTCGAGCGTCGTCGAGAAGAGGGTCTGCTTCACGGGCACCGGGTCGGCAGCGGGATCAGGGCAGGACGGCGTCGGCCATGGCGGCATGGACTCTCGCCACCGCGGCCGCGGCAACATGGGCCCCGACACGAGTCCCATCATGAGCACCGTCGCGGCCCCCGCCATCATGGGCGAAGTCGGGACAATCGTCCACCGTACCGCCGTCCACCACCTTGTAAACCGTTCGCATCCGCCGGAAGCCCAGCCGCTGATAGAGGCGGACGGCACGGGAGTTGTCCGCCGTCACCTCGAGCGACGCCGCCCGCAGGCCGTGGAGCCCAAACCCGTCGAGCGCCTGCGCGATCAGGCAGGTGCCCAGTCCGAGACCGCGATGCCCCGGCACGACACCGATGTTCTGGATCAGTCCGCAGCCACCCGCGGCGGCGACGCCCTGGATCGTGCCGCACCACTGGAGATCCTCGGGCGACCGGCCGCGAGCGATGAGCCAGGCGGCCTGCGGCAGGAAACCGGGCTTCCTGCGGATTTCCCGCATCAGCCGCCGGCAGCCCTCGAAACTGCCCAGGCAGGGAAAGACCTCGGCATCGAGTTCGTCGCGAAAGGAGCGGAATTTCACCCGGGCGTGAACATCGACCAAGGCCTCATTCCAGGGCACGAACCGGTAGCCTGGGGGCAGCGGGGCGGGCCGCCGCGGCACCCGCAGGTCCGCATCCATTCGAAACCGCTTGAAGTAGGTCGATTGCAAGGCTTCGCTCCCGAACGGCCAAGACTCTGACGAGGGTAAGAGCAGGCGGCGGTTTGGTCAACGCGCCGGTTGGTGGCCGGATTGCCGGGGCCGGCCCGGGCGGCTATATTTTGGCGTATCAAAAAATGTTTTTTGACCATCCAAAATTGTGCGTGCGGCTCCTGGTGCCGCTCCCGATGGCGTGGGTCGCCCTGCTTTCGGCTGCAGGGGGAGTCAAGGCTGAGCAGCCGGCGACCGCCGTCGTCGCCACCACGACCATCGTGGCCGATCTCGTGCGGCAGGTCGGCGGCGATCGCGTCGCCGTCGATTGCCTGATGGCGGCGGGCATCGACCCGCACTCCTACCGGGCGACGCCCCGCGACGCCGATCGGCTCGCCCGGGCGCGGCTGGTCTTTGCCTCGGGGTTGCACCTGGAAGGAAAACTTTCCGAACTGCTGTCCCGCCTCGGCCGGCGGGTGGCCGTGACGGCCGTGGCCGACACGCTGCCCCGCGAGCAGCTGCTTCGGGTGGCCGAGGGGCTGCACGATCCGCACGTCTGGTTCGACGCGCGGCTCTGGAGCCGGTGCGTGCCCGCGGTCGCGGCGGCACTCGCCAAGCTCGACCCCGACGGCCGCGTGCACTTCCAGGGCAGGGCCGACGATCTCGTCCGCCGGCTCGAAGCCCTCGACGATCGCCTGCGCGAACGGCTGGCGTCGATTCCCAAGCGGCAGCGGGTGCTGGTCACCGCGCACGACGCCTTCCGCTACTTCGGCAGGGCCTATGACGTCGAGGTGGTGGGCGTGCAGGGCACGAGCACCGAAAGCGAAGCCGGACTGGCCGACATCAACCGCCTCGTCGAATTGCTCGTCACGCGGAAGATACCGGCCGTGTTCGTGGAGACGAGCGTTTCCGACCGCAACGTCACGGCACTCCGCGAGGGCGCGGCAGCCCGCGGCCATGGCGTGGCCCTCGGGGGGCGTTTGTATTCCGACTCGCTGGGCGGACCCGGCAGCGGCGCCGAAACGCTCGAAGCGATGCTCTTGGCGAACGTGGAGACGATCCACGCGGGCTTGAGCGGACAGGCCGGGCCGAGTGGGCAGGCCGGGCTGGTTGGAGGCGGCGCGGATTGATCGAAGCATGAACACGCGGCCACCGCTGCTCGAATTTCACGACGTGACCGTGGCCTACGGCCGCCGGCCGGTGCTCTGGAACGTCGACCTCGAGATCGCCGATCCGTGCCTCTTCGGCATCATCGGCCCCAACGGTGCCGGCAAGAGCACGCTCTTGAAGGCGGCCCTCGGACTCGTGCCGCTGGCGGGAGGCGCGATCAGCTTCTTCGGCAGGCCCTTCGCCGAGGTCCGCGGTCGGGTGGGCTACGTGCCGCAACGGGAAACGGTCGATTGGGACTTTCCCGTCAGCGTGAGCGATGTCGTGCTCATGGGCACCTACGCCGGGCTGGGCTGGTTTCGTCGGCCGGGAGCCCGGGAGCGCGAGGTCGCCCGGGACTGCCTGCACAGGGTGGGACTGGCCGACGTGGCGGGACGGCAGATCGGCAGGCTCTCCGGCGGCCAGCAGCAGCGGGTGTTTCTCGCGCGGGCGCTGGCCCAGCAGGCGGAGATCTACCTGCTCGACGAACCGATGGCCGGGGTCGATGCCCGCTCGCAGGAGCTGATCTTCGGCGTGCTCTCGGAACTGCGGGATGCCGGACGCCTCGTCGTGGTCGTGCACCATGACCTGCGGACGGCCGCCTCTTGGTTCGATCGCGTGGCGCTCGTCGCGATGCGGCTGGTGGCCGCCGGCCGCCCCGCCGACGTGCTCGTCCCGGACAATCTCGAACGCACCTACTCGGGCCGGCTCGAACTGCTCGACGAACTCGGCCGCGCCGTCGAAGCGCGGGGGAGAACCGCGTGACGGGCCCCTTCTGCATCGGCGTCGAGCCGCTGCTGGCGATCTCGCACAACACGCTGGTGGTGGCCTGCGGAGTGGCGGCGGTGGGCTTCGCGGCGGGTGTGATCGGCTGCTTCGGGGTGCTTCGCAGGCGGGCCCTGGCCGGCGACGCGGCGGCGCACGCCACGCTGGTCGGGGTGGCGCTGGCATTTCTCGCCACCGGCCGCCGCGATCTGCCGGTGCTGCTCGCGGGCGGATTCGCCTCGGGGCTCGCCGCCCTGGGGCTGCTCGTGCTCCTGCGCCGCTTCACCCGCACCCGGGACGACGCCGCCACCGCGATCGTGCTGAGCGTGTCGTTCGGGCTCGGCATCAGCCTCGTGTCCGGGATCACCGCCCGTGGCATTCCCGGCGGGGCGGGTCTCGAGCAGTTTCTGCTGGGACACACCGCCGCGCTGACGGCCGGCGACGCCCTGCTTCTGGGCACGCTGTCGGTCGCCGCGGTGCTGACGGTGCTCGCCTGCCTCAAGGAGGCGACGCTCGTCTCCTTCGACCCGGCGTTCGCCGCAGCCACCGGCTGGCCCGTGACGTTCATCGATTACCTGCTCGTAGCGCTCGTGGCGGTGATGGTGGTCGTCGGGCTGCCGGCCGCCGGCGCCGTGCTGGTCACGGCGCTGGTGGTCATTCCCCCGGTGGCCGCCCGCCAGTGGACCGATCGCGTGCCGACGATGCTGCTGCTCGCGGGGATCTTCGGCGTGGTGTCGGCGGTCGCGGGCGTGGCCATCAGCGCCGTCGTGCCGCGGCTCGCGACGGGGCCGCTGGTCGTGCTGGCGGCGGCGTCCATCTTCGCCTGCTCATTGGTGGCGGCACCGGGCCGCGGCCTGTGGGCGCGGTGGCGCGGGAAGCACTCGTGAGCCCTTCCTTCTTCACCGACGGCGGCGGCATGCACGCGTGGGCGATCGCCACGGCGGCGATGGTCGCGGCCGGGTGCGGCCTTGTGGGCACGCTGCTCGTCGTCCGGCGGATGAGCCTCTTGGGCGACGCCATCAGCCACGCCGTGCTGCCGGGCATCGTGCTGGCCGTGCTCGCCGGCGGTCGGCCCGGGGGCGTGCTCGTGCTCGCGGGCGCGGTGGCGGCGGCGCTTCTCACGGTGTGGCTGACGCAGCTGCTGCGGTCGGCGGGCGGGCTGGCCGAGGATGCCGGGGCCGGCGTCGCCTTCACCACGCTCTTCGCGCTGGGGGTGCTCCTGGTCACGGCCGTCGCTTCCCGGGTCGACCTCGATCCGGCCTGCGTGCTCCACGGCGTTCTCGAACTCGTGCCGTTCGACACCGTCGCCGTCGCCGGCATCGAGGTGCCGCGGGCATTCCTCACCGCGGCGGCGGTGTTCGCCGTCCTCGCCGCCGCGGCGGTCGCCACCTGGAAGCTGCAGGTCTTCACGGCGTTCGACGCCGAGGCCGCCCGGGCGGCCGGCCTGCCGGTGGCCGCGGTCACCACCGGCCTGATGGCCGCCACGGCGCTCGCCACGGTGGCGGGGTTCGAGGCCGTGGGCGCGATCCTCGTCGTGGCCATGCTCGTCGTGCCCGCCGCCACCGCCGAACTGTTCTCGCGGCGGCTGCATCGGATCGCCGTGCTGGCCGTTCTCTTGGGCGTGGCGGCGTCCGTGATCGGGTATCTGGCCGCCTGGCGGTTGAACACGAGTGCCGCCGGCATGATGGCCGTCGTGCTGGGCGTGCAGTATCTGCTCGCGGTCGTGTTCGCGCCCGACGACGGCCTCGTCGCCCGGCTCTGGAGCCGCGGCTGGTTCGCCTGGAGAGTCGCCTGCGAAGACAGGCTGGCCGCCTGCTGGCGGGCCGAGGAGGCGGCCGCGGACGGGGCGGTGGACGGGGCCGCCGTGCCCATGGACGCACGGTCTTCCCGTGGCGACCGGCTCGCCGACGCCTGGCTGGCCGTGACGGGCCGGCTGGCACACGGGCCTCACGGCTGGCGGCTCACCGCCCGCGGCCGCGAACAGGCCGACACGGTGGTGCGATCGCATCGGCTCTGGGAGGCATGGCTGGGCCGCCATGCCGACCTGCCGCTCGATCATCTCCATCCGCCGGCGGAATGGATCGAGCACCACCTCGGCGCCGAGGTGAGGCGGCGGATCGAGGCCGAAGTCGGCCTGCGGGCCAGCGACCCCCACGGCCGATCGATCCCGCCGGAACCGTAGCCCGCGGCCGCTTTGGAAGCTCGCCGGCTTCGGGGCGGCAACAGTCTCGTCGCGTGGGCGAGGATACGCCCAATGCTCCTCGAGCTGTCGCCGACCCCTTCGCCTCGTCCGGCGTGCTTCGCAGGATGCGAAGCACAGAACCAGCCGGCGGAGGCCGGCCAAGACAAAACGACAGGATGTCGTCTTTGTCGTGAAGCATGCTCCTCGAGCTGTCGCCGACCCCTTCGCCTATCTCACTTGGTTTACCGGCGCATCGCTACAGCTATCCCGGATTTGCTCTAACGCCGGCTCGAGGGAACGGGCAACCCCTCCCGGATGCCGAGCAGCAGGACCGTTTTGGGCGAGATGGGCGAAGATGATCTCTATCACGCCTTCACGAAGCCGCGCAGCGTGGCGAGGTTGCCGCGGTCCTGGTCGGGGCAGGGCTTGCCGTCGGCGCCTTCCTTCGGCGTTTCCAGGATCAGCGGGATCTTCGCGAGCTTGGGGTGGTTCATGATCAGCCGGAAGGCTTCGGGGCCGATCTTGCCTTGGCCGATCGACTCGTGCCGGTCGACCCGCGATCCGCGGTCGCGTTTCGAATCGTTGGCGTGGATCACCTTCAGGCGGCCCAGGCCGATCGTGGCGTCGAATGCCGCCAGCGTGCGGTCGAGTTCGGTCTTGGGGGCGAGGCCGTAGCCGGCGGCGAAGACGTGGCAGGTGTCGAGGCAGACCGCCGCCCGGTCGGCATGGCCGGCGGCGTCGATGATCTCGAGCATGGCCGCGATCTCCTCGAAGGAGTCGCCGAGGCACGAGCCCTGGCCGGCGGTCGTCTCGATGAGGATGCCGGTCGCGTGCCGGCGGGTCCGCGACAGCGCCGTGGCGATGCCTTCGGCGGCGCGGCGCACCGCGGTGCTTCGCGGCTGTTCGCCGGCGGCGCCGGGATGCGCCACCACCCATGGGATGCCGAGCGCCGCGGCCCGCTCGATTTCCGTGACCAGCCCGGCGATCGATTTCTTGCGGAGTTCACCATCCGCCGCGGCCGGGTTGATCAGGTAGGAATCATGGGCGACCACGAGCGCGAGCCCCGCCGCCGCGACCGCCTGCCGGAATGCCTCCGCCTCTCGTTCATCGAGCGGCGCGACGTCCCAACGGTTGATGTTTCGGGTGAAGATCTGCAGGCAGTGGCAGCCGGTCTCCACGGCCCGGTCCACCGCCCGCGAAAAACCGCCGGCTATCGATTGGTGCGCGCCGACGACCCGCCGGGCTTGCCGACCGGAGGTCGGACGGGCTTTGCTGGTGGCGGTCGGGCCGGTGGCGGTCGGGGGTTTTCGACGCATGGGCGGTCGGGCGCCGTGGGGGATCGTGGGCCGCTTGGGGCACTGCCGCCGGGAGTCTACTTGCTTCCGGCTCCCTCGCGGCAGTCTGTCGCCTCCGAAATCCCGTCCGATCCGCAGCCACGGCCATTTGGTTTTGACGGCTCGACCGGCGGTCGTACACTTCGGACATGTGCGTCTAGGCAACTGTTCGAGGGCCGGCCGTGGAAAACTCCATTTCGATTCTCCTGGCAGGCGTGCTGGCCGCCGTAGCGGGGGCCGCGGTCGCCGTCGCGGTGCGTCCTCTGCGGGCCGCCCGTCGGGCCGAGCAGCTCGCCCGCATCCAGCGGGATTTCCACCGACAGCGGGAGCAGCTGGAGGCCAAGTTCATCGACCGTGCCGCCGCCAGCGGCAAGCCCCGCGGCCTCCTGTGGTCCAACGTCGCGTTCGACGACGACGTCATCTACGTCCGTGATCGCCGCAACCGCAGCCTCAAGGCCTTGGTGGCCACCGAGGTGAGCTTCGAGGCGGTGGAGGGGGGCGGCATGGAAGACGTCGAGGCGGTGTCGAACGTGCGGGCCGCCACGGCGGAGTTTCTCTACGACGGCACCCGCTGGTGCACGGAGGGCCGCGTCTACTTCAACCTCGCCCCCTCGGCGGCCGTGAAGTACCTCAGCGCCGACCTGGAATTGGTCGCCGAAGAACACGCCGTGTCGCGTTCCTGAACGCGATTCTTGAATAGCGGGATTCATTGTCGCTCGCGTGACCTTCGCATGGTTCCGCCGCCGCTGGCAA
Source organism: Pirellulales bacterium (assembly GCA_044346795.1). Taxonomy (GTDB): domain Bacteria; phylum Planctomycetota; class Planctomycetia; order Pirellulales; family UBA1268; genus CAMCQY01. The sequence goes on from JBIIYN010000019.1 coordinate 17,139, forward strand.
AAAGCCCCGGGTGGAAACCCGGGGACGGGTCCAAAACCGGCGCACTAGTCCGTCACAACAACCGTTTCCGGGCGGCTGCTTTGGGCAGGCTGGGGTGAGTGTGCGGGTCGCGACGCGGAAGCCGGGAGTGACGGCCGCGGCCGCCGATAGATCAGACGGCAGGGGGATCGTGCCGTGAAAAGGCTGTCTGGTCGTGAACGCTTCGGCCCGGTGATCGCGCTGATCGTCTGCCTCGCGTGCATGCCGGGGCCAGATGGCCGTCGCGTCGGTGCTTCCGAGGTGCCGGCAACGATCGCGCTGGCGCCCGCGGTGCCACCGGAGCGGGTCGCGGAGGGGCATCTCCGCCGGGCCCGCGAACTCGTCGCCGGCTCCTGTGAACTCGCGAAAAAGTGCGACTGGCATGCGGTGGACGGCTACTACACGGCCTGCGAAGAGGCCTGGAACGCCGTCTGGACCTGCCCGGGGTCGCAGGAGATTCTCTGCGAGGCATCGGAGACCTATGCCACGGCCCTCGAGGGGCTGCTCGAATCAGCGCGGTGTCATGGCCGCCTCACGGGGGAGGGGCTCATGATCGGCCCCCGGTGGAACTCCGTCACGATCCCGATCCAGACGCGGTCGCTGCCCGTGGACGCCGCCGCCATCGAATCGATCGAGGCCACCTGCCGGCCCGGCGACAGCCGGATCTCGCGGCGACACGCCCGCGGCGGCTTCGGCCTGCCCGTGTCGGTGCGGCTGGACAAGGGACCGACGGGCAGCGTCTCGCGCGACTTCGCCCCGCGGCGGCAAGCGATCGCGGCCACCGCCGTGCTGCGGTTTCAGATGCCGGGGGGCGAAACGCCCGTGCAGAAGCTTTCGGGGCCGCTGTCCCGGGACCACGCGGCCGCGATCCTCGACCTCGCCAATCCCGTCGAGATCGCCGCCGTGCACATCGGGCCGGCCCAGCCGCTGCTCGCCGCCGATCTCACGGCTCCCCTGCTCGACATGCTCGAGAGCCTGCCGCGGACGAATGCCATTCAAGGTTTCGTGCAGCCCTTCGGCTCGGGCGACACGCAGCCGAAACTCGAGTTTCTCGAGCCGCATCAGCCCGGCCGGATACCGGTCGTGTTCATCCACGGCCTGGCCAGCGACGAGGGCACGTGGTTCGACCTGCTCAACGAACTGCGGACCTGGCCGACGTTTCACCGGCGGTTCGAGCCGTGGGTCTACAACTACCCGACCGGCGCCTCGTTCCTGCAATCGGCCAGGATGCTGCGGCGCGACCTCGCCGCGGCGGTGCGGCGGCTGGATCCGCAGGGGAGCGACCCTGCGCTTGCGTCCCTCGTGCTCGTCGGCCACAGCATGGGCGGGCTGCACGCCAAGCTGCAGGTGGTGGACTCCGGCGACGCCATCTGGCAGTCCATCGCCTACCGCCCGTTCGACGAGATCAGGATGCCGCCGGAACTCCGGGCGCAGGTCGAGCCGGCCTATTTCTTCAGGTCGCAGCCGTTCGTGAAGCGGGTGGTGTTCATCGCCACCCCGCACCGCGGCTCGACGCTGGCGTCGCTGGGCATCGGCCGGGCCGCGTCGCTCACCGTGCGGCAGCCACCGGCCATGCAGGCGATCCACGACGCGGTGGTCCGGGCGAACCCGGGGGCGTTCCGGCCCGACTACGAACGGCGGCTGCCGACGACGGTGGACGTGCTCGAGCCCGACTCGTCCATCCTGCAGGCGCTGCACGGGCTGCGGCCCGCCTGCTGGGTGACGAGCCACAGCATCATCGGCGACGCGCACCGCTCGCCGGTCGGCGAGGGCGGGGATTGCATCGTGCCCGTGTCGAGCGCCCGGCTACCGGGCGTGGTCAGCGAACTCACCGTGCCGGCCACGCACACGCGGGTGCATCATCATCCGCGGACGGTCGCCGAACTGCAGCGGATTCTCGTGCAGCATCTCCACGAGACCGGCCTGTGACGCGGGGCGTTCCGGCCGCCGGAACCTGTCGGGCGGTTACTTCGCGGGGGCGGGGTGCCGCCGTTCGCTCGGCCTGCTCAGCCACAGCCAGCATTCGTGGGCGGCGACCACGCCGAACGTGATCGACGAGTAGGCGAAGTAGAGCCAGTGGAGGGCGATCGCCGAGACGGCGAATCCCAGGCCCCGCTTCTCAGCGCACAGGCGGTAGAAATCGACGTTCAGGGCGATCACGGTCAGCCCGCAGGCCAGCGAAATCCATGCCGCCGAGGGGGCGAACGGCGTCGCGGCCACGCTGGCGAGCACCGCGATCGAGAGCACCCCGCTGATTCGCCCCCGCCAGTCGAGATTGAGCGTGCCTGGCATCCGACCGTTCCTGACGATCAGCCGTGTCCACGGTGTGGCCCGGTGGACGACGTCGGTGAACACCATCGAGGTCAACGTCCACTGCTTGAGGTGCTTGCACCGCAGGTCGGGGTCGAGCACGATCCTGCCGCCGTTGCCGGCGATCCGCATGCCCAGTTCGATGTCCTCGATGCAGGGGCGGTCGTAGGTGTCGTCGAATCCGCCGATGTCATGGAAAGCCGCGGCCCGGATGGCCCCGCACCCCGACCAGAAGGTGCTGGCCTCCCCCGGATGCGACGCGTGCGTGTGGTGGTGGAGCAGGTTGCGGAAGTTGCTCGTCACGCTGAGCCCGGGGGGCTCGTCGTCGTAGGTGCCGAACAGCGCGACCAGATCGGGGTCGGACTCGAACGCGGTGTGGATGCGGTCGACCGCATCGGCCGCGAGTTCCACGTCGGCATCCACGAACAGCAGGATTCTCCCCGACGCCGCCCGGGCGGCGGCATTCCGGGCGGCCGATGGCCCCGATCGCGTTCCGGTCTTCACGACGGTGACGCCGGGGCGGTCGAGCCAGGCCGGGGCGGGCGGTGCGGCCCCGTCGAACACGAAGATCACCTCCGTGGCCAGCTTCGCTGCCTCCATCGCCTCTTCCATCATGGAGAGCACACGGCGGCCGCAGCGGTCGAACGTGCCCGACCAGAACACGGTCGGCATGATCACGGAGATCTCGACCGACCGATTCGCAGGCTGCCGGGGCAGCCCCGCCCGCGAGGATGCCTCCGGCTGTGGGGATGCCTTCGGACCGACGGTTCGCGGGCTGGGGGCTACGCTGGGCACGCTTGATTCGTCCATGGGGCTTTGCCTGGGCAGCGTTTCCACCGGGGACCATGCCCGGTGGAAATGCCTGCGGCCACCGCACGCTGCCTGTCCGAAAACGGACTATAACTCAACAAATTGGCGTGTCCAAAAAATGGGTCGTCCCGCCGCGGCCACTCGTCTGGGAGACGGTTTTCCGCGGTTTTTCGGCCAAAAGGGGGGGCGGATTACGGCCGCTGCGACCGGAGGTCGAAATTCAGGACGTTCATGCCCGCGATGACCCGGGCCTGGAGTTCCGTCCGGGCATGGTACCGCCGAGGCAGGCGTTCGCGGCCGCCGTTGTCTTCGCTGGCCGTGGTGATCCGCACCGTGTGCCGGTCGATGTCGGCACCGCGAATGTCGCGGAGATAGCGCAGCTCGTAGCGGCCGGCCGAGTCGGTGACCCCCTGCGAGGTGCGGCCCTTGCCCAGCGGCGTAAACAGCACGACGGCGTCGGCCAGGGCCGCGCCATCGAGGGTGACGGTGCCCCGCACCCGCCCGAGCGGCGGCTGCCGTGCCGGCATGCAGCCCTGAATCGTCAGCATCGCGGCGGTGACGAGAGCGGCCAGGGCAGTGATCGTAGTGGGACGCTGCATGCGGTCAGTACCCGGCGTCCGCGAGGTTGGCGACGGCGCCGTCGCGGCAGGATCCCAGGCGCGGAAACACGGAGTTGTTGTCCTTGGCGTCGATGAATTCGCCCAGCCAACGCACCGACCCGTCGGCCATCGCGAAGAAACAGCCGCCCACGTGCTCGCTGCCGGGAGACTCGAAAAACAGGTTGTTCATCCCGCCGGGGTTCGAATGGCCGGGATCGGTGGCGGTGACGAAGAGCGTGGCCACGCCCCCCGCCGCCCAGCCGTCGTGGCTGGTGCGGTTGTAGGTGTTGGCGGCGGACGTCGCCCCGGCGATCGGCCGGAGCCGCTGCAGTTCGCCGAGCAGGATCGTGCTCGTGAGGCCGTCGCTGGCGGCCGAGAGCGGGCGGGGGGCATTGGGCAGGAAGAGCCCCTGCCGGTTTCCCACCGAACCGGCCACGGGCGTGTCGACGTCGGAGAAGCGATGGTCGTCGCTCGTATCGTTGAGAAAGCCGTCGCCGCGGCCGTAGCAGCCGCCATAGTCGGTGCCGCCGCCACGCCAGCCGGTGGCGATCAGATTCCTGTGGTCGTCGCGGTGGAGGCGAATCCCGGCGCGGCGACTGGGGCAGTAGAGCGTGGGGATGTCGGCCTGGGCCACGGCCGCGTTGCCCAGCACGTTGGTGGACCGGTTCCAGCGGTCGAAGAGCCGGGCCTGCTCCAGAAACGGCAGCACGGCCAGAAGCCAGCTCGATCCGTGCTTCGTTCCCGGCGTGAAGGACGCGAGCCTGGCCTCGGCCCACGGGTTCCAGCAGCCGGTGCAGCTGTCTGGATTGACGGCTTCGCTGACGATCGCCGCCGGGGGCAGTCGGCGGCTGCCCGCCTCGTAGGTGATTACGGCCACGGCCAGCTGCCGCAGGTTCTGCTGGCAGATCGACCGCCGCGCCGACTCTCGCGCCGCCTGCACGGCGGGCAGGAGCAATCCGGCCAGCAGGGCCACGATCGCGACGACGACGAGCAGCTCGACGAGGCTGAAGGCGGAGCGGCTCACGGCCGGGCGGGCCCCGCCACCCCACGGCCCGCGGCCTTGGCCGCCAAGGGCCTCTCCACGATCGATTCGTCCC